>JAUMXM010000021.1 GCA_030529085.1 Rikenellaceae bacterium | reverse complement strand
TTCGCTTCGCGGAGTCTTCCGACCCGCGCCGCTCGGTTTAGATAGGATGCGCCTCAGCACTACCCAAAAATCGCAAAAATCACAACGCTCGTTAGCTCCACCCAGGAGCGTAGCGACTAAGCCTCCCTTCTCAACCGACGCCAAGCCGAGAGCAGAGCCGTGCTTGCACGAGCTATGCCGAGGCGCGAAGGAGGAAGACCGAAGGTCAAAGGGAGGTTTGGAGGGATTGTCTATATCATTTTTTTAGTTTAGTTGGGAGGCTCTTCCTTTGGCCGTTTTAGCCTTTCGGTTGCCGCAGGCAACACACAAGAGGATATGCAACCTCGTGGCATCAAGCTAGCTTGTGCACGGGTTGCATATCCCCTTGTGCCTCCTACGGAGGTTACGAAAGGCTAAAACTGTCGAACCCCGCCCTCTTGGTTGTTCTCGTACGCGCGTGTGCGCTTTTTGCCCGATTTTTTTGGCAGTGCGCTCGGCTTTCACTATCTTTGCCAATTATGAGCGATTTTATTGTCAGTGCAAGAAAGTATCGTCCCGCGACTTTTCAGTCGGTGGTGGGACAAAAGCACATCACCTCGACGCTGAAAAATGCCATCGAGCGTGGTCAGTTGGCGCATGCCTACCTCTTCTGCGGTCCGCGCGGTGTGGGTAAGACCACCTGTGCCCGCATCTTTGCCAAGGCGATCAACTGCCTCAATCCTGCGGGATCCGAGGCCTGCAACAGCTGTGAATCGTGTCGCTCGTTCAACGAGGGTCGCTCGCTCAACATCCACGAGCTGGATGCCGCCTCGAACAACTCGGTCGAGGATATCCGCACCCTGATCGAGCAGGTGCGCATCATCCCGCAGGTGGGTCACTACTCGGTATTCATCATCGACGAGGTCCACATGCTCTCGGCTGCCGCCTTCAACGCCTTCCTCAAGACCCTCGAGGAGCCGCCCCAGCACGCCATCTTCATCCTCGCCACGACCGAGAAACACAAGATCATCCCGACGATTCTCTCGCGCTGTCAGATCTACGACTTCAACCGCATCCGCGTCGAGGATGCTGTCGAGTACCTGAAGTATATCGCCTCGCAGGAGGGTGTCGAGGTCGATGAGGAGTCGCTCAACCTCATTGCGCAGAAGGCCGACGGCGGTATGCGCGATGCCCTTTCGATGTTCGACAAGGCCGTCTCGTTCGGCGGTCAGAAGCTCGAATACCGCGCCGTGGCTCAGACGCTCAACGTGCTGGACTACGACACCTACTTCCGTATGACCGACCTGCTCTTAGCAGGCAACTATACCGAGGCACTGGTCGCCTTCGACGAGGTGCTCTCGAAGGGCTTCTCGGGGCAGACCTTTATGGCGGGTCTGAATCGCCACATGCGCGACCTGCTGATGTCGCGCCAGGCCGACACGCTGCGCCTCATTGAGATGACCGGCTCGCTGATGGAGCGCTACCAAAAGCAGGCTGCGGGGTGCGATCCGCAGTTCCTCTTCGGGGCGATCTCGATCCTCACGGAGCTGGACGGAAAGATACGACAAGCCTCTTCGGGTCGTTTGTTGGTAGAGCTGGGTCTGATGAAAATCGCACGACTCGGCCAAAAAAAAAATGTAGCGGAGGGTTTTGACGAGGAGTTCTTTGAGCTTCCCGCCCTCGAGAAGCGCGTGGCTCCGGTGCGCGTAGCCCCGACGCCTGCGCCTGCGCCTGTGGCGGCCCCTGCATCGACTCCGGCGGCAACCCCTGCCCCTGCGGCGGTGGCGACTCTGACCCCGACCGTTGTGGAGCAACCCAAAGTGGCCGAACAGCCCAAAGCGGTTGAAACGCCGAAAGTGGTGGAGCAACCCAAGGCGGTTGAGGCGCCCAAAGTGGCCGAGCAGCCGATGGCAACACCCGCGAAACCGCGAGGCTCGGTGCTGGGTACCTCGCTGACCGAACTTTTGGCGGGCGATAAGCCCCAACAGCAGCTCTCCGAGGAGGGTGTGACCGCTCCGACCTACGATCCGATGGCCGAGGAGAAGCTCACGGCACACCGCGAGCAGATTCTCGCACTGATTCAGCGCGAGCGTCCCCGTTTCTATCCCGCCTTTGAGCAGATGACCATCCAGGGGAGCACGTTGGCGATTGTCGTACCCTCGCAGGAATTGCACGACGAGATGATGCGTAACCGCACGGCCCTGCTGCTGCAGGTAGCCCGCGTGGCCGAGGTTGCGGGATCGCTCGAATTGGCCGTGACGGTCAACGAGGCGATTCGTGCCACGAAACCGATCCGCCTCGAGGATCGCTTGAGTCACTTGGTGGCCCAGAACCCCTTGCTGCCCGAGTTGCGCAAGGTGCTTGAATTAGAGATTGAATAACAAAAAAACAATATGGCAACGAAAAATTTTATCGAAGAACTCGAATGGCGTGGCATGATCCACACGATCATGCCGGGAGCCAAAGAACAGCTTGAGAAGGAGCTGACGACGGCCTACCTGGGTATCGACCCCACGGCCGACTCGCTCCACATCGGTCACCTGGTGGGTGTGATGATTTTGAAGCACTTCCAGATGTGCGGTCACCGTCCCCTGGCCCTTATTGGTGGTGCTACGGGTATGATTGGAGACCCCTCGGGTAAGTCGCAGGAGCGCAACCTGCTCGACGAGAAGACCCTGCGCCACAACCAGGAGGCGATCCGCGAACA
Source organism: Rikenellaceae bacterium (assembly GCA_030529085.1). GTDB lineage: Bacteria > Bacteroidota > Bacteroidia > Bacteroidales > Rikenellaceae > Alistipes. The sequence goes on along the minus strand of JAUMXM010000021.1, from coordinate 31,513 downwards.
GCTGGCCAAGCTGCTCGACTTCGACTCGGATGCCCCGAATGCGGCCCGTCTGGTCAACAACTACGACTGGATGAAGGAGTTCTCGTTCCTCGACTTTGCGCGTGATATCGGTAAGTGCATCACGGTGAACTATATGATGGCCAAGGATTCGGTCAAGAAGCGCTTCAACGGCGAGGGTGACGGTATGTCCTTCACGGAGTTTACCTACCAGCTGCTGCAGGGCTACGACTTCCTGCACCTCTACCAGACGATGAACTGCAAGATTCAGCTCGGTGGTGCCGACCAGTGGGGTAACATCACGACCGGTACGGAGCTGATTCGTCGCAAGCTCGGCTCCGAGGCGGAGGCTTTTGCCATCACCTGCCCCCTGATCACGAAGGCCGACGGTACGAAGTTCGGTAAGACCGAGAGCGGCAACGTATGGCTCTCGCCCCGCTACACCTCGCCCTACAAGTTCTACCAGTTCTGGCTCAACGTGAGCGACGAGGATGCCAAGCGTTACATCAAGATCTTCACGCTGCTCGACCGCGAGACGATCGACAACCTCATCAAGGAGCACGAGGAGGCTCCCCACATGCGCGCCCTGCAGAAGCGCCTGGCCGAGGAGATCACGACGATGATCCACTCGCGCGAGGAGTACGAGAAGGCGCTGGCCGCCTCGCAGATCCTCTTCGGCGGTGCTACGTCGGAGGCCCTCAAGGGGCTCGACGAGCAGACCCTGCTGCAGGTCTTCGAGGGTGTGCCTCAGTTCCGCATCGATCGCTCGGCTCTGGGCGAGTTGCCCTTCATCGAGCTGGCAGCCGGTCTGACGCAGATCTTCCCCTCGAAGGGTGAGTGCCGCAAGATGGTGCAGGGTGGTGGTGTCTCGCTCAACAAGGAGAAGGTTGCCGACCAGCAGCGCCCCATCACCGAGGAGGACCTCATCGCCGGTAAGTACCTCTTGGTGCAGCGCGGCAAGAAGAACTACTACCTCGTCATTGCCGAGTAAAACCCTTTCAACCCAAGTAAATGAAGTACCGCATTACCCTCGAGCGCATGGAGTTCCGCGCCTTTCATGGCTGCTACGAACTCGAACAGCAGGTGGGCAACCGCTTTACGGTCGATCTGGAGATTGTCACCGAGCTGGGTGAGGTGGCTGCGAAGGATGATGTGCGCCTGGCGGTGAACTACCTCGAGGTCTATGAGGAGGTGCGCCGCGTGATGGCGATCACCTGCTGCACGATCGAGCGTGTCGCACTGAACATCATCGAGGCCCTCAAGGCGCGCTTCGAGGCGATCGACACGGTGCGTTGCACGGTGGCCAAGCTCGCTCCGCCGCTGGGGGGCAAGCTCCGCAGTGTGAGCGTGACGCTCGAGGCGTAGTTTTGCGGCTTCGAACGGAGGGGGGATATCAGGAGAACAGAACGTTAGTTAGGTTACAAAAAATATGAGTCAGGAGAATCGTGCCACCTTTGGTGGCAGAATCGGCGCAGTACTCGTAGCTGCGGGTAGCGCCGTGGGTTTGGGCAACATCTGGCGTTTTCCCTACATCGTAGGCGAAAACGGAGGTGGTGCCTTTTTGTTGGTCTACCTCTGCTGCATTATGCTGCTGGGTCTGCCGTTGATGATCTCGGAGTTCTCGATCGGAGCCTCGACCCACAAGAATGCCGTCGGAGCCTTCCGCGAGTTGAATAAGCGCTGGACGGTGGTCGGCTATCTCGGTGTGCTTGCCTCGCTGCTTATCTTGAGTTTCTACCTTGTGGTGGCGGGATGGACGGCCGAATATACGCTCCACTCCTTCTTGGCGAATGATGTGGTGCGCTCCACGTCGGTTGAGGTGCAGACAGCCGCCTTCAATAGCTTCATCACTCACCCCTGGAAGCCCCTTATCTATGCGGTCGGCTTCTCGTTGGCAACCCACATCATCATTGTGCTGGGTGTGCAGAAGGGCATCGAGCGCGCCTCGAAGCTGCTCATGCCGATGCTCTTCGTCTTCCTCTTTGTCTTGGCATGTCGCTCGATGATGATGCCGCGCGGCTTGGAGGGGTTGCAGTTCTTCCTTACGCCCGATTTCTCGAAGCTGACCACCTCGTCGGTGTTGGCAGCGTTGGGTCAGGCCTTCTTCTCGCTTTCGATCGGCTTGGGTACGATGGTCACCTACGGCTCCTACTTCAAGTCTACAACCCATGTGCAGGGCACGGCCGTGCGAGTCTCGTTGCTCGACACCTTTGTGGCTATCATGGCAGGTTTGGTGATCTTCCCGGCGGTCTTCAGTGCCGGTATCGAGCCGGGCGCAGGCCCCTCGCTGGTCTTCATCACCCTCCCGTCGATCTTCGCCACGATGCCCTGGCCGGCCCTCTGGTCGTCGCTCTTCTTCCTGCTTCTGGTAGTGGCGGCGCTCACCTCGACCATCTCGATGCATGAGGCCGGCACGGCCTATATGGAGGAGGAGTATGGCCTTTCGCGTCGCAAGGCGGCCTGGTGCGTGACCCTCTTTGTCTCGCTGCTCTGCTGTTTCTGCTCCCTCTCGCTGGGTGCCTGGTCGTGGCTCAAGGTGTGCGGCCTCTCGCTCTTCGATGCCTTCGACTACCTCACGGCTAACATCATGTTGCCCCTGGGTGGTCTTCTGACCTGCCTCTTTACGGGTTGGTTTTTCGAGCGCAAACGCTTCGAGAGTCAGCTCTACCCCGAGGGTAAGATTGGACGTCTCTATCCCGTGCTGCGCCTGCTGATCCGCTACATCTGCCCGATCATCATCGTGATTCTCTTCGCCGACAACCTGGGAATTATTTAAGAGAGGAGAGAGGAGAGAGGAAATGTCATCCCGAGTGAGCCGCAGGCGACGAGGGATCTACATTGTTCCCCTCCTACCGCAAAGAGCAGGGAATAGGGTAGATTCCTCCGCTGCGCGTTCGGAATGACAAATCTACGTCATAGCGAGGAGCGCAAGCGACGTGGTTATCTCGCCGAGAAACACAACGGTCGTGGTGCTTGTTCAGATTGCCACGCGCCCCTAATGGCCGCTCGCAATGACGAATGGAGGCGAGAGGTTGAATTCAAAATTGTAGCGTGTGGGATTTGGTCTGTGGACCTTTTAACCTATCGGGCAACCCCTTTTTCTGCGTTTATGATTGTGAATTTGTTTTTTTTGCCTACCTTTGTCTTTCGAATCCTGCGGATATGGTGTAATTGGTAGCCACGACAGACTTAGGATCTGTTGCCCCAGGGCGTGAAGGTTCGAGTCCTTTTATCCGCACGAGCGACTGCATTTGCAGTCGCTTTTTTTGTACGGATATAAGGATTCGCTCGGTTTGTGGCGCCTCGGCAGACTTACCTGCGTTTGGGTGGCGGTGGCGTATTGCTGCGCAACCACACCCGGACGGCCGACCCTCAAAAGCAAATAAATTTCCTTTTATCGATCGGCCAACCGGCTGCAACTTCGCTGTTCGCCTCCGCCTCACTGTGCCTGCTCTGCGCTCGCCTGCTGCCGCCGTTCGAGCCAACGTAGTTGATTATGGGGGGGGGAGGTTTATCGGTCAATAAGCCACGACAGTGCCTTCTCCCACCATTGGGGGCGATGGTGTTGGTTGAGGTATTCCACTTCGGGAGTTTTCAGCGTCTCGATGCCATACTCCTTACGGATGCGGCGGGCTTCTCTGCGAAAGCGGCGGCCGTGTCCAAAGATGCCATCGTATCGATGGCCCTCGATGCGATGCACATACATATGGATCGTCCCCCGCACGCATAAAAATCCACAACGAGGTGTCCCTCGCGGAACGCCTCGTTGCTTCACCTTAAAATTATTAACCTAATTGTCTTTGATGGGTCGTTAGAACATCTTGACGAAGACCTCGATGGCCTGATATTCGGCCATACCGAGCTTGTCGTAGAGGGCTGCCGTATTTTGGGTACGCTCCTCGGCACGCTGCCAGAACTCACGGGTATCGCTGCCCGGGAAGGGAACGATGTCCTTCTGCGAGACGTGGCGGTAGATGGCGTGGCGTTTCTTGACCAATTCGTCGGGCGAGAGGGGTACGGCCATATCGACCATTCCCAGATCCCACTCCATCCAGGCACCTCGGTAGAGCCACATATGGCAGTTCTGCATCCACTCATCCTCCTTGACAACCTCCAGTGCACCCAGCACAGCCTCGATGCAGACACGGTGCGTGCCGTGCGGGTCGGCCAGGTCGCCGGCGGCATAAATCTGGTCGGGCTGAATCTCTCGCAACAGCTTGACAATGATGTTGATGTCCTTCTCCGAGAGTTGGCCCTTTTTGATGCCGCCCGTCTCGTAGAACGGCAGGTTGAGGAAGTGGGCGTGGTCGGCCGGAAGACCAAACGAGCGGACTGCCGCCTTGGCCTCGGCACGGCGAATGGCCCCCTTCAAATCGAGCAGGGCACGCGGCTCGGGTTCCGTGTCGCGCTTCGAGCGGATGATTCCCTCCACCTCGGCGTAGCGGTCGCCAAAGCCCAGCTCCTTGGCCGTGTCGATGTGCTGCAACACCACATCGTCGTGTACGGCCACGTTGCCCGACGTCTCGTAGGCGACGTGTACGTCGTGTCCGTGCTCCACCAGACGGATGAAGGTTCCGCCCATCGAGATGACATCGTCGTCGGGGTGGGGCGAGAAGATGAGCACCCGCTTTGGGAAGGGGGTCGATGCAACGGGACGGGTCGAGTCGTCGGCGTTGGGTTTGCCGCCCGGCCAGCCGGTGATGGTGTGTTGCAGATCGTTGAAGACCTCGATGTTGATTTTGTCGTACGACTTGAGCTCCAGCAGCTCACCGAGCGAGTTCTCGATATAGTCGGTGTGCGTCAGCTTCAGGATGGGCTTCTGCACCTTGCCGCAGAGCCATACCACCGCCTTACGCATAAACTTCTTGGTCCAGTTGCAGGGGCCTACCAGCCAGGGGGCCACCTCACGGGTCAAAAGGCTGGCGGCATTCTCGTCCACCACCACCTCGATGTCGTCGTGCTCCTGCAGGAACGAGGCGGGCACCTGGCTCGTCACCTCGCCCTCGACAATGTCGTGTACCACACGGGCCTTATCCTCGCCCCAGGCCATCAGCACAATTTTGTCGGCACGCATCACCGTGTCGATACCCATTGTGATGGCCATCTTGGGGGTCTCGCCGATGGTGGCAAAGAAGCTCGACTGCACCTTGCGCGAGTGGTGCGAGAGCTGCACCAGGCGGGTGCGGGACTTCTCGTACGATCCCGGCTCGTTGAAGCCGATCTGGCCCTGTTCGCCCACGCCGATGATCATCAGGTTGATGCGGCCCATCTTGTCATAGACCTCCGAGTAGTGGGCAATATCGTCCTGCGCCACTCGACCGTCGATGATGTGGATATTCTCGGGACGAATGTCGATGTGGTTCAGAAACTCGTTGTGGATGCGGTAGTTGCGACTTTGGGGGTTTTGCGGATCGATGGGGTAGAACTCGTCGAGGCTATAGACCACCACGTTGCGGAACGACACCTCACCCTGCTCATAGCGCTTCACCAGCTCGCGGTAGAGACCCACGGGCGTACGACCCGTCGTCAGACCCAATACGAAGGGGTTGAAATCTTCGTAGAAGTCGTCGTGGCCGTGCATCTCGTTATGCTCGTGCAGCATCTGCACAATCATATCGGCCACATAGTTTACACCCTGCGTCTCGGTCTGGAAGACCTGCGTAGGCGTTTTTTCGTAGCGGTGCAGCAGGTCGTGCGGAACATTTTGCTCCACCAAACCGCCATCTTTGGGTAATGTGTACTTCCCTCCCATTTTTTGTTCACTCATTAACGTTGCCCCCATTCGAGGGCCGAGCGGCCGCAAACGGCCCTAAAAAGGGCTGCAAGTGCAACTCCGTGAGGAGGCCTCACAGCCCGTTGTTGGTGCCCATAGCCCCAACCAAGGGGCTATGGACTAAATGGATCTGCTCAGCAGAAAGTGTGCCTATTTGTCGAGGCAATCTACGCGGATGCAACCCAGGTGGCCGTTCGGGTGCAGTACATAGATGTACATGTAAACACCGTCAGCCGAAACCTTCAATGCGCAGTCGGTATTACCACCCATCGAAGCGGCATTCCAACCGTAGTCACCCGTCGGGATGCGAACCACACCGGCCTTGAAGTTGTCAATTGTCGTGACATCGGCCATATAGATCGATGCATCAGACAACGCCCAGGTGAAGTAGGTGTCGCAAGCCGTCATCAGGTAGTAAGCACCGTTGAACTGCTCAACATCGATGCAGACAGCACCGCAGTTGCTGTTGGTGGTCACCTGAATAGCCTGAGCCGTACCACTCTCTGCCCAAACGAAGCAGTTGCTCGAATAACCCGTCATGAAGTAGGGCGCACCGGCGGCCATATCACGGTAAATAACATCACCATTGTTGTTGTCAATCTTATCCGTAATCGAACCTGCGGCAATATTCGACCAGCTACCACCATCGGCTACACCACCGCTTACCTGATAGAGCAGGTGACCCGTCGTACCCGACGACCAAGGCGAGTACATCAGCGTAATGCGGGCATCGCCATAAACATCACCGATAACCGAAATATCCTTACCATACTCGGTCGAAGCACGCTCGATAAATACCTCCGGCGTGTCGGTAATCGACTTCATACGAGCAATACGGAAGCCAACAGCATCCTGGAACGTGCTGATGATGATGTTGTTTGCATCATCGGCCGTAACGGCAGCAACCGTCAAATCGCCCACGTTCAGCGTACCAACATACTCGCCCGTCGTAGCGCTCAGTACTACGGGCACAGCACCCGATGAGCTGATGATTACATAGTCGTTCGTTACGGCAATGTGATCGGCAGCAGCAGCCGAAAGACCGGTAATCTCCGACAGCGGCTTGGCGAAGACAACCTCCTCCGAACCGGCACGGTAGCCATAGGGCAGCAACTTCACGCCGTCGGGCTGATTTACCGTGATCACAACCACGTTGCTCTTGGCTACGAGCTTAATCGTACCCGTGCGGGCAGCACCCGAGTTGGCCTCAACCTTCACCTGGGCAACACCGTCAACCAGCGTAGCCGAGATCCAGGCATCAACCTGCTCAACCGTTACCTCGCCATCGGCCGTGTAGGGAACCTCGTAGGTAGCCTCGTCAGCCGTAGCCTCGATCGTAAGGTGCTCATCGGCAACCGTTACATACTCGCCAATTGCTACGGCAACCGAAACAACCGAGCTCTGGTTCTCGTCACCGAAGTAGATGATCGAAACCTCACCCTCCGTATCGGCGCAAGCAGCGTGCTCGGCCGTAGGAGCGGTAATCGTCCAAACCATCGTCTCCTTGTTATACGAAGCCTTCCACTCGTCGGGGGTCGTTACGACGGTCTTCAGTACGCCGGCGGCCTCCATCTGGAAGGTCTGCGTCTCGCCATACTTGAAGTCGGCCTTCTCAACAGCCTCGCCCTCGAACTTGATATAGAGCTCGCTACCCAGCGGAATTACGATCTGCTCACCATTGAGGAATACGAAGATAGCCGAGTTGGTCTCCGTGTCGATATAGGCATCCTTGAACAGACCACCTGCACCACCCGAAGTGGTCACGGGGGTGCCATCCTCCAACAGCACACGCTCCCACGTCTCGCCGTTGTCGTAGCTTACCTCCCAGTAGCCGGTCTCGCCCTCCATGACAACACGCATCTTGGGGGTGTTACCCTTCTCGCCCTTCACGGGAAGACGCTTGCCATCGACCTCGATAAAGGTGGTCGTGCCATCCTTCGTAACGGCCCAGTAGTACTGACCATCCTCCTCGTCGAGCATTACGGTTACCGTAACGCCATCCTTACCGGCCTCACCGGCCTTACCGTCGGCGATCTCAATCTTCTCGCCATTGGTGAAATAGACCTCGTAGCCCGTCTCACCCTTCACGATCTTCGATACATAGACATTGTTCTGCATAGCATCCACGAGCGTCTGTACGCCGGCAATGTCCTGATTGAGGCTGGCAATGGTCTCCTCCAAGGTCGTCACGCGCTCCTCCAGATCGTCGATACGGTCGTTGATGCCCGTATCATCGTAGTCGTCACACGCAGCGAACAGCAAACCCACAGCTGCCACCAGATAGAATAATTTTTTCATAGTGTGAAAGTTTAATAAATTTAGGTTAATCTCTTTTTCTTTTTCAGTTGCTTCTTTACCTCTTTAATATATAAGGTGTTCCGCTGCCTCGACCCGCCCGATGGGTACAGTTTGGGCATAGGTACACTTTACAAAGGCAAAGATAATAAAAATAATATCTGAATTCCAAATAAATGAAAAAAATATTTTGACAAAAATTGCAATCTTGTTAAAAAAGTTTAGAAAGTTTTGGAAGATGTACCCTAAAATTTTACTCTTTGGGTGATAAAGTTGTGATTTCTCGCAAGTTTTTGTAACTTTGTCCCAAACCAACCATCAAAAACGGGGCGGGAACGAGGTGTTTTCGTCCTAAAAACGGTCACTACTATGGTAAAAGCGAACTTTCTTGAGGCCCTGACCAGCGGCAAGAAGTCGGCCCAGCTCAAACGAGAGATCCTGCGCCGATATATGTTGAACGGCGGCGAGAGCATAGCCGATTTGAGTCGAGAGCTCGGGTTGAGTGTGCCGACCCTGACGAAAATCGTGGGCGAACTCATCGACGAAAACTTTGTCTGCGACCTGGGAAAACAGGGGGCGACGGGTGGTCGTCGCCCGAGCATCTACGGGCTGAATCCGTCGGCCGGCTACTTTATGGGCGTGGATATTATGCGTGATGTTATTGTGTTGGGTATCATCAACTTCCGAGGCGATATGGTGGTGCAGCGGCAGTACGATTTCACCATCGAAAACACTCGCCAGTCGTTCGACGAGTTGTGCGGCCACATCAACACCTTCATTGCCTCGACCCGCATTCGCAAAGAGAAGATTTTGGCCATCGGCATCAACCTCTCGGGACGTGTCAATCCCGAGACGGGTTACAGCTACTCCTACTTCTTCTTCGACGAGAAGCCGCTCACCCACGTGCTGGAGGAGCGTGTGGGGTGTCGTGTCTTTATCGAAAACGACTCACGTGCAATGGCTTACGGCGAGTATGTCTATGGCGTCGGCAATGGTGAGCAGAATATGATTTTTTTGAATTTAAGCTGGGGCTTCGGCATCGGTATGATCCTCGGGGGCGAGTTGCATTATGGCAAATCGGGCTTCTCGGGCGAGTATGGCCACTTCCCCTTCTTCGATAACGAAATTATCTGCTCGTGTGGCAAGCGCGGCTGCCTCGAAACGGAGGTCTCGGGCTGCGCCGCACACCGCCAATTTGTTGAAAAACTCAAGCAGGGCAACATCTCGATGCTTTCGTCGCAATTTGAAGCAGGTCAGCAGATTACGGTGCGTGACATTTTGGATGCGCTGAGCAAAGAGGATATGCTGGCCATCGAGGTGATGGAGCAGATTGGCGCCTCGCTCGGGCGAGCCATTGCGGGCTTGATCAATATGTTCAACCCTGAGGTGGTGGTGCTGGGTGGAACCCTCTACGAGGCGAAGGATTACCTGCTGCTGCCCATCAAGAGCGCCATCAATAAATTTGCTCTGAACTTCGTTTCGAAGGATACGTCGATCAAGGTCTCGAAGTTGGGCGAATCGGCCGGTCTGGTGGGTATCTGTGCCATCGTGCGCAATAAGATGCTCGGTCTGTAAAGCGTTGAAATTAACTACTAAAACAGATAAAACAATGGAACAGGCGCAACTCAAAAAATCGCCCCTGTGGTGGGTTCCCACCGCCTATTTTGCGATGGGTCTGCCGTTGATTCTCATCAACCTGGTGGCCCCTTTGATGTTTAACGATTTCGGCATCTCGGATGCCCAGGTGGCCTTCTGGACCTCGCTCTTGATTCTTCCGTGGTCGCTCAAGCCCTTCTGGAGCCCGCTGATGGAGATGTATCGCACCAAAAAATTCTTCGTCGTCACGACGCAGTTGGTGTCGGGTATCTCGCTGGCTCTCATTGCAATGGCTCTGCCGCTGCCCAACTTCTTCCCCTACGTGGTGGCCATTATGGCGGTGTTGGCTTTCAGCGGTGCTACGCACGATATTGCCCTCGACGGAGTCTATATCACCGAGCTGGATAAGACCCAGCAGGCGCAGTTTGTGGGATGGCAGGGTGCCTTCTACAACCTGGCCAAGGTGACGGCGATGGGCGGTCTGGTTTGGCTGGCCGGAAAGTTGGAGGCGCAGATGGGTGTCCTCTACGCCTGGGTCATCATTATGTTGCTGTGTGGCATTCTGTTAGCGGTGCTCGGCCTGTACCATTGGCGGGTGCTTCCGGCGGGTGGCGAGGCGGCCAAAACGCACGCTACGTTTGGCGAAACGATGCGTGAAACGTGGGGTGTGATTGCCCAATTTTTCCGGAAGAAATACATCTGGCTCTATATCGCCTGGATCGTCTGCTACCGCTTTACGGAGGGACTCGTAATCAAAATCGTGCCCCTCTTCCTGAAGGCCGACACGGCCGTGCAGGGCCTGGGTCTTACGAAGGATCAGATCGGCCTTTACTACGGAACGTTTGGCGTGGTGGCCTTTATTCTCGGCTCGATTTTGGGTGGTTATTTTATCTCGTGGCGAGGGCTTAAAAAGGCGATTTTCCCGCTCTGCTGCATCTTCAATGTGCCGTTTGTGATTTACGCCCTGCTGGCCGTTTATCAGCCCGATAATATGTGGTTGGTGTGCGGTGCGATTGTCTTCGAGTATTTTAGCTATGGCTTTGGTTTCGTGGGTCTTACGCTCTTTATTATGCAGCAGGTTGCCCCCGGAAAACACCAGATGGCCCACTACGCATTCGGCTCGGCCCTGGCCAATCTGGGCGTGATGTTGCCGGGTATGATTTCGGGTGTGATCAGCGATGCCATCGGCTACGAGCAGTTCTTCATCTGGTCGCTGCTGAGTGCCGTGCCGGCGTTGATTCTTACCTGGTTCCTCCCCTTCACCTATCCCGATCCGCAGGAGAAGTAGTCGGAGCTCGGAAAAGCTTACGGTGGCTGTCGCAATACATAGTGTTGGGCGGCCACTTTTTTTGTTGCAGGGCGGAGGGTGAAAACTTTTAGAAAAAAATTTATTTTGCAAAAATCTTGGCAAAAAGCGGTTAAATAGTTGTAAATCAATAAATAAACGAAAAATTGCGCCGAAAATCCATATTAAAATTTATTTAAAAAGATTTGTTATATGGATAATTTTATTTAATTTTACGCACAATTAGAACTATAACCCTATTTTTGCAATGAAGAAGTTTTACCTTTTGACGCTTTTTGTGGCCTGCATCGGCCTCTGTTTCAGCTGTGAGGAGGAGGTGAATCCCGAGTATGTCTTCCCGACGCCCGAGACGACGCCGACCGTCACCATTACCCCTGTCGAGAAGGGTACGGACTATATCACCGTACGCATCAAGTCCTACTACGCAACCGACTGCGCCTACCTCTATGCCGAGGGTGAGTCGTTGAGCAAGACGCTCGATCAGATCTTCGCCGAGGGTACGCCCCATGTGGAGGAGGTTTCGGAGGTCAAGGTCGAGGGGCTGACCCCCGCTACGGCCTACACCTTCATTGCCGCCGCCAAGGATGAGCTGCACGGTTCGGTGTGTGTGCCCGTGACGGTTATCACGGCCAGCGACGCCCCCGAGTCGAACTATCCGAAGCGTATGTCGTTTGAGAAGTTCGAGCGCACCTACTCGGATGGTGGCGTAGCGAAGGGCTACATCGCCATCGCCGACCTGAAGGCCAACCCCAAGCTGCGTTTTGCCCCCACCCACCTCAAGCCTGCCGAGACCCCGACCTCGATCTTTGGGTCGTTCTCGTCGCTGGGTAAGGGTACCCCCTATGTGGTTTCGAATGGCGGTTTCTTCTGGGATGGCGCTTCGTTGAGCCTCTGCATCACGGATGGCGAGGTGAAGTCGATTGCCACCGAGTTGGCCTACCCGACCGTCAATGGCGAGCAGATTATCGCTTACCCCGTACGTGCTGCGCTGGGTCAAATGGCCGACGGCTCGTTCGAGGCTACGTGGGTCTATTGCATCAACAACAAACCCTACTCGTTCCCCTCGCCGCTCGATAACGACGAGCTGACCGAGACCTATATGAAGTCGGCCCCGACCACCACGACGGCCGGTGCCACCCTTTGGGAGCCGCAGCAGGCCATCGGTGGCGGCCCGATGTTGGTCTATAAGGGCAAGAATGTCGCTATGGACTACTACTACCGTGAGATTATGCACACGGGTGGCACGGCAGGCAAGTCGCGTCAGCCCCGTACGGCCGTGGGCGGTACGAAGGATGGCAAGGTGATGGTGCTGGTGTGCGACGGTCGTGGCAACAACGGCTCGAATGGTCTGACCCTCGAGGAGATGGCCGACATCTTTGTGGAGATGGGTATGGACTACGCCATCAACCTCGACGGCGGTGGTTCGTCGGCCATCGTGGGCTACGACGGTCAGCTCTGCAACACGCCGAGCGATGGCAGTCAGCGTGCCGTGCCGACGGCGGTAGTCATCTCGGCTGTCGAGTAACGAACAATTATTATATAATATAGGTAAACACTCCAGCAAAATTTTCCAGAAAAAGATATGAAACGATATTTTGCATTTTTCACGGTGGCCCTGGCGGCCTTGGTGTTGTTTGTCGGCTGTGCGGAAACGCAGCCGACGAAACCCGTCTATATGTGGGTTGATTGTGAGGCCAACTTCGAGCGTATGAGCTATCCCGACTCGATTGCCTTCTATGTCGATAAGATGAAGGAGATTGGCGTTACGGACATCGTGGTCGATGTCAAGTCGATTATGGGCGAGACCCTCTACGACAGCAAGTATGCCCCCTATATGGGCGAGTTCGAGGGTACGGTGCGTGAGCGCAGCTACGATATGATGCGCCACTTCATCGACCTGGGCCACGCCGCAGGAATGCGTGTACACGGCTCGCTGAACATCTTTGCCGGCGGTCACAACTTCTTCAACCGCGGCATCATCTACAACGACCACCCCGAGTGGCAGTCGATTGTCTATAAGTCGAATGGCGAGTTGGTCCCCATCAGCCAGATCAAGACCAACTACAACGGTATGCTCAACCCCTCGAACCCCGAGGTGCGCGAGTATCAGAAGAACATTCTGGTGGAGTTTGCCGAGCGTTATAAGGATGCCGACGGTATCATCTTCGACCGTCTGCGCTACGACAACATCACGTCGGACTTTTCGCCCCTCTCGCGCGAGCAGTTTGAGGCTTGGAGCGGCATCAAGCTCGAGAACTACCCCGAGGATGTATTGACGTGGGCCGACGAGAAGACCTGGAAGCCCGGTAAGTACTTCAAGGAGTGGGTCGAGTGGCGTGCCACGATCATCAAGTCGTTTGTCGAGGAGGCTCACGAGGCCATCCACGCCGCCAATCCCGACATCCTCATCGGTGACTATACGGGAGCTTGGTATCCGACCTACTATCAGCTGGGCGTGAATTGGGCCAGCACGCAGTACGACCCCTCGGAGCGTTATCCCGATTGGGCGTCGGAGAGCTACCACAAGACGGGTTACGCCGAGCTGTTGGACATCTATATGACGGGTCTTTACTACACGCTCGTTACGAAGGACGAGGTGGATGCCGCTCAGGGTCGCCCCATCGTGGGTCAGCGTACCGAGTCGGGTATGGATCCCAACGATCTGACCTACTGCTACTCGGTCGAGGGCGGTGCCGAATTGGCTCAGGGTATCACCTGCGGTGTGGTGCCGGTGGTCGGCTCGCTCTATGTCGAGCAGTACAAGAAGCAGGGCGAGGATGGCAAGCAGGTGGATGATCCCGAGCAGTTTGGCAAGGCTGTGGCGCAGGTGATGAAGAGCTGCGAGGGTGGTCTGATGATCTTCGACCTGGTGCACATCATCAACCACGACTGGTGGGAGATTCTGGAGCAGAATATCAAGGCCGAAAAGTAGGTTGTTTCCCACATCGGAACTCGAAAATAGGCGAAAAATTCACAAACTTAAAACTCAATAACTATGAAACATTTATCCCAAACAGGGGGAGCCGCAAAGTTGTGGAGCCGTATGGTGGCCACTCTTTGTGCACTCTTCGTGGTTTTGAGCCCGGGTTCGGCTTGGGCACAAAACAGTGTCAAGGGAACGGTTTTCGATGAAGCGGGAGAACCGGTCATCGGCGCCACGGTCATTGTGGTAGGCACCCAAACGGGTACCACAACCGACATCAACGGTCAGTTTGCGCTGCAAAACATCAAGAAGGAGAGTGTTCTGCAGATCTCGTTCATCGGCTATCAGACCGTGACCGTGCCTGTCAATGGTGTCACGAATCTGGAGGTGGTGCTTAAGAGCGACGCCGAGATCATCGAAGATGTGGTGGTTGTAGGTTACGGTGTGCAGAAGAAGGCCTCGGTAACGGCTGCCATTTCGCAGATCTCGGGCGAGGAGCTTGAGAAGGCTCCCGTGGGCGACGTAACGAATATGTTGGCAGGTCGTGTGGCCGGTGTGACGGCTGTGCAGACCTCGGGTCAGCCCGGTGCCGATGGTTCGTCGATCATGGTGCGCGGTCAGTCGGTGCTCTACATCGTCGATGGTGTGCCTCGTGACATCAACCAGATCAACCCCGAGGATATCGAGTCGATCTCGATTCTGAAGGATGCCTCGGCTGCTGCCGTCTATGGTCTGGATGGTAACACGGTTATCATCGTGACCACGAAGCGTGGCCAGAAGGGCGAATCGACCATTTCGTACAAGGGTACGTTTGGTGTCAGCTCGAATGCCAACCCGATGGATCTGTTGGATGGTCCGGGTTATGCCTATTGGTACAACAAGGCCCTTGAGTTGGATGGCAAGCAGCCCATCTTCACGGCCGACATCGTGCAGGATATGCTCAACGAGCGCAATGGTTGGGGTAACACCGATTGGTACGACAAGGTCTTTGGCGTGGGTACGACGATGTCGCACACCCTCTCGGCCAACGGCGGTAACGACCAGATGAACTACTTTGCTTCGGTGGGTATGTTCGACCAGAAGGGTAACGTCGATAACTTCAACTTTCGTCGCTATACGGCTCGTGCCAACCTCTCGACCAAGATTGCCAAGAACCTTACCCTGGAGGTGGGTGTGGCAGGCCGTATTCAGGACCACGACCAGCCGACCTACTCGGCCGATCCTTCGGCTTGGAACAACGTGGCACAGCAGGCAATGCGTGTACACCCCTACGTTCCCGAGAAGGTAACCATCGACGGCGTGGAGTACCACACCGCCACGCCGACTGCCTCGGCTACGGTAAACCCCGTGGCTGCCTATGAGGAGTCGGGTTCGTATAAGAGCCGTGCCACCTACATTCAGCCCAACATCTCGTTGCGTTGGGATCTGCCGTGGGTGAAGGGTCTGTCGGCCAAGTTCTTCGCTTCGTACGATATGACCTTCCAGCACACCAAGGCCTTCTCGACCCCCTACGATTTGGCATTGGCCAACTTCTCGTACGACGAGAACGGCTACATCAGCAAGATGAACTACACGGTGGGCAGCACCTATTCGGGCCTGGGCTCGGAGACCTCGTTGCAGGAGGCTTCGTACTACACCTACTACGGTATCACGCAGACCTCGCTTTCGTACGACAACACGTTCGGTAAGCACCGCGTGGCTGCCTTGGCCCTGATGGAGACGCGCGACTACAAGTCGAACAACCACTATGGTCGTATGTACGATCTGTTGTTCGAGAATCTGCCCGAGCTCAACTTCGGTGATGCTTCGAGCGACAAGCGTGCCATTGGCGGTACGTCGAACCGCTCGCGTCAGGTGGGCTTCGTGGCTCGTCTGAACTACGACTTCGACAACCGCATCTACATCGAGCTGTCGGGTCGCTACGACGGTACCTACCTCTTCTCGGGTATGAACGGCTCGCGTTGGGGCTTCTTCCCCGCCGCTTCGGCCGGTTGGCGTATCTCGGAGGAGAAGTGGTTTGGTGCCGAGTGGGTCGATAACCTCAAGCTGCGTGGTGGTATCGGTCTGACGGGTACGTCGGCCGTGAGCGCCTACCAGTACCTGAACTCGATGTCGATTTCGGACGGTAACGCCATCATCATCGGTGGTGCCGGTCAGCAGAGCATCTACACCACGTCGGTGTCCAACCCCAATATCTCGTGGGAGAAGAACCTGAACTACAACATCGGTGTCGATGCAACCTTCTGGGGTGGCAAGCTGGGTGTTGAGGCCGACGTCTTCTATACCTATAAATATGATATGCTGGCCAGCGCATCGGGTGCCTATCCTCCCTCGGTGGGTGGTTACTTCCCCGCTTGGGAGAACAAGAACAAGCAGGATGTGCGCGGTTTCGATTTGACCCTTTCGCACAACAACCGTGTGGGTCGTGACTTCTCGTACGGCATCAAGTTTATGGGTTCGTATGCCAAGCGTCGTTGGCTGCTCTACTCGGGCGATGCCGCCAATGCCCCCGACTATCAGAAGCTGACGGGCAAGGAGGTTGGCTCGGTGATTGGTTTCATCGACGATGGTCTGTTCCAGAGCTGGGAAGAGGTTGAGAACTCGCCCACGATGATTGGTAAGGATGTTCGTGTGGGTGATATTAAGTACATCGACCGCAACGGTGACGGCAAAATTTCGTACGAGCAGGACCGTGGTTATGTAGGTACGAGTATCTATCCCAAGTTCACGGCCGGTTTGGCCTTCAACGCCGAGTGGAAGGGCATCGACCTGAACTTCCTGTTGCAGGGTGCTGTTGGCTCGACCATCGCACTGACGGGTGTTTATGATGGCGGTATTATGGACAACACCTCGATGACCAAGCCCTTCTACCACGACGGTAACTCGCCGCTCTATCTGGTTGAGAACTCGTGGACACCCGAGAATACGGGTGCCTACTTCCCCCGTCTGTCGTTGGCTTCGTCGTCGAACAACGCCTACTCTTCGACCCGCTGGTATCGTCCGGGTGACTACCTGCGTCTGAAGACGGCCCAGATTGGTTACACGCTGCCCGAGAAGCTGACGCGCAAGGCCGGTATCCGCAAGCTGCGCATCTATGTCGAGGGCTCGAACCTCTTGACATTCAGCCACGTGGGCAAGTATAACATCGACCCCGAGCTGCCGAGTGTGAACAACGGTTACTACCCGCAGCAGCGTGTGATGTCGGTAGGTTTGAACATTACGCTCTAATCCGAAAACTATGAAAACTATGAAAACGAGAATTTTAACCCTGCTCTTGTCGTTCACGGCGCTCGGATTGACGAGTTGTAACGACTGGTTGGAGCTCACGCCCACCGACCGTGTGTCGGACAAGTCGGCGTGGGAGTCGCAGGAGGCAACCGATTTGTATATCAACAATTTCTACGAGTACATCTCCATCTATGGCCAGTTTGGCGATCAGCAGTTCCAAGGTAACCTTACCGAGGGTCTGACCGATACGTTCAAGTATGGCTCGCCCATTCTGGGTAACCGTGCCGGTGACTCGAACTACTATGTATTCACCCCCGAGACGATGTCGAGTGCGGGTTCGATGCTCGATTGCTGGACCGATACCTACACCCGCATTCGCCGCATCAACGAGTTCTTGGCCGCCATGGAGAACTACTCGACCTACACGGCCGAGGTGAACACCCTCTACGAGGCTCAGGCCCGTTTCTTCCGTGCCTTCCTCTACTTCCAACTGGCGAAGCGTCACGGTGGTCAGGTGATCATCTTCAAGAGCCTGGCCGAGACGGTGAAGAATACCCCTCTTACGTCGGTTAGCGAGACCTGGCAGTATATCTACGACGAGCTGATGTTTGCCGCCCAGAATCTGCCCCAGGAGTGGAACGCCCAGAACTCGGGTCGTGTAACGAAGGGTGCTGCTTATGCCCTGTTGTCGCGTGCCATGCTCTATGCCGAGCGTTGGGGCGATGCCAAGACTGCTGCCGAAGAGGTCCTCAAGTTGGGCTATGCGTTGGCTCCCTCGTACGAGGCTGCTACGAAGGGTGGCAACACGGAGTCGATTCTGGAGTTCAACTACCAGGTAACGGGCCCCAACCACTATTGGGACCGCTATATGTGTATGTACCACGAGTACACCACGGCCGGTGGTGCCGCTCCTACGCAGGAGATGGTCGAGAGCTACGAGGCAAAGGATGGCTCGAAGGTCGATTGGTCGAAGTGGCATTCGGCCGAGGGTACGACCGAGTATCCTCCCTACGAGAAGTTGGAGCCTCGCTTTGCTGCTACGGTGCTCTACAACGGTGCCGTGTGGAAGGGCGTGGAGCTGGAGTGCTGCGTCGATGGTAAGTATGGTACTTACGTCGATTACGGCGTAGAGCCTTATCCCTACGGCAAGACCGTGACGGGTTACTATATGCGTAAGTTCCGCCAGGAGTCGAACCTCGACCTGACGAACGTGGCTTCGACCTCGACGTGGGTAGAGCTTCGTCTGGCTGAGGTGCTGCTCAACCTGGCCGAGGCCGAGATGCGTCTGGGTCACTACGATGTAGCGATGGGCCACATTGCCAAGATTCGTAGCCGTGTAGGTCTGCCGACCGACACCACCCTGACGGGCGACGAGGCCTTCGAGGCACTTATCCACGAGCGCAAGATCGAGCTGGCCTACGAGGGTCACCTGTGGTGGGATATGCGCCGTTGGCGTCTTTCGGAGGAGGCCTATACGGGCTACCGCACCCACGGTCTGAAGATCACGAAGGAGGGCTCGGGCTACCGCTATCAGTATGTCGATGTCGATGGTCAGGACCGCAAGTTCCTGAATCGTATGTATCGCCTGCCGATTCCCGATGCCGAGTTGCAGAACAACAACGCGATTGAACAGTTCCCCGAGTGGAATTTCTAAAAGAGCTACGACGATGAAAAAGAGTATATTTTGGATGTTATTGGCCGTCGTGCTTCCCTTCACGGCGTGCCAGAAGCCGGAGGAGTTTATTCCGGCGATCGCCAACAAAGGCATCAACAACCTGACGGTCTATCCCACCTGGGAGGGCTATCACACGGCCGATGCCTCGGGCTTTGCGAGTAAAATTGATTACGACAAACACCTTATCACCATCCAGGTGCCCTATACGCTGCCCGTCGAGTCGGACAACGTACAGCGTCTGGAGGACTACCCGAAGGTGTGGGCGCTGTTCAACCTCGACGACAACGCTACGTTGGAGCCGATGCTGACGACCATCGATTTGAGCCAGACCTATACCGTGACGCTCACCGACCAGAAGAAGGAGAAGAGCGTATGGACCATCAAGGCCACGCTGGCCAAGAGTTCGGCTTGCGACATCGAGAGCTTCTCGATTCCCTCGCTGGGTCTGTCGGCTGTGATTGACAAGGCGGGTGGTACGGCGTCGCTCATCTACTTCGAGGAGCTGCAGAATGTCTTTGGTGAGGCGGTCATTTCGCCCCACGCCACCATCGTTCCCGACCCCTCGAAGACCGCCTTCTGGTGCTCGCCCTCCGAGCCCAAGAAGTTTACGGTGATTGCCCAGGATGGTGTCACGAAGCGTGATTGGGTACTGCAGCAAACCGAGCCTGCCCGCGTTGAGGGTGGTGTGCGTTCGGGTAGTGCCAAGATGCTGTGGACGGCCAAGTTGTCGCAGGTGGGTGTCTCGACGCTCAACGCTACGACCGGTATCGCCACGACCGACGACCACCTTATCATCAACACCAAGGGTGAGGATCCCATCGTACTCGATGCCAAGACGGGTGCTGTGGTGGGTACCATCAACCTCGGTTCGATCAAGGGTGCCACGTCGAGCTACTATATGACCTCGGACCACAAGGGTCACCTGCTGATCAACAACCGTGTGCCCGACGATGGCGGCGTATTCCGTGTATGGCGTATGCGTGACATCAACTCGACGCCCGAGCTCTTCATCGAGTTCCCGACGACGGATGTCTATGGCGACCACATCTCGGTATGGGGTGATGTCTATGGCGATGCAACGGTTCAGGCGGCCTACTGCGGTTGGACCTCGACGGGTACGACCTCGACCATCACCTGGCAGGTGAAGGGTGGTCAGACGGTGGATAACAACCCCTATTGGTGCCAGATTTCGGGTGTTGGCGGTTGGACCAACGGCGATGCCATCCGTCTGGGTACGGAGCTGACGTCGGACTTCCTGGCCTGCGGTTACTCGATGAACAAACTGACGTGGGTCGATGGTACGAACAACACGGCCCAGACCTTCATCGATGGTGTGCTGTCGGGCAACGAGGGTATGAAGGCTGTTGATGCCATTCCGTTCAACGGTGTGAACTACGTGGCTGCCACGATGGAGAGCTTCTTCACGTGGGGTGTTGCGGGTGATATGTGGGTCTTCGAGGCGAAGTATCCGCAGACCTTCTCCGGCTCGTTGGAGCAGGATACCGCAACGGGTCTGATGGCTTATCCCGACTGCACCATCTTCAACCTCAATAACGACGACGGTAACGACAATAGTAATTGCTACGGCTTCTATGGCGGTCGTGCCAACGACGGTGTGAACAGCAACGCCATCCAGGATGTGAAGTTGCACGTCTCGAAGGACGGCTACTTTATGTATGGCTACTTTATGTTCTGCAACGGTTATGTGGGTTGTGTGCAGTTTGACTGCATCGCCCAGTAACAGCGACTTTATCCATAGCCCCTTGGGTGGGGCTATGGGTGCAAAAACACGATAAAAAACCAAACTACAATGAAAAAAATTCTCTTCACTATTGGTCTGGCTGCCGCTTTGGTTGCCTGTACGGATGAGAGCAATCCGATTTACGACTTCCCGGCTCGTCCCGATGTGGAGCCGATGCCCGCTGTGACCATCACGCCCGGTGCTTCGGAGTCGGCTGCGCTGGAGTTTACCATTGCTCCGCAGAATGCCGACGAGTGCGCCTACCTGATACTCGAGACGGTTGATGACGATGTGCAACTTTCGGCTTCGGAGGTGATTGCCCAGGGTGTGGCAGCCGATGCTGTTGAGGCCAAGAGCTACCGTGCCGAGGGGCTCTTCCCCCAGACCGAGCACAATATCTATGCGGCGGTACGCCGTGGTGACAAGGTGGCCATTTCGGCCATCAAGATGTCCACCATCGAGGCCCCCGCACCTCCCGCTCCGGCTACCAACCCGATGTATATCTGGGTCGATGCCGCTGCCAACTTCCCCGACTTTGCCAACAGCAAGGACAACATTCGTCGCGACCTGACGCTGGCCAAGGAGACCGGCTTCACGGATGTGGTGGTGGATGTACGTCCCACGAATGGCGACGTGCTTTTCAAGAGCGACCACTGCCAGCAGGTGGCTTGGCTGGGTGCCTGGGTGACCAACCAGGGCTACAAGAAGATTGAGCGTACGGCCGACTTCGACTACCTGGGTGCCTTCATCGAGATTGGTCACGAGTTGGGTCTGCGCATCCACGCAGGTTTCAACACGATGGTCGGCGGTAACAAGTCGAACCTCGGCTCGCAGGGTGTGCTGGTGCGTGACTCCTCGAAGAAGGAGTGGGCTACGACCCTCAATACGAAGTCGGGTCTGAAGAACACGCTCGATACCGACGAGACGACCTTCTTCTTCAACCCCCTCCACCCCGATGTGCAGAACTACCTCCTCGACCTGTTGAAGGACCTGGCTGCCTACAAGGATCTGGACGGTATCATTCTCGACCGTGGTCGTTACGACTCGATGATGAGCGACTTCTCGGACATCACCAAGAAGGCCTTTGAGGAGTATGTGGGTGAGACGGTTACGTTGCCCGACGATGTGATGCCGGCAGGCCACACGGGCACCATTACGACCGATATGCCCTACGAGCACAAGCACCTGAAGAAGTGGTTGGAGTTCCGTGCCAAGACTATCCACGACTTTATGACCAAGGCCAAGGAGGCGGTGCGTGCCGTCAATTCGACCGTCAAGTTCGGTGTCTATGTAGGTGGTTGGTACAGCACCTACTACGATGTGGGTGTAAACTGGGCAAGCCCCAACTTCAACACCTCGGCTTCGTTTACGTGGGCTACGCCCGAGTACAAGAACTTCGGTTATGCCGACGTGATGGACCATATGTTGATTGGTGCTTACGCCTCGCCGGGCAGTGTCTATGGCTCGTCGGAGTG
The DNA here is from genome assembly GCA_030529085.1 of Rikenellaceae bacterium. Lineage (GTDB taxonomy): Bacteria > Bacteroidota > Bacteroidia > Bacteroidales > Rikenellaceae > Alistipes. The sequence continues at coordinate 9,504 of JAUMXM010000021.1, read as the reverse complement.
GACGATGCAGGGCTTCTGCTCGCTGGCAATGAAATATACGGCAGGCTCGTGCCCGCTCGTATGCGGTGGCCCGGATGTGGGCAACTGGGACAGCTCGGATAAGTACACCGACGAGCAGGAGTACGAGGCTATTACCAACTCGGTGAAGGCTTGCTACGACGCCTGCAACGGTTACTTCCTCTTCGATATGATTCACCTCAAGAAGGCCAACACGTGGTCGTATGCCAAGGCCGGTATCGACCAGGTGAAGGCGGCTATGTAATCCTTCGCTATGAAACGACTGTTGCTCTTGTGTGCCGCTTTGGTGGCGATGGTGTCGGCCTCGGCCCAGTCCGAGTTCGGTGCCTACTACGATTGCCGTTTGGCTGCCCACCGGAAGGCGGGGATGCCGACGGGTGCCGTGGTGTGGATTGGTGACAGCATCACCGAGCAGGCTTGGTGGGGCTTTTTGACCAAGGAGCGCCCGCTGGTCAATCGCGGCATTGGTGGCGACAATACCCGTGGTATGTTGGCCCGCCTGCCCGAGATTTTGGAGTCTTCGCCCCGCAAGATCTTCTTTATGGGTGGTGTGAACGACATTTCGGGTAACCGCCCCGTCGAGGAGATCGCCTCGAACATCCGCAAAATGTTGGAGATGATTCGTCAAAAGGTCCCCTCGTGCAAGGTCTATGTGCAGAGTGTGGTGACCCCCAACAACGAGGTGTTGGCCTACCCCTACATCAAGAACAAGCAGCCCCAGACCCGTGAGCTGAATGCCCGCCTGAAGGCGATGTGCGACGAGGGGCTGGCGACGTGGGTCGATTTAACCGAGCTGCTGCACAACGAGCAGGACGAACTGCGTGAGGAGTACACCAAGGATGGTATTCACCTCCACCCCGAGGCCTATGTGGTGTGGGTGAACCACCTCAAAAAAATGAAGTATCTGCGTAAGTAAATTTTTGATGAAGATGAAGCGAGTAGCAGCGATTGATCTATTGCGGGCATTGGCCATCATCGGTATGGTTGTTTCGGGGCAGATGCTCTGGAATGCCCAACTGCCGGCCTGGATGTTCCACGCCCAATTGCCGCCTCCGACCTTTGTCTTCAACCCCGAAGTGCCCGGTCTGACGTGGGTCGATCTGGTCTTCCCCTTCTTCCTCTTCTCGATGGGTGCGGCTATGCCGTTGGCGTTGCGTCGCCGTGAGGAGCAGGGAGCCACAGGGTGGCAGGTGACCCTGGGTGCGCTACACCGCTTTGTCTGGTTGGCCGCCTTTGCCATCATTTTGGGTAACACCCGCATGGGGTTGCTCTCCGAACTGCCCCGTTGGGGTGCAGCGTTGGCGACGCTGGGGGTGTGGGCCTTGTTCTTTGTGATGTTTGTGCGTCTGCCTCAAATGGAGCGTCGCCGCAACAGTTGGCTCAACTGGGGTGGTCTGGCCGCCTTGGTTGGCGTGACGCTCTGCTATAAACCCCTGTTCGGGGTCAACACCTCGCTCCACCACAGCGACATCATCATCCTGATTTTGGCCTCGATGGCCCTCTTCGGCACCGTGCTCTATTGGCTGACTCGGGGCAATTGGTTGTTGCGTGTGGCGGTGATTGCGGGCGTGGCACTGCTGAAGATGGCCTCCTCGGTCGAGGGGTCGTGGTGCCAATGGCTGTGGCAACAGACGCCGGCCGTGTGGTTGTTCCGCTTCGAGTTCGTGAAATACCTCTGCATGGTCCTCTCGGGTACGTTGGCAGGCGATCTAATCTACCGCTTCCGCCAAACGAGCGAGGCGACTACCGAGTCGAAACCCACTGCCACCCCTGCGTGGAATATCGTAGTGGTGGTCTTGATGGCGGCCCTTATCGGGGTGCAGTTGTGGGGACTGTTTGTGCGTGAAGTGGGGTGGACGGTTGTTGCGTCGGCCTTGTTGTGCGGTGCGGCCGCCTGGTCGGTGCGCTCGATGACAAGTCCCGAAAAGCCCCTTGTGAAGTCGTTGCTGTCGCTTGCGGTGGTGATGCTCTTCCTCGGTCTTTTGGCCGAGCCGTTGGAGGGGGGCATCAAGAAGGATCCCGCCACGATTGGCTACTTCTTTGTGACGGGTGCCATGGCCACGTTTGTCTTGATTGCCGCCCTGGTGTTGGAGTTGCGCTTCGGCATTCGTTTCCGCTTCTTGGAGGCTTCGGGTGCCAATCCGATGTTCGCCTATACGGCCTCGGGCTACCTGATTCAGCCGTTGGCCGTGCTGACGGGCCTTTCGGTCTATATCGAACGGATGGCCGCCCTGACCCCTTGGTGCGGATTTGTGCGGGGCGTGTTGTTTGCCCTGCTGGTGATGGCGATTACTTACCCCTTCACCCGTAAAAATTACTTTTGGAAATCGTAAGAGTTATGAAGATTACCGGAACCTTTATCGACGAAATCAGCCACGACATTCCCCATCAGAATTGGGGCGAGAAGGAGTGGGATGCCGACTTTGCAAATATGCGTTCGATTGGCATCGACACGGTGATTATGATTCGCTCGGGCTATCGTAAGTTTATTACCTACCCCTCGAAATACCTCATCGGCAAGGGGTGCTATGCCCCCTCGACCGACCTGCTGGATATGTTCCTGCGCCTGGCTGATAAACACGGTTTGAAATTCTATTTCGGCCTCTACGACTCGGGCCACTATTGGGACACGGGCGATATGTCGAAGGAGACCGAATACAACCGCTACGTCATCGACGAGGTGTGGGAGAACTACGGTCAGCACCACCCCTCGTTTGGGGGTTGGTACCTCAGTGGCGAGATCTCGCGCCGCACGAAGGGGGTCATCGAGGCCTTCCGTGAGCAGGGCGAACATTGCAAGGCCGTCTCGGACGGTCTGCCGACCCTGATTTCGCCCTGGATCGATGGAAAGAAGGCGGTCTTGGCGGCCTCTTCGACCCTCTCGAAGGAGGATGCCGTTTCGGTGGCCGACCACGAGCGGGAGTGGGACGAGATCTTTGCCGGTATTCACGGTGCGGTCGATGCCGTCGCCTTCCAGGACGGCCACATCGACTACGACGAGTTGGATGCCTTCTTTGAGGTCAATAAGCGCCTGGCCGACAAGTATGGGTTGGAGTGCTGGACCAATGCCGAGACCTTCGATCGAGATATGCCCATCAAGTTCCTGTCCATCAAGTTCGAGAAGTTGCGCCTGAAGTTGGAGGCGGCAGCCCGTGCCGGCTACGACAAGGCCATCACCTTCGAGTTCTCGCACTTCCTTTCGCCCCAGTCGGTGTACCACTCGGCCCACCATCTGTTCGACCGCTATCGGGAGTATTTTCTGGGCGAGAAGTTGTAACCCCGAGTACAGTTCGGTTGTCTAAAACGTCGCCGACAGCCCTTTCACGAAAACACCTTAAAACGATAATATAGAAGCCTTATGATGCAGATAGATGCCTTGATTAAACAATACCACGACGAGCTATTCGAGCGTGTGCTTCCCTTCTGGTTGAACCATTCGCAGGATAGCGAGTATGGTGGATTCTTCACCTGCCTTGATCGTGACGGCTCGGTATTCGATACCGATAAGTTTATGTGGTTGCAGGGCCGCCAGGTGTGGCTCTTCTCGATGCTGTGCAACCGCGAAGGGGTGCGCCTCGAGTGGTTGGAGTGTGCCCGTCAAGGTGCCGAGTTTATGCTTCGCTACGGCCACGACGGCGACTACAATTGGTACTTTGCCCTGACCCGTGACGGCAAGCCGCTGGTTGAGCCTTACAACATCTTCTCCTATACCTTTGCGGCGATGGCCTTTGCCCAGCTGCACAAGGCGACGGGCGAGGAGCGTTATGCCGAGGTGACCCGCCGCACCTTCGACCACATTATGGAGCGTTGGGAGAATCCCAAGGGTCGTTGGAGCAAGGCCCACCCCGGGTCGCGCGATATGCGTGCCCTGGCCCCCTCGATGATTCTGTGCAACCTGCTTTTGGAGATTGAGCACCTCATCGAGCCGGAGCGTGTCGAGGAGTCGATCAACATCGTGCTGTCGGACGTGATGGATACCTTCTACCGTCCCGAGTTGGGGCTGGTGGTCGAGCACCTGAATGCCGATGGTACGCTGAGCGATACGTTCGATGGCCGCCTGGTAAATCCGGGTCATACGTTGGAGACGATGTGGTTTGTGATGGATTTGGCTCGCCGTCGTGGTGACGAGGAGCTGGCCCGCAAAGCCGTGGAGATTGGCCTGAATACGTTGGAGTTCGGTTGGGACAAGGAGTTTGGCGGCATCTTCTACTTTATGGATCGCAAGGGGTGTCCTCCCCAGCAGTTGGAGTGGGACCAGAAGCTCTGGTGGGTCCACATCGAATCGACCATCGCGATGTTGGAGGGCTACCTGCTGACGGGCGACGAGCGTTGCAAGGCGTGGTTCGAGAAGCTGCACGACTACACCTGGTCGCACTTCCGTGATGCCGAGCACCCCGAGTGGTACGGCTACTTGAATCGCCGTGGCGAGGTGCTTCTGACCCTCAAGGGCGGCAAGTGGAAGGGTTGCTTCCACGTGCCTCGCGGCCTCTACAAATGCGAGGGGCTGCTGAAGGAGCTGAAGGCCAAGTTGGAGAAATAACGGCGGCCGGCGAACAACGGGGGCAAAGGATAATAGGGAGTAAAGAGCAACGAGGACAAAGGACAACGAGGAGAAGGAATAACGAAAACGGAGGAGCGATGAAGCGGATTGTTTTGGCGGTGGTGGCCCTGCTGATGGCCACGATGGCGATGTCGGCCGAGAAGCGCACCCTGAAGGGGCGTGTGGTATGCGACGGCGTGGGTGTTGCGGAGGTGATTGTTACCGATGGCGAACATTTCACGCAGACTGACGCAAAGGGGCGTTACACCCTGCCCTCGGCTTCGGACAACGGCTTGGTCTATATCACCATACCTTCGGGTTACGAGGTGGAGAGCCGTGAGAGTGTGCCCCAATTTTGGCACCCCGTGACTCCCGATGTGAGCCGCTACGACTTCACCCTTAAGCGCAAATCGCAAGATGATACCCACCACGGCTTTGTGGTGATTGCCGACCCCCAGATTTGGCACAAAAAGGAGTTCCCCGCCTTGCGTGAGGGGATGGCCGACATTCGTCAAACGGTCGAGCAGTACGACATCCCCTTCCACGGCATCTGCTGTGGTGATGTGATTTCGTACGACCACACCTTCTATCCTACCTACAACGAGGTGGCGGCCACCTCGGAGCTCGATTTCTTCTCCACCCCGGGCAACCACGATATGACCCTTTACAGCCGTTCGCACGAGACCTCGACCCGCCTCTGGGAGGCAACCTTCGGCCCCACCTACTACTCGTTCAACGTAGGTAAGGCCCACTATGTGGTCTTGAACGACAACTTCTATATCGGCCGTGACTACTTCTACATCGGTTACCTCGACGAGCGTCAGTTTGCCTGGCTCGAAAAGGATTTGAGCTACGTGGAGCCCGGCTCGACGGTCTTTGTCATCCTCCACATTCCGACCACCTGCGAACCCGACGACCGCAAGCAGTTCAAGTATGGCAACATTGCCAATGTGATGACCAACGCCCTGCAACTGCATCGGATGCTTGCCCCCTACAAGGGCCACATCCTCTCGGGTCACACCCACACGACCTACAACCAAATCATCAACGACAACCTCTACGAGCACGTCATCCCCGCCCTGAGTGGTGCTTGGTGGCAGGGTACGCTCTGCACCGACGGTACGCCTCGTGGCTACGGGGTCTTTGAGGTGAAGGGCGACGAGGTGTCGTGGTACTACAAATCGACCGCTTGCTTCCCCGACCACCAGATGAGTCTCTATTCGGGTGCCGACTACGACCAATTCCAAGGCACGGTGGTGGCCAACATCTGGGCCGTAGATGAGCATTGGCGTGTCGAAGCGCAGCTCGATGGCGGCAAGTGGCAGCCGATGGAGCGCTTCTCGGCCTACGACCCGGCGGCCCAGCAGATGTATGCCGATCGGGAGAAGTTGGACCACCCCTATGTCTATCCTTCGGTTTCGGACCACTTCTTCAAGGTGGCCGTGCCGACTGACGTAAAGCAGGTGACGGTGAAGGCGACCGACCCCTTTGGCCGCACCTACACTCAAACCATTAACCTTGACTAATTTCATTTTCGATGAAACGAACTCTTTGCTATGTCGTGGCAGTGGTTGCTGCGGCCTTGTTGGGTGCGTGTAGCCCCCAATCCTACGATGTTGTAGTTGTTGGCGGTGGTGTCAGCGGTACTACGGCAGCCATTCGTGCGGCCCGTCTGGGTGTCCACACCCTTGTCATTGAAGAGGGTCCCTGGTTGGGCGGTATGCTCACCTCGGCCGGTGTGAGTGCCACGGATGGCAACTACCGACTTCGTGGCGGTATGTGGGGCGAGTTGCGAGACTCGCTGGAGGCACGCTATGGCGGTGCGGAGGCGCTCAAGACGGGGTGGGTGAGCAACCTGCTGTTCGAGCCGCACGTCGGTGCCGAGATTTTTGCCGCGATGGCCTCGGCCGAGGAGCAACTCAGTGTGGCTTTCGAGAGTCGTGTGGAGTCCATCGAGCGCATCGACGGGGTGTGGAACATCACCCTCCGAGGCCCGAAGGGCAAGCAGCGAGTTGTGGCCCGTGTGGTTATCGATGCTACGGAGCTGGGCGATGTGGCGGCCGCACAGGGGGTAGGCTACGATTTGGGTATGGAGAGCCGTGCGGTGACGGGTGAGGATATCGCCCCCGAGGAGGCCAACGGCATCATTCAGGACCTGACGATGGTGATGATACTGAAGGATTACGGCCGAGATATGACCATCCCTCGCCCTGCCGACTACGATTCGACCCTCTTCGCCTGCGCTTGCGACAATGCCATCTGCCACACCCCCAAGGAGGCCAACCGCCTCTGGTCGCAGCAGATGATGCTCACCTATGGCCGTCTGCCGGGGGGCAAATATATGATCAATTGGCCCATCGAGGGCAACGACTACTATGTCAATATGGTCGAGATGACGCCCGAGGAGCGCCGGGAGGCGGTGGCCAAAGCCAAGGCCCACACCCTTAACTTCCTCTACTTCATTCAGCACCAGCTGGGGCTGAATACCCTCTACCTGGCCGATGACGAGTTCCCGACCGAGGATCTGATGCCGATTATTCCCTACCACCGCGAGTCGCGCCGTACGCACGGCTTGGTGCGCTTTAAGTTACAACACATCACCTCGCCCTACGACTACACGCTCTACCGCACCGCCATTGGTGTGGGCGACTACCCGGTCGATCAGCACCACACCCGCTACACGGGTTGGGAGGCACTGCCCAATCTCTATTTCCACTCGGTGCCCTCGTACGGCCTGCCGATGGGCACGCTCCTGCCCGAGGGGGTCGATGGACTGATCGTGGCCGAGAAGTCGATCTCGGTGAGCAACATTGTCAATGGCTCGACCCGCCTGCAACCCGTTGTGATGCAGATTGGCGAGGCCGCCGGCATCATTGCCGCCCTGGCTGTGCGTGAGGGCATTGAGCCGCGCGAGGTCTCGGTGCGTGAGGTGCAGCGTGAGGTGTTGCGTGGCGGTGGCTACCTCTTGCCGTTGCTCGATTTGCCCGCTACGGACAGCCACTTTGCCGCCCTGCAACGGGTCGCCGTGACGGGTGTGATGGAGTGCGTCGGGATGACGGTCGGCTGGGAGAACCAGACCTGGCTGCGCAAGGATGAGCCCATTTCGGTGGCCGAACTCTCGGCGGGTCTGCATCGCTTCGACGGCGACCGCTTTACGCTTCGAAGCGAGGAGCGAATGGTGACCCTTGCCGATTTGGAGGGGTGGTTTGGCGAGATTAACGATGCTATTTGGAATGCGTGGGGGTTGCCCGACTACAACGCCAACCGCCCGCTGACCCGTGAGGAGTGCGCCGTGGTGATCGATGCCCTCTTGCGCCCCTTCGAGCGGGAGGTAACCATTAACGGAGATTTTCAATAATGAGACGATTTTTGATGATGTGTGCAACCCTGGCCACCCTGTGTGGATGTGGCGGCAGTGGAACGAAGAGGGCCGCCGAGGCCCCGATTCGTGTGGTGGGCCGTGTCGAGCAACTTTCTGACGGTGCCATCTCGTTTGATTGGAGCGGTGTCTATATCGACATCCGCTTCAAAGGCAGCTACCTAGCCATCGAGCTGAGCGATACGAAGCGCAACTACTTCAACCTTATCCTTGACGGTGTGCCGCAGGAGAAATTCATCTCGGAGGGCGATCGTACGACCGTCGTGCTCTTCAATAACCCCGAGGCCGAGGGCGAACACCACATCCGTATCCAGAAGGCCACCGAGGCCGAGCAGGGCCGTGTGACGCTCCACAGCCTCACGACCGATGGCCGCTTCCTTGCGACCGACCACCTGAAGCGTCCGTTGCACATCGAGTACTATGGCGACTCGCTCACCTGCGGCTACGGCACCGAGAGTAAGTCGGGTAGCGAGCCCTTCCTGCCCGAGACCGAGAACTGCTGCTACAGCTACGCTGCCGTGACCGCTGCCCATTTCGATGCCGACTACAACCTTGTTTCGCACTCGGGCCGAGGCCTTGTGCGCAACTATGGCGACTCGCTGTCGTTGTCCGCATTCGAGACCACGATGAGCGGCCGTGCCCTGCGCCTCTACGACGAAGAGGTCGGCTCGGCTTGGGATTTTCAGTCGAGCTCTTACCGCCCCGATGCCATCGTGATTACGTTGAGCACCAACGACTTCAGCACCTCGCCGCACCCTGCACCCGAGGCCTTTGTGGCCGGCTACAAAAAACTCATCTCGACCCTGCGTGAGTCGTGGGGCAACGACCAACTTCCCGTCTTGTGCGTGGTCCATTCGCCCGCAGCCGTAGCTTGTGTTTCGGAGATGGTCAAGGAGATTCCCTACACCGCCATGGCCGACATCTCGTGGGGTGTCTATAACCGCACTACCGATTTGGGTGCCTCCGAGCATCCCAACCGTTATGGGCAAGAGAAAATGGCAGCCGTTGTTATCGAAGCCTTGACTACACTCACCTGTTGGTAGTTTTTTGATTTTATGCGGAACCTTCCGCACTTCCCTTGCAAGCCCCGAATGGGCCGTACGTCAAGTACTACCCATCCGGGGCTTACTTCACGAAGCGCGGAATCTTCTCGCCTAAAATCAAAAAACGGGGGATGGGTTGGGGGAAAGAGAATAAAGACCTTAAAGATTTTAACGATCTTAAAGAGCTTAACGTTTCGGGCCCGCTTCTTCTCTCCGTCATTGCGAGCGACCCATCGGGGCGCGTGGCAATCTGAACAGGCACCACAACCGTCGTTCTTCTAGGCGAGATAGCCACGTCGCTTCGCTCCTCGCTATGACGTATGACTGTCATTCCGAACGCGTAGCGGAGGAATCTACGCTGTTCCCTGCTCTTGTGGAGAGCGGGGAATAAGTCGCTATAAGGGATTCAGGGAGATTTAGGGTTGCTAAAGTTTTCTTTAGAACTCTTTAGTCGCCTTTAGAAACCTTTAGTTGTCTCTTTCCTCTTTTTTAAGTACCTTTGTCCGAAGAAGTAAGAAATCCTA
>JAUMXM010000053.1 GCA_030529085.1 Rikenellaceae bacterium | reverse complement strand
TGCGAGCCGTCGTTACCCACAAATTCAAAACAAAAAAAGCAGCCCGATGGACTGCTTTTCATTGTTTTGAGCGGAAAACGAGACTCGAACTCGCGACCCCAACCTTGGCAAGGTTGTGCTCTACCAACTGAGCTATTTCCGCAATTGCGAGTGCAAATATACGGCAAAAATCCCAATCTCCAAATTTTTTCGGAAAAAAAATGAAAAAATGGGGTAAAAGCGCCTCCAAAACGCTATCTTTGCTTCTACAATCAACCAAAACGAGGCGTATGAATTGCGAAATTTACCTGGCGGGCGGCTGCTTTTGGGGCACGCAACGCTTCCTGCAACAGATACGGGGCATTGTCGCTACGGAGGTGGGCTACGCCAACGGTGCGACCGAGCATCCCACCTACGAGGAGGTCTACACCGACACGACGGGCTTTGCCGAGACCGTGCGCGTGGTCTATGACCCTGCGCGCATCACCTTGGAGCGCATCATCGAGCTCTACTTCCTAACGATCGACCCCCATTCGCTCAACAAGCAGGGCGGCGACATCGGCACGCGCTACCGCACGGGCATCTACTACACGGCAGCCGATGAGCTTCCCGCGTTGCGAGCCGCCTACGACCGCGAGGCGGCCAAATACGACACTCCGCTGGTGGTCGAGTTGGAGCCGCTCCGCAACTTCTACCCCGCCGAGGAGTACCACCAGGACTACCTTGTGAAGCATCCCGAGGGCTACTGCCACCTCCCCCTTGTACTGCTGCAAGCGGCAAAAGAGCTGTAAAAGAGTTACCAAGCGTCGTTTTTCGACGCTTTTTTTGTACTTTTGTATCCAAGAAAAAAGTTTTGACGCGATGCAACAAACTCATAAGACTCCCTCGGCCTGGGTATCGGCCATTCCGCTGGTGGTGCTCACCGCACTCTTCTACGGCGTAATCCGCTGCTTCGGCAGCGACTCGATTGTGGGCGGCAGCCAGATCGCCCTCCTGGCTGCTTCGTCGGTGGCGGCTCTGATTGCCATCGTGGGCTACGGAACGAAATGGAGCGAGCTGGAGGAGGCGATCATCGAGCACATCCGCTCGGCAACCTCGGCGCTCCTCATCCTGCTGCTGATCGGAGCCATCGCGGGCACCTGGATGGTCTCGGGCGTTGTCCCCACGCTGATCTACTACGGATTGGATATCCTCCACCCGAGCTACTTCCTGATTGCCTCGTGTCTGATTTGCGCCTGCGTGTCGCTCATGACGGGCAGTTCGTGGACCACGATTGCCACGATCGGTGTCGCCCTGATGGGTGTCGGCCAGGCGATGGGGCTCCCCGAAGGGTGGGTGGCAGGTGCCATTATCTCGGGCGCCTACTTCGGTGATAAGATCTCGCTCCTCTCGGACACGACGGTGCTCGCCTCCTCGACCGTGGGGGTACCCATCTTCACCCACATCCGCTATATGCTCTACACGACCGTCCCCTCGATTGTCGTGGCGCTCATCGTCTTCGGCATCGCAGGTGTCACCCTGCCACACGCCTCGTCGGCCCACGTCGACCTCTATGCCGAGACCCTTTACAACACCTTCCACATCTCCCCCTGGCTCCTCGTCGTGCCCCTCTTAACGGGTCTTCTGATTGCGCGCCGCCTGCCGGCCCTGATCACCCTCTTCGCGGCGGTTGTCTTTGCTTGCGTGGCGATGATTGTGGCTCAGCCGGGGCTTGTTGCCGAGGTGGCGGGCGTCGAGTCGCTGACGGCGATGGATACCTTCAAGGGGGTGCTGATGACCTGCTACGGCCCGACAGCCATCGAGACGGGCAACGCCGCGCTGAACGACCTGGTATCGACGGGCGGCATGGGAGGCATGCTCAACACAGTGTGGTTGATCCTCTGCGCAATGGTCTTTGGCGGTGTGATGACGGGCAGCGGCATGCTGCGCGCCCTGACCGAGATCTTCCTGCGCGCCGTGCGTCGCACTTCGGCAGCCGTTGCCTCGACCGTAGGTGCAGGTATCTTCTTCGACATCTGCTCGGCCGACCAATACATCTCGATCATCCTCACGGGACGCCTCTTCAAGGAGCTCTATGAGGAGCGCGGCCTCGAGCCGAAACTCTTGAGCCGCGCCGTGGAGGACTCGGCAACGGTCTGCTCGGTGCTCATCCCCTGGAATTCGTGCGGTATGACCCAGGCCACGGTGCTCGGAGTCGCCACCTTTACCTATATGCCTTACTGCATCTTCAACCTGGTCAGCCCCCTGATGTCGATTCTGGTGGCCGCCATCGGTTGGAAAATTAAACGCTCGAAGTAATGAAAACCAAGCTCGTCATCTTCGACCTCGACGGTACGCTGCTCAATACGATTGGCGACCTGGCCGAGGCGGCCAACCAAATGCGCGCCTTGCGCAACCTGCCCCCCTACGACTACGCCACCTACTGCACCTTTGTCGGCAACGGTATTATGCGCCTTGTCGAGCGCGCCCTGCCCGAGGAGCTGCGCACGGCGGAGTATGTGCAGGCGGCACGCGCCGACTTCTTGGCCTACTACCTCGCCCACATCGACCAGAAGACGATCCCCTACGCGGGAATTCCCGAACTCCTGGCCGAGCTTCATGCGCGTGGCATCCGTCTGGCGGTCGCCTCGAATAAGTTTCAGGCCGGCACCGAGAAACTCATCCGCGGACTCTTTCCCGCCATCCCCTTCGATCCCATCTTCGGACAGCGTCCCGAGGTGCCCCTCAAACCCGACCCTGCGGTCGTGGAGGAGATTCTGACATTGAAGGGCATCGCTCGCGAGGAGGTGCTCTACGTAGGTGATTCGGGGGTTGATATCCTGACGGCCAAGGCTGCTTCGGTGCGCGCGGTGGGTGTCACGTGGGGCTTCCGCTCGCGCGAAGAGCTGCTCGAGGCGGGTGCCGAGCTCCTTATCGATGAGCCGAATCAGCTGCTTGCATACCTCGATTAACGGGTTTATGATGCCGATTTTGGCAATCTGCAGCGCTCCCGATTTACACTATAAATTTGATTAATATGCTCCAGGTGTAACAGACCATTCTCCAATATTGCCCAGCACCTAGTTAAATGGTTTAACTCATTGATTTAGTGAGAATTACAGAATATTGCAAATAATGCGTTTGGCCCTTAAGGTATTGGTATAGAATAGATTAGACTATCTGAAAAAAATTTTAGGTTACACCTGTGATATATTAATAAAAAATTTGAAGGGTTGCAAAAGGCGTAAAGGATTTTCCTTTACGCTTTTTTTATGGCTCGCAACGATACAACCCATGAAAAAACAGGTTATCGAGTTGGCGATTTGAAAAATAGTTCTTAATTTTGTAAAGCAATCCACAAGATTGCATACATATTTATTAGTGAAAGTGTTTCGCTAATCCTTGAAGATAAAATTTGGCGATTTTAAGGATACAAGGAGGCAAAGACACTCATCGCCGTTTATAGGCATACTTTCTGTATGCACTATTCGGTGTGGGGTTTTGTTTATTTGTATCCGGGCCACGCCAAATGCCTATCTTCAGATAAACGAGCAGCTCCACACTTTCTCTTTTTTATATGCACCCGTTTATCGGTTTTTGAGTTTTCTCCAAATCCCTTTAAGTGTATAGCTATGAGACTTTGCTACATTTCACGAAACTACAAAGCCCCTTCATCGGGAGGCGGCAAGGCAAAAAGCGACATTGAGCAGACACTCGCCTCAATGGGAGCAATCAATATTGGCTTAAGACGCACCACTTGCAGCAGCAAAACGTACGATTTCTTCCGCGCATTGGGGAGCGTTGTGAAGGCTCTTTGGAACGTACGGCACGGGGATGTGGTAGTCTTACAATACCCCGTCAAGAAATACTTTACGCTGATTTGTCGCACGGCCCATCGACGAGGGGCAAAAATTATTGCCATCATCCATGACCTCGGAGCCTTTCGCCGCCGTCGTCTTACCATTGGCGAAGAGATTACACGACTTAACCACGCCGATATAGTCATCGCAGCCAACGATTACCAGCGTAAATGGCTGCAAGAAAAGGGTTGCCAGGCCATGATGGCGGTCTATGGATTGCATGACTATCTGACCACCATAAAACTTCCGGCCAACCATACAGCTCCACCATGTACCCCATTAGGCAAGCCCCATTTTTCGCTCTACTTTGTCGGCGACCTTACGCCTCGCAACAATCGTTTTCTCTACACGCTGGGACGACAGATGCAGCACACCGAAATTTTCCTGTACGGGAAAGGATTTGATCGCTCGGCAGCAGGCGACGAATCGACCCTTCGTTGGATCGGTTTCACAAAAGACACCGATCTGATCACGACCCACCACGGCGACTTTGGGCTGTGTTGGTACGGCGAATCCTACGAGACGGCAGCGGGTCACCAGGGTGAATACATGGCGATCAATACACCTCATAAACTCTCGCTCTACCTGCGTTGCGGCACCCCGATTATCATTTGGCGACATGCGGCCATGGCTGCCGTCATCGAACAAGAGGGGCTCGGAATCGTGGTTGACACGCTCGGTGAAGTGGAAAAACGACTGGAGCAACTCACCCTCGCAGAGTACCATACCATGCAACAACATGTACAACGCGTCGCCCAAGCCCTTGCCGAAGGACAATCCTGTCGCCGTGCAGTCACAAAGGCCTACCACATGTTAAGCGGTGTCATGGATCAGTGCGATTGATTAAAATCCTCCTTCTGCTGATATATTCATCAAAAAGTAGTATAATTGTTTTCATCTCTTATCTTTTTTTAACGACAAATTGCATCGGGAAAGGGGTGCGATTTGTCGTTTTTATATGATAACAACTAAATAAGTGATTCTCGAATTTAATCCCCAAAGTTTGTCCTCGGACACGCTTTGGGGATTAATATTTTGGCAGAAAACAATTATTTTTTTGCGGAAATTTGATTAATATGCTCCAAGTGTAACAGACCATTCTCAATATTGACCGCACGATTCAATAAACCGAAAAAAAGGCGTATAGAAGAGGGGTTGTGGCGTGGCCACGACCCCTTTTGTTGTGCGTCGGTTCTTTGGGGAAAACATCCCCGATATTCCAATGTTAAATTATGGTGAAATCGGCACCGAATTTTGTGTTATTTTTTTCACAATTTCAAAACTTTCACTACCTTTGTACTGTTGAAATAGGGCCTTACCACAAGGTGGTGGCGCGAAGGGTGGCAAATGGTTTGATTCTTGGAGAGTTAGGCGCTTGTCGATGAGTCGCGAAAAAAGGGCGCTTTCAACCCATAAAACAACAGAAAAGAGGTTTTTATTTAATTCATACAAACAACTATGATCAACAAGAAAGATTTGAAGCAGTACGGTATCACCGGCGTTGAGGAGATTATCTACAACCCCTCGTACGACGAGCTGTTCCGTGAGGAGACCAAGAAGGGCCTGCGTGGCTTCGAGAAGGGTCAGGAGACCGAGATGGGTGCCGTAAACGTAATGACGGGTGTTTACACCGGTCGTTCGCCCAAGGACAAGTTCTTCGTAATGGACGAGACGTCGAAGGACACCATCTGGTGGACCTCGCCCGAGTACAAGAACGACAACAAGCCCGTAACGAAGAAGGCTTGGAAGGAGCTGAAGAAGATCGCTTCGGAGGAGCTCTCGGGCAAGAAGCTCTACGTTGTTGATACCTTCTGCGGTGCCAACGAGAACACGCGCCTCAAGATCCGCTTCATCATGGAGGTGGCTTGGCAGGCACACTTCGTGAAGAACATGTTCATCCGCCCGACCGACGCCGAGCTGGAGACCTACGGTGAGCCCGACTTCGTAGTACTGAATGCTTCGAAGGCCAAGGTTAAGAACTACAAGGAGCTGGGTCTGAACTCGGAGACGGCCGTTGTATTCAACCTCACGGAGAAGATGCAGGTTATCATCAACACCTGGTATGGTGGTGAGATGAAGAAGGGTATGTTCTCGTACATGAACTACCTGCTCCCGCTGCAGGGTATCGCTTCGATGCACTGCTCGGCCAACACGAACGAGAAGGGCGAGACGGCTATCTTCTTCGGTCTGTCGGGTACGGGTAAGACCACCCTTTCGACCGACCCGAAGCGTCAGCTCATCGGTGACGACGAGCACGGTTGGGACGACGAGGGTGTATTCAACTTCGAGGGCGGTTGCTACGCCAAGGTTATCAACCTCTCGAAGGAGAACGAGCCCGACATCTGGAACGCCATCCGTCGCAACGCTCTGCTGGAGAACGTAACGGTAGACAAGAAGGGTAAGATCGACTTCTCGGACAAGTCGGTTACGGAGAACACCCGTGTATCGTACCCCATCTTCCACATCGACAACATCGTGAAGCCCGTGTCGAAGGCTCCCGCCGCTAAGAAGGTTATCTTCCTCTCGGCTGACGCCTTTGGTGTACTGCCCCCGGTATCGATCCTGACCCCCGAGCAGACGAAGTACTACTTCCTGTCGGGCTTTACCGCCAAGTTGGCCGGTACGGAGCGCGGTATCACGGAGCCCACGCCGACCTTCTCGGCTTGCTTCGGTGCCGCCTTCCTTTCGCTGCACCCCACCAAGTACGGTGAGGAGCTGGTAAAGCGCATGGAGAAGTCGGGTGCTACGGCTTACCTCGTGAACACGGGTTGGAACGGTACGGGCAAGCGTATCTCGATCAAGGATACGCGCGGTATCATCGACGCCATCCTCGATGGTTCGATCGACAACGCCGAGACCAAGATGATCCCGATGTTCGACTTCAAGGTTCCGACCTCGCTGCCGGGCGTTGATCCCGCCATCCTCGATCCCCGCGACACCTACGCTGATGCCGCTGAGTGGGAGGTTAAGGCCAAGGATCTCGCAGGTCGCTTCGTGAAGAACTTCCAGAAGTTCACGGGTAACGAGGAGGGTAAGAACCTCGTAGCTGCCGGTCCGAAGATCGACTAATTGATTTCGACCCAATAGAAAAGAGCTGCCCTGTTGGGCAGCTCTTTTTGTTTTGCGGGTTGCGAAGGCAATAGGCCTCGTTGTTGTCGCTTAGATGAGTGCAAAGGCGCGCTCGAAGTCCTCGATCAGGTCGTCGGCGTGCTCCAAGCCTGCCGAGATGCGCAGCAGCGTGGGGGTGACACCTGCAGCCTTCAGGTCGGCCTCGGAGAGTTGCTTGTGGGTGGTCGATGCGGGGTGGGTGATGACCGTGATCGAGTCGCCGATCATCGTCATGTGGGCCGCCAGCTCCTGGGCCTCGACAAACTTGATGGTGCTCTCCAACGTACCCTTCAGCTCGACGGTAAAGACTGCCGAGGAGCCGAAGCGGTAATATTTTTGGGCATTTCGGTAGCTCGGATGCTCCTCGAAACCTACCCAGCTCACGCGCTCCACCTTGGGGTGCGAGCGGCAATACTCGGCCAGGCGTTTCGTGGTCTCCACCTCCTGCTTGACGCGCAGCGAGAGGGTCTCCAGGCCGATCATCATCAGGTAGCTGTCGAAGGGCGAGGGGCAACAACCCAGATCGCGCAGGCCATCCACGCGGCACTTGACGATGAAGGCTGCCGCACCAAAGGCGTCGCAGAAATTCAGCCCGTGATACCCTTCCGAGGGGCCGTCGATGCGGGGGAATTTGCCGTTGCGCCAGTTGTAGCTGCCGCCATCGACAATCACGCCGCCCATCGCTGTGCCGTGGCCGTTGATCCACTTCGTGGCCGAGTCGACCACGATGTCGGCACCCCACTCAAAGGGGTTGCAGAGGTAACCTGCGGCGCCAAAGGTGTTGTCCACCACAAAGGGGATATCCTTCTCCTTGGCCACCTTGCCCAGCGCCTCAAGATCGAGTACGGCGCAGGTCGGGTTGCCCATCGACTCGACGTAGAGGGCCTTCGTATTCTCGTCGCAAAGGGAGGCGAAGTCCTCCGGGTTTTCGCTTTGGGCGATGCGCACCTCGATGCCCAGGTCGCGCAACGAGATGCGGAACTGGTTGTAGGTGCCGCCGTAGAGGTAGGGCGAGGCGACGATATTCTCGCCACGCTTGGCAAGCATCGTGATTGTAATCAGGATGGCCGACATGCCCGACGATACGGCCAGCGCCCCCACAGCACCATAGAGTGCTGCGATGCGCTCCTCGTAAGCCGAGGTGGTGGGGTTCTGCAGGCGGGTGTAGATGTTGCCACCCTCCGAGAGCTCGAAGAGCTTCGCGGCGTAGTCGCACGAGCGAAAACGGTAGGCTGCCGTGGGGTAGATACCCACACCGCGCGCCCCATTCTCGATGTTGGGGTCGAGACCCGCGTGAATCTGGCGGGTCTCGAAACGATATTTCTTGCTATCCATTATACAAAGGGGAGTTTGACAACCTCGGCCTCGATCAAGCGCTCGCGAATTACGATGGCCACCTTGGTGCCCACCTTGGCGTAGGCTGTCTTGACATAACCGAGTGCAATGCCACACTTCAGACAGGGCGACATCGTGCCCGACGTTACGTGGCCGATCTGCTCACCCTCGGGCGAGGCAATCTTATACTCATGGCGAGGAACACCGCGACCGATGAGCTTAATACCCACCAATTTGCGCTCCACGCCGTTGGCCTTCAGGGCCTCCATCTTCTCGCGATCGATGAAGGGCTTGTTCTCGGCGAACTTCGTAATCCAACCCAGGCCGGCCTCGAGGGGCGAGGTCGTGTCGTCGATGTCGTTGCCGTAGAGGCAGAAACCCTTCTCGAGGCGGAGCGTGTCGCGTGCACCGAGACCGATGTTCTTCAGCCCATACTCCTCACCGGCAGCCCAAAGAGCCTCCCAGAGTTTGTCGCCATCCTCGTTGGCCACGTAGATCTCGCAGCCACCCGAACCGGTGTAACCCGTAATCGAGAGGATGGCATCGACGCCGGCCACCTCCATCTTGCGGAAGGTGTAGTACTCCATATCCTCGACCGGCTCGGCGCACATCTTCTGTACGATCTTCATCGCCAGCGGGCCCTGGATGGCGAGCTGGCAAATCTCGTCCGAGGCGTTGTAGAGCTGCTTGCCGTGGCCCGACTCCATGCCGAGCTTGGCGCCCTCGGCGCAGATATGCTGCCAATCCTTCTCGGTGTTGGCAGCGTTGACGCAGAGCAGGAAGCACTCGGCATCGATGCGGTAGACCAGGATGTCGTCCACGATGCCACCCTTGCCGTTGGGCATGCAGGTGTACTGCACCTTGCCATCGAAGAGTTTCGTGACGTCGTTCGTGGTGATCTTCTGCAGCAGCTCGATCGCCTTGGGTCCCTTGACCCAAATCTCGCCCATGTGGCTCACGTCAAAGACGCCCGCCTTCTCGCGGACGGTCATATGCTCGTCGTTGATGCCCGTGAACTCGATGGGCATATTGTAACCGGCAAATTCGGCCATCTTGGCACCGTTTGCGATGTGATACTTGGTAAAAACGGTCGTTTTCATACTATTGTTTTAAGGTTTTTTCGTTGTGTTAGTTGCGCTTCAGGCCCAGGCGGGGACAACGCTTGAACTCCTTCGTGCGATCGAAGAGGTAGCGGTAGGTGGTGTGCATCTTGTGGCACTCGGCACCGGCATACGATACGATCATGCGGTTCATGACAGGGTTGAAGTCGCCAATCCAGGCCAGCTCGACCGACTTGTAGTCGTTCTCGGGCGACTGCACGAAGTTGTGGTAGCGGCTCATGATGGCCGACTCTACGCCCTTGCCGTGGTACTCGGGTGTTACGCCGAAGATGATGCCGAAGACGCGGTGGCACGACTTGCGCACCTTCAAATCCCACATCATGCGCAGCTGCTGCCAAAGGCCGAACTTGCCGCCGAACTTACCCACGAGGCAGTTCAGGTCGGGGACTGTGATGAAGAAGCCGATCGGCTCCTCGTTGTGGTAGGCGAAGAAGATGATGCGGGGGTCGATGATCGGGCGCATCACCTTGAGCATCTGCTGCGCCTCCTCCTTGGTCATCGGCTTCACGCCCGAGAACGTCGCCCAAGCCTTGTTGTAGATCGTGCGGAAATGCTCGGCCGCCTGCTCCATGTTCTTCGTGTCGATCGGCTCGATGTGGTAGGCGGGGTCGGCCAAGAGGCGGTTGCCACGGTCGTGGATGCGCTGCGAAGCCTCCGATTCGCCACAACGCCACTGGTAGGTGTTCTGGTTGAAGTAGTTCTGGAAACCGTAGTTCTCGAAGAGCGCCTGGTAGTAGGGCGGGTTGTAGGGATTCATGTAGAGGGGCTGGTATTCGAAGCCCTTGACCAGGAGTCCCCACCAGTCGCGGCGCTGGCCGAAGTTCACGGGGCCGTCCATCGCCTCCATTCCCTTCGCGGCGAGCCACTCGCGTGCTGCGTCGAAGAGCAGGTTGGCCACCTCCTGGCTGTCGATCGACTCGTAGAAGCCACAGCCACCCGTCGGTTGCTCCTCGATGGCCGCCTTCTCGCGGTTGTAGAAGGCACCGATGCGACCCACAATCGCCCCCTTCTCGTCGCGTGCGATCCAGCGAATCGCCTCGCCCTCCTCGAAAAGCTCGTTGTGTTTCGGGTCGAAGACCTTCTCGACATCGCTGTCGAGCGGACATACCCAGTTGGGATAGTCTTTGTAGAGTCCCTGTTTGGGGTAGTCGATCCAGGCGCGTGCCTGGGCAGGGGTTACTACCTCTTCAAGACTGTATTTTTGATTGCTCATAGTGGTTATGATTTTGTATTGACACATTTAGCATTGTAAAAGTACGATTTATTCTGCAAAAAGGCAAAGGTGAGATCGGAAAGTTTACTCCTGGAGTCCAAGATCTTACAAAATAACCATCCCCATGCCGGCTATAGGCTCTTTCGTGTGCGATCGCTCGGTCGTATCGGGATCCGCTGCTTGCGCCTGTCGCTACGTCGGAGGTTGTCGCCGACTCCCTTTATGTGCGCAGAGAGGGGCTCTTCGTCGGCTTTACACGCGCACTGTTGGGTATACCTATATTTATATATACGCGTGCGTAAGGGACCCTTTCCCTTCGATGTCTCCGCTAACTCGTTGATGACGAGCCACGTGGCAAAATCGAACATAAAACCGCCAAAATCGGAGCCGAAAAGATTTGGAAATACAGCCCGAAAAGCTGATCTTTGCATCCGCTTTTGAGAGGAAAACGCCTCCAGAAGCACTTACAGCAGGGTTCTGAAGAATTCTTGAAAAAAATTAAAAAATCCTTTGCAGATTCGTTTTTTTGATTTACCTTTGCAACCGCTTTCCTCTCCAAAGGAGGTCGGCGATAAGGTTCTGAAAAATTTTTGAAAATTCTTGCAAAAAGATTTGGAGAAAAGAAATTCTTGCCTTACCTTTGCATCCGCTTTCGCCTCAAAACGAAAGCACGGTTCTGAAAAAA
>JAUMXM010000020.1:21409-34588 GCA_030529085.1 Rikenellaceae bacterium | reverse complement strand
TGGTGAGGCTACGGAGCCCGACCTGATCGTGCTCTACTTCACGAAGCTCTGCGATGTGTATATGAACAGCGACGAGGTGATGCCCGAGGAGATCATCGCCGAGTATGACCGTCTGACCCCCTACCTCGCATCGGAGGATAAGGCCGAGTTCAAGGAGACGGTTGATAACGCCTTTGGTCAGAGTGGCGCTGCCAGCTGCGAGAACCTGGAGACCCTGTTCCGCAAGAAGCTCGAGCCCAACCCGAACGATGAGGCTATCCTCAAGCAGGCCGTATCGCTCATGACCCGTGCTCAGTGCCAGAGCGACTTCTACTTCGAGGTTGCCGAGCGCTCGTATGCTGTTGCCCCCTCGGCTGAGATGGCTATCTACCTGGCTCAGTCGTTCAAGAACAAGGGCGACTACGACAAGGCTTCGAAGTACCTGAACGCCTCGCTGGCTACGGAGGAGAGCGCTGAGGAGCGCCAGAAGCTGCTGACCCAGATCGCCGTTGTCGAGCTGGTTGCCAACAACATCTCGGCTGCTGCCAAGGCTGCTCGTGAGGCTATCGAGCTCAACCCCGAGGATGGTGTGCCCGTATTCGTGCTGGCTCAGTGCTATGGCATCTCGGCTTCGAACTGCGGTGAGCAGTTCTCGCGTCAGGCCGCTTGCTGGGCTGCTTACGACAAGATGGGTGAGGCTGTATCGCTGCTGGGTACCGATTCGGAGTACTACGAGTCGGCTCGTCAGGCTCAGGCTGCCTTCCGCAACCGCTTCCCCAGCCAGGAGGAGTGCTTCATGCGTGACCTCCAGGCAGGTAGCTCGTACCGCGTAGATTGCGGTCTGGCTGCCGGTATTATGACGACGGTTCGTCCCCGCTAATTTAAGGCAGGAAAAAGATACCGAATGAAACTACGTTTCACACGCAACCTGCAGGTAGCACTCCTCATCGTGGGGAGTGCTATCTTGCTATTCTCGTGTGATTCGAAACGCGAGAGCGAGATACGCGCTGCCGAGTCGGCCATGATGACCGAGATGAGCGAGGATCTCTCGATCGTCATGTCGCAGAACGGTCGCCGCTCCTACTTCTTCGAGACCCCTCTGTTGGAGGGCTATACGTTGGGTCAGGAGCCCTACCGCGAGTTTCGCAAGGGCATAAAGATTACCACCTACCAGGACGACTCGCTCTCGAAGGTCGATATGGTGTTGACGGCCAATTATGCTATCTACTACGAGAAACGAGAGCTGTGGGAGGCCAAGGGCGATGTCGTGGGGCGCAAGTTCGACGGCAAGCAACTCTACACGCAGCAACTCTTCTGGGATGCCCGTACGCAGCGCATCTACTCGAATGTAGATACGAAGCTTGTGCAGGGCAACAATGTCTCGGTGGGCGAGAGTTTTGAGGCCAACGAGGATCTCTCGGATTGGCGTTTCCGCTACCAGAAGAGCCGCATCGAGGTGGAGTTCGACCCCTCGGAGAGCGACTCTACAGCCTCGTCGAAGCCGACCGAGCGCAAAACAACCACGCCTCCTGCCGCTACGCGCAAGACAACTACGTCTCCTGCCGTCGCGCGTAAACCGGAGACGATTACGCCCCGAAGAGGCAGCGTGAAGACCAGACGAGAGTTGCGAGCCGCTCCGATGATGGAGATGCGCGAGATCCCCGCCGGAGAATCCATGATGGATCGCGAAATTCCTGCGATCACGGAGAGGGAGATGCCCGCCAAACTCGAACCAATGAATCATATGCGTTAAAACCGACTGCCGATGCTGACCTCTATATTGCTTATTCTGCTTACGTTGCTCTTCTCCGCCTTCTTTTCGGGCATGGAGATTGCCTTCACGAGTAAAAACCGACTCAAGTTGGAGTTGGATCGCAAGCAAAGTCGTCTCTTCGACCGCATTGCAGCCCTCTTTGAGCGCAATCAGGGACAATTTATTACCACCATTTTGGTGGGTAACAACATCGCGCTGGTCCTCTATTCGCTCTACATGTCGCTGGTCCTGCGTGCGCTCTTTGCGCTGGCCGGCTGGGAGCACATGGCCACCAATGGATCGGTAGCCATCGAAACGGCTGTCTCGACCCTGCTCATTATCTTCATGGGTGAGTTTATCCCCAAGACGATTTTCAAGAGCAACCCCAACTTCTACTATCGCACCTTTGCCCCGATTATCTATCTGATCTACTTGGTGTTGTATCCGTTTGCCCGCTTTACGACGCTGCTCTCGCAGGCGATTTTGTGGCTGACCGGAAACAAGACCAAGCCCGAGGTGACGTTGCCCAACTTCAACCACGACGATCTGGCTGCGCTGCTCAATACGAATTCCGAGCCGCAGGATGAGCCCGATAGTGAGTTTAAGTTGTTCCAAAATGCCCTTGATTTTGCCGATCAGCGTGTGCGCGACTGCATGGTGCCGCGCGTTGATGTCGAGGCGGTCGATGTCGAAGATACGACCATCGAGGAGCTTACGGAGCGCTTCGTTGAGTCGAAATATTCGCGTCTGTTTGTCTATCGCAACAATTTGGACGATATCATCGGTTATGTCAACTCGAAGAGCCTCTTTACGAATCCCGAGCGCATCCAGGATGTGATGATGCCGGTGCAGTTCGTCCCCGAGGCGATGCCTCTGCAGGCCCTTCTGCAGACCTTCATTCGCCATAAATCGAACATTGCCGTCGTGATCGACGAGTTCGGCGGTACGGCGGGTATCATCTCGTTGGAGGATGTCCTGGAGGAGATTTTTGGCGAGATCGAGGATGAGCACGATGAGGCCGAGGAGATCGATAAGCAGGTCTCCGAGAACGAGTTTGTCTTCTCGTGCCGTTTGGAGGTGCGCTACCTGAATGAGAAGTATAACCTTGAGATAGAGGAGAGTAAGGAGTATGATACGCTGGCCGGATTGATCATCTACCACTACGAGGGTATCCCCGCGGCCGGTGAGACGATCCTGGTTGGGAAACTCCAAATTCGCATCTTGCGCACGACGCGTTCGCGCCTGGAATTGGCAAGAGTGAAAAAAATAGCATAAAAAGCGCATAAAAGTAGCTTGTTTCGGATAAAATTTACTACCTTTGGAGGCTAAAAAATCAACAAAAAATTTAAATACACAAAATAATGATTAGCTTAAACACACTTCGTACCAAGTTCGGCGTGATTTTGTCGGTTGTGATCGGCATCGCCCTCTTGGCATTCATCCTTTCGTTGAAGACCGAGATGGGCTTCACGGGTCAGGACCCCAAGGTCGGTGAGATCGCCGGCGAGAAGATCAACTATTCGGAGTACTACAACGAGTATGAGCAGATCAAGGCTCAGAGTGGTATTCAGGAGACCGACGAGCAGCAGTCGGCCATGTTGGCTAATGCCGTATGGCAGTCGCTTGTTGCCAAGCACCTTTTCGAGCCCGCTTTCGAGAAGATGGGTCTGCAGTTCACCGATGCCGAGCGTCTGGCTCTGCTGAGCGGTGAGCAGTTCTCGCAGACGCTCTACAACGCCTTTGCCGATCCCGCTACGGGCGAGTACAACGTAGCCGCTGTGAGCCAGTTCCTGGCCGAGTCGGAGTCGAATCCGCAGGCCGCCGCCGCATGGCAGCAGCTCATTGAGCAGCTCGGTCTCGAGTCGTCGATGCAGAAGTTCTACGGCCTGGTAAAGGGTGGTGTCTATGTAAATGCACTCGAGGTGGCTCAGGGTCAGAAGGCTCAGAACGAGACTCGCTCGGGTAAGTGGGTTGTGAAGCGTTACAACTCGGTACCCGATTCGTTGTTCGAGGTTTCGTCGAGCGAGATCAAGGCTTACTATAACGCCAACAAGAACGCCTACAAGCAGCTCCCGAATCGTCAGCTGCAGTATGTAGTATTCGAGGTAACCCCCACGGAGGAGGATTTGGCTGCTCTGGAGCAGGAGGTTACGATGGTAGGCGAGGAGTTCGCTGCTGCTGAGGATGTTCGCGCCTTCACGCGTGAGAACCGCAACGGCTCGATTGCCGAGGCTTATGTAACGGCTGACCAGCTGACGAGCGACGAGGCCGAGGCTTTGATGGCCGGCAAGATGTATGGCCCCGTGCTGCGCAACAACGAGTGGTCGATGGCTCGCGTACTCGATACGAAGATGGTTCCCGATTCGCTCGGCATTCGCCACATCGTATTGCCCTACACCGAGGTTGCTTTGGCCGACAGCCTGATGACGGCCCTCAAGGGTGGCGCCGATTTCGCAGAGGCTGCTGCTCAGCACTCGGTATTCGCACAGACGGCCCAGCTGGGTGGTGAGGTTGGTGTGATGCCCTTCGCTGCCTTCACGGGCGAGTTCGCTGAGGTGTTGGCTACGGCCAAGACGGGCGACATCGTGAAGATCGCTTCGGGTGACGCTATCCAGCTGATGCAGGTATACCGCGCCGACAAGCCTTCGAAGCACATCCGTGTAGCTTCGATCACCTATCCGGTGCTGGCTTCGAGCGCTACGCGCCGCACGGCTCACTCGACGGCCGGTACCTTCACGGTGAATGCCAAGGAGGGCTTCGAGGAGGCTGCTTCGGCTGCTGCCATCACTCCGCGCACGGCTACGCTCGTTCAGGGCGACCGCACGATTCGCGGTTTGGAGGATTCGCGCGAGGTTGCTCGCTGGGCTTATGGTGCCAAGGTGGGCGATGTTTCGGAGATCTTCTCGGTGGGCGACGACTATGTGATCGCTACGGTGACGGCTATCGACGATGCCGAGTATCGTGCTGTTGAGTCGGTTGCTTCGCAGATCCGTATGGAGCTCATGCGCGATAAGAAGTTTGAGTATCTGAAGACGCAGATGGTAGCTCCCACGATCGAGGAGGTTGCTACGGCTGTTGAGGCTGAGGTTGCCGACTATACCGATGCTGCCTTTGGTGCCTACTATCTCTCCGGCCCGGGTCTGGAGCCTGCACTGATTGGTGCTATCGCTTCGACGACGGAGAAGGATGTTGTTTCGGCTCCGGTGAAGGGTCTGAACGGTGTTTATGTCTTCACGGTTAACGAGATCGTAGACAGCGCTGCCCAGACGGCTGAGGCCGAGAAGGTACGCGCTCAGGCTACTGCCGAGAGCATCATCACGCAGAGCGCGCTGCAGGCTGTACAGGAGATGGGCGAGATTAAGGATGAGCGTGGTCTCTATTTCTAATCTCTCACACGATACCTATTAATAATTAGGATGCCTTCGGGCATCCTTTTTTTTATCCTTTTGGGGGTGATGGGTGGGGTGAAAATACCTACTTATGGGGGTTGTACCCCCTTTTTTTATCTTGTACTTTTGCAACTGAAAATCCAAATTAAGTTCAGATAACAAATTTACATTCTTAGTATGAAGAGACTGATACTCTGTTTTTTAGTGATGGTTTCCACCCTGTCGACGGTTGTAGCCCAGCACCACGATCATCGCCATCGTCACGATCTCCCGACCGATGCCCATATCTTTGGTGATGTGGTCGATGCCCGCACCAAGGAGCACATCCCCTACGCTACGGTAGTGTTGTTGCGCACGACGATCGGCACGACGACCGATGCAACGGGACACTTCCTGCTGAAGAACCTGCCGATTGATGATTATACGGTCGAGGTGCGTGCCGTGGGCTACGCTACACAGCGCCAGGAGGTCTGTCTGCATGGCAGCGGTACGGTGGAGCTTCGCTTCGAGGTTGAAGAGGAGGTTGTGGCTGTCGATCAGGTGGTTGTCTCGGCAAGCCGCACGGAGCGACTCAAGCGCGAGGCCCCCTCGCTGGTGAGCGTCCTCGATTCGGAGCTCTTCGACCGCGTTTCGACCGCCTCGCTGGGTGGCGGCCTCTCGTATCAGCCCGGTGTGCGTGTGGAGAATACCTGCCAGAACTGCGGTTTCCCGCAGGTGCGCATCAATGGTCTTGATGGTCGCTATTCGCAGATTCTGGTCGATTCGCACCCCCTGTTTTCGGCTCTGACGGGTGTTTATGGTTTGGAGCAGATTCCCGCCAATATGATTGAGCGTGTCGAGGTGCTGCGTGGTGGTGGCTCGGCCCTCTATGGCTCGTCGGCTATCGGTGGTACGATCAACGTCATCACGAAGGAACCGATGCGCAGCATGGCAGAGGTTTCGCACACGATTACCTCGATCGGTTGCAGCAGCGCCTTTGATAATACGACCACGCTCAACGCTTCGCTGGTCTCGGATAGCGGCAAGGCGGCCATCGCAGTCTTTGCCCAGAGCCGCACGGCCGATGGTTACGACGATAACGGTGACGGCTTCACCGAGATGCTGGAGCAGAACTCTGAGGCCCTCGGTATGCGCGGTTACTTCCGCACGGGTATCTATTCGCGCCTTACGGCCCAGTACCACCGCATCAAGGATTACCGTCGCGGGGGCGATCAGCTCGATGTTCCTCCCCACGAGTCGATGACCTGCGAGCAGGCCGGCCATACGATCGATGGCGGTAGCCTCTCGTTCGATTGGTCGTCGGACGATCGCTCGAACCGCCTCAATGCCTACGCTTCGTTCCAGAATACGGCCCGCTCGAGCTACTACGGAGCTTTCCAGGATCCCGATGCCTATGGCCGCACGCACGACCTGACGGCTGCTGCCGGTCTGCAGTATGTCCACGAGTTTAAGAAACTCCTCTTCCTCCCCTCGGAGCTGACCCTCGGAGCCGAGTATAGCCACAACGACCTCCACGATACCTCGGTGGGCTACAACATCGACACGAAGCAGGCCGTGAATCTCTACGGTGGTTACTTCCAGAACGAATGGAAGAATAAGAAGTGGTCGTTCCTCCTGGGTGGTCGCGTCGATAAGCACAACCTGGTCGATGATGTGATCTTCTCGCCCCGTGTCAATCTGCGCTATAACCCCTGCGAGGATTTGAGCCTCCGCGTAAGCTATGCCGGTGGCTACCGTGCCCCCCAGGCCTACGATGAGGATCTCCACATCGCCATTGTGGGTGGTGAGCGTACCCGCATTCGCCTGGCCGAGGATCTGAAGGAGGAGCGCTCGGGCTCGTGGAGTGCCTCGGCTGAGTGGCACCATATGTTCGGCAAGGTGGCCACGAACCTGATTGCCGAGGGTTTCTATACCACGCTCAACGATGTCTTTGCCCTGCGTGAGGTGGGCTCGGATGGCGATGGCACCACGATTCAGGAGCGTTACAACGGCTCGGGTGCTACCGTGGCCGGTATCAACCTCGAGGGTCGCGCCGCCTTCAACGAGTGGCTCGAGCTGCAGGCCGGTTTTACCTGGCAGGATAGCCGCTACGAGGAGCCCGAGTATTGGAGCGAGGATGAGTCGGTGGCCCCCTCGAAGCGTATGTTCCGCACCCCCGACAGCTATGGTTACTTCACCCTGCAAATCAAGCCCGCAGAGCGTTTCAGTGTCGATTTGACGGGTAACTATACGGGCAAGATGCTCGTGCAGCACTACGCCGGCTCGGGTACCGATGTCGATGTGGCTGTCGAGACCCCCCGATTCTTTGATATGAACCTCCGCCTGGAGTATAGCCTGCCCATCTTCCGCGATGTCGATATGGATCTCTACGGCGGTGTGAAGAACCTCTTCGATGCTTATCAGGATGACTTCGACTCCGGTGCCGAGCGCGATTCGGGCTATGTTTATGGACCGTTGATGCCGCGTAGTTGGTTCCTGGGTGTAAAGATCCGATTCTAATTCCGGCGAAGCCCCTCTTAACGGCTCTTTTGTCGTTACGCAAAGCCCCGCAACTGCCCACATACGTTTTAGTATGCTGCGCGTTGCGGGGCTTCGCGTGCCTTATGCTCACCTCGTGGCGGTGGGGTAGGGATACAAAAAAACGACTTCCTTTTGGGAAGTCGTTTTTATTTCGGTCGAACCGATTAGAGAGCGTTCACGTGGAGCTGCATAGCGCTCTTCAGGTTGCCGGCCTTGTTCTTGTGCACGATGTTGTGCTTAGCCAGCTTGTCGAGCATAGCGCTCACCTTGGGCAGGAGAGCCTCAGCTGCGCTCTTGTCGGTCGTGTTGCGCAAGGCCTTCACGGCGTTGCGGGCCGTCTTGTGGAACAGACGGTTGTGTGCGCGCTTCGTTGCGGTCTGGCGAATGCGCTTCTTCGAAGACTTATGGTTTGCCATAATCTAAATAATGTTTTTTTATTTTTAACTTTTGTAGTTTGCTTGTAGTGTTTCGGAGGATTCTTTCAGCAGCGCGACCCTCTGTCACCCCTCCTGCTACTCTCGACGGCCTTGACCGTTTTTGGATAAGTCTTGCGACCCGCTCCGTTGTGGTTTATCACCCGTGTAGCCCATAGGAGAGTCGAACTCCTCTTTCAAGAATGAAAATCTTGCGTCCTAACCGATAGACGAATGGGCCTTACCGCTATTTTGCGCGATAATGCGCTACTTTAGCGGTGCAAAGGTAAACAAAAAAAGGATTTTGACAAAAAAACCGATGAAAAAAAAGCGGAAAGTGCGCAAAATGAGCGCAGAAAGCATTTTGGGCATAATGTGATCCGAAGGTGAAAACAATGCGGATTGCGATGGGAGTCTCGTTGGGATGGCAATCGGGCGTGATGAGTTGTAAATTAAATAAATAGTTCTTACATTTGTAAAAGAAGATAGTCTATTGTCGTCCTAAAAACCGAGAGGGATGAAAAAGAGTTATTTGGTAGGTGTGCTCCTGCTTCTGTGGAGCGTTGCGGTGTGGGGGCAAACGCCCGATGAGGGGTTCGCTTCCCAACTGAAAAGCTATGTCGAGGCGCATGTGGCGGGCGAAGATGCAGCCTTCGCGCTCGTGCAGCTGAATGACAGCTATAAGCTGGGCGATGCGGCGGCACAAAACAACTATCGTGAGCTTTTGAAACGGGAGGTTGCTGCGGCGTTGCGTAGTCAGGCCTATCCGCAGGCGTTGGAGATGATCCGCCTGCACGATCTGCTGGTTACCCGTTCGGAGGATCGTGTGCCTGAACTCTACCTGATCGAGGGAACGATTTACAGCCGACAGAACGATTCGGTGCGCCTTAAGGAGACGATCGCCAAGCTCGAATCGTTGGAGCGTGGAACGCACTTCCTGCCGCGCCTGAATGGCTATTTGGAGCAGATGCGCAACTACATTTCGGCCGACAAATTCCTGGAGGGGTATTGGGTGTCGGATCTTCGTGCTGTTCAAAATTGGCGAGGTGTGGCCTATCCGATTGAGCCGTTCTGCATGTTCAAGGCGGAACAGACCGGTTCTACACCACACATTACCCTCGTTCAGCCAAGCCCCTACCTGCATAATCTGCCATTGGGTATGCCGGAATCGACGAAGGCAACTCCTCAAGCCGTACTGCCCTTCTCGACCGACTCGATCTATATCTGTTGGTCGTCGGAGCGACTGCGCGATATCGACCCCGAGAATGTCTCTTCGTACCGCAATATTGTGCGCGAAAGTTCGGCACAGGCGCAGGGCGTTTTGGCACAGCGCCATGTCTATAGCAATTCGGAGCGGTTGGCTAACGGCCTGCTGGTGGGGCTTTTCGAGCAGGGAGCCAACTCGCTGATCAGTGCCTTGTCCACCCCGAACAAGATAGTGACCATTATGCAGTTGCGCATCAGGCGCATCAATGACCGACTCTATCAAGGTACATTGCGCTACTATTGGGGGAGTGTCTCGGCGGAAGGTAAAAAGAAGGAGAACGATTGGGAACAACCCGTTACCCTTCATTGTTGGGATGTGGAGAGTGGCATCGTCTTTAGCAAAAATACGGGTAGTTTGAAGGATATCTTCGTAGGTCAAACGGAAGAGATTCACAAGGCAGCAGCTAAAGAGGAGAGTGGCATTTTCCGACAGCACCGCGCAGCCTATAACCGTTCCGCGACACCAAAAAAGGGCTATGAGCGACTCGCGGCTTTCAATACCGCCCAATACCGCCAGCTCGAGATCTACAACCAGCGGCTGTTAGACCCTTCGCAAACGCCGATTATCGTGGTTCCCGAGGGGATGCGGATGTGTGGCTGGTTGGGGGCTACGGTGCGCAAGGTCTCTGCCGAGGAGGTAGCTGCGAACAAGTGGAGCGACGATCGAGGGCTTTGGATCGAGTCGATGGCCGAGGCCTCGCCCGCCTTTGTGGCGGGTTTCCGTGAGGGCGATGTGATCCGCACGGTGGGGGGTGTTGCGGTCAATACGCCCGAGGAGTTGGCGCAAAAGATCAAGAGCTATCCTGCCGGTGCGGAGCTGACGATCGAGCTGATGCGCAAGGATAAACTGCTTTCGCGCATCGTTCGCCTGTCGTATCAATTTACACCTAAAGACGAGTAGCCATGAAGCGGATAGTTTTATTATTGGTCGGGCTTGTACTCTTCGGGGGTGTGGCACATGCGCAATATGACGAGCGCGAACGGTTGGCCAACGACCCCCGTTCGGCCGGAGCGGGTGCTTACCATGCCAAGCGTTCGCTTATGTCGCTCGGATCGAACGACCGGAGCAGTTGGACCGTTCCCGCACAACAGCGCGATGGCAGTTGGACACAGCGTTATGTGAGTTCAAACGACAACATCACGATTCGCGTACCCCAGCGTCGTGTGAGTCGCACCGCCCAACAAAAGGTGGCACGCAAGGCGCAGCGCGATGCCGAGCATAGTGCCTGGCTGGAGCAGCGCAACGCACAACTCGAGGCTGCCAAGGAGGCGCAACGCGAGCGGGATAGAATCCGCCGCGCAAGGGAGGCTGCCGAGAATGCGGCCGATCGCCAAATGGGTTATGCACGCCACATGGCCGCCACGGCAGGTTATTATCGCTCGCAGCAGCAGCGTGATCGGGCGATGGCTATCGAGGCACGGCGGATAGATGAGCGATATACGGCTCGTCGTGTAGCTACGCCACCTTCGGCCAATACGCCGAAGGTAAATACGATGAGTGACGATGAGTTGGCCGGCCTGCTCGATCCGCAGCCGGTAGGCAGGATTATCTTCGTGGAGCCCTCTCGGAAGATTGAGGGCAGCTTCTCGGAGAGTGGCACTTCGCGCCTCGATGTGACGGATAACTACCTGCTCGATGAGGACGTATTGACCAAGTGGCAGTGGGCCTCGGAGGAGAAAAACATCCTCTCGTTCAGCCACAAACGCCGCGAGAGCCTGCCGCAAGAGCCGATTCTGCTACTCGCGAACGACGAGCTGGAGATCGACTCGGTGTCGCTCTTCGTGCTCCCCAATTACGGCCTCGTGATGCCGGTGGGGGATAGCCTGATGGTGCTGAAGGATCGCTCGCTGAATTGTGTCGCCTGGCAGGATGAGCGCGAATATTACCAGGTGGTGCCGTGTGGCGATCGGCTGATCGGCCAAAGCGAGACGGGCATCTACGACCTTGCACAGCGCACCTCGGAGCCGTTGGTTGCGTTCGATACGAGCGACTATATGCTCTTTGCCAAGGACAACCAATCGGTGCTTGCGCTGGTGTGGTATGACAACATTTCGTCGGTGATCGAGCTGAATGTGGCCACGAAGAGCTACGAAGAGCTGATCCGCATCGACCAAGCGATTTGGAAGGTGGAGTCGAACGGCGAAAAAACCTTTATCCTCATTGGGGAGGATATCTACCTCCTCTCCGACGAGGGGGAGCCGCACCTCTTCTACCGCAGCGAAACGACCATCAACGACCTCGTTTTCTCGCCGTGGGGGCTGCTGCTGGCCACCGATACGGAGGTTGTGCGCATCATTTCGCCCACCCAAACCGAGACCTTCTACCCCTATGGGGCTTATCGCGTGTGGGTCGATGGCAAGGAGGTCTATCTGCTGGATAGCGAGTGCAACCTGCTCTATATGGAGGATGGCGCAGCCTACCTTGAACAATAAGCGAATAATCACAAAAAAGATAGAACGATGAAGAAAAATTGGATAATCGGAGCGCTGATGTCGGTGATTTTGCTCTGCGCAACCGATGTTGTGGCACAAGATGCAAAGCAGGAAGATGCAGGAGCTGTAATTGATGAAACATACACGCTTATCTGCCTTCAATGCAATGTTAAGCAGCCGACTTCTTATATGGTGCACGGTGATAATCTTACCGAGGAGGATAAAAAGAACGGTGTCTCTATGAAATGGATTCATCTTTGTCCGAAGTGCTCCGGCGCGTGGTATACGACGGATAAGAATCAGAAGAATCCCGTGCCTATGCCTAGGGAGGAAGCGGTAAGATTGGCTAAACTAAGTGTGCACATATGTAGCAACCTCTTGGGATGTCTCGAGGAAAAATCAGTTCGCATGGATAACGGATATACCAAGCATACGATGAAGCGTACTTGCGTGATGGAGACTCCGTTGAAAGTAAAAGTAGTCATTGGCAATGAACAGCGAATCTACAATCTTTCAGGAAAGACAAAGACGATTGAGTTTGAATCACGGTATGGCGGGGCAATTCCTTGCGAATATCCCTACAATGGGCCGAGCGCTGCCAAAAAGCCCACCACGCAGGGCACAAACGGCAAGCGGAAGCCGGATGTGATGCTCAGGAAGAGGCGGTAATTCGCCCCCACTTTGTAATTTTTCTTAAAAAAAGTGGCGAAAGTTTTTGTTTTGACGAAAAAGTGGACTATATTTGCAGTCCCAAATGAGAAGTAATGCTTCTTGTGAGTGGACCTCGGGATGTAGCTCAGCCCGGTTAGAGTACACGTCTGGGGGGCGTGTTGTCGCTGGTTCGAATCCAGTCATCCCGACTTGAGCAGGCAGCAGAACGAAAGTTCTGCTGCTTTTTTTTTGTGTTTGCGCGTAGCGTGCAAGCCCGCCGCGCCTCCCACAAAAAAAGCACGCTGTGCGTGCTGCCTGCTCAAATCGTGATGACTGGATTTTGGAGGTGGTTGCGGGGACAGTGAGTTTATATTGCTCGACCTTCGGTCTGCGCGAATGGTGTCCCCGCGAGTTCGGGGCAAGCCCGAACTTCAAATCCAGTCATCCCGACAAAGTTGAGCGCAAAGCATTCGCTTGCGAATGAGCTTTGCGCGAGACTTTGTAACCTCGCCAAGGGTTTCACTTGGATCGGCGTCGCGGAGCAGGCTTTGCCTGCGCAGCAGCCAATTCAGTCATCCCGACAAAGCATTCGCTTGCGAATGAGCTTTGCGCGAATGGTGTCCCCGCCATTCCGCCACATCCTCCTATATATAATAAACCCCACCTCTTTTCGGGGGTGGGGCCAGTTTTGTTGTCGAAACTTATCCTCTCGGCAGCTCCAGGATCTCCATATCGCGCATATCGGAGCCATCGACCACGAAGCGTACCGCCGTGC
>JAUMXM010000020.1:0-21309 GCA_030529085.1 Rikenellaceae bacterium | reverse complement strand
AGGATCTCCATATCGCGCATATCGGAGCCATCGACCACGAAGCGTACCGCCGTGCGTACCTTGTGGAAGCCGTAGAGCCCTGCCGCGCCGGGATTGACCGTCAGCATCTGATAGACGGGGTCGAACTGAATCTTGAGGATGTGCGAGTGGCCCGCGATGAAGAGCTTGGGCTTCAGGGCCTGAATCTTCTGCAAAGCGCGCGGATTGTAGCGGCGCGGATAGCCCCCGATGTGGGTCATTACGACGCGCACCTCCTCACACGTAAAACATTGAAATTCGGGGTAGATGCGGCGTGCCATGCCGCCGTCGATGTTGCCATAGACGGCACGCAGGGGCTTGAAATCGGCAATCTCGTCGGCCAACTCCACCGAGCCGATGTCGCCCGCATGCCAAATCTCATCCACCTGGGCGAAGAAGTCGCGCAGGGGCTGATCAAAGGTGTTGTGCGTGTCCGAGAGGATGCCGATTCGTTTCATCGTTTAATATTTCCCCTTCCAGAGTTGTTGGATGCGCTCGGCAATCTTCTGCTCGGCGGCATTTTGGGTGTCGGGCTCGTAGAAACGGGTCCCCGAGAGCGATTCGGGCAGGAACTCCAGCTCGGCAAAGTGGCCCGCGTAGTCGTGGGCGTACTTGTAGCCGGCACCGTAGCCTGCCTCCTCCATCAGTTTGGTCGGGGCGTTGCGGATATGGAGCGGCACAGGGCGGTTG
Source organism: Rikenellaceae bacterium (assembly GCA_030529085.1). Classification (GTDB taxonomy): domain Bacteria; phylum Bacteroidota; class Bacteroidia; order Bacteroidales; family Rikenellaceae; genus Alistipes. The sequence continues at coordinate 20,601 of JAUMXM010000020.1, read as the reverse complement.
GTCGTATCCTTCTCGACGAGTGCCAGCGCCTTGTTGATGGCCATATAGGCCGAGTTGCTCTTGGGCGAGGTGGCGAGGTAGATGGTCGTCTCGGCGAGGGTGATGCGCGCCTCGGGCATGCCGATTTTGTGCACCGTGTCGAAACAGGCGTTGGCCAAGAGTAGGGCATTGGGGTTGGCCAGGCCGATATCCTCCGAGGCCAGAATCACCAGACGTCGTGCGATGAAGCGCGGCTCCTCGCCGCCGGCCAGCATGCGGGCCAGGTAGTAGATCGCAGCGTTGGGATCGCTGCCTCGTACCGATTTGATGAAGGCTGAGATGACGTCGTAGTGCTGCTCGCCCTTCTTGTCGTAGAGGGCGATGTTCTGTTGCAGGCAGTCGGTGACATACTTATCGGTGATCGTCACCTTGCCATCTGTCGCTCCGACCACAATGTCGAGAATGTTGAGCAACTTGCGCGCATCGCCTCCCGAGAAGCGGAACAGGGCTCCCGTCTCCTGCACCTCGATCGTACGGCGCTTGAGCTCCGCATCAGTTTTGAGGGCGCGCTCGAGCAGCTTCTCAAGGTCGGCCTCCTCCAACGATTTGAGGATGTAGACCTGGCAGCGGCTCAAGAGGGGCGATATGACCTCGAACGAGGGGTTCTCGGTCGTGGCGCCAATCAGGGTGAAGACCCCCTGCTCGACGGCGCCGAGCAGTGAATCCTGTTGCGACTTGTTGAAGCGGTGGATCTCATCGATGAAGAGGAACGGGGCGCGCTGGTCGAAGAAGCGTTGTCGCTTGGCCGACTCGATCACCTCGCGCACATCCTTCACGCCTGACGTGACGGCCGAGAGGGTATAGAAGGGTCTTTCGAGCTGCGAGGCAACGATTTTGGCCAGCGTGGTCTTGCCCACACCCGGCGGTCCCCACAGAATAAACGAGGGAACGTTGCCCGTCTCGAAGAACTTGCGGAACACACCGTTCGCACCCACCAAATGCTCTTGACCGATGTAGTCATCGAGCGTTTGGGGGCGTAAGCGTTCGGCTAAAGGTGTGTTCGACATGGTAGTCAGTGTGTTATGCCTCGGGCTTTACGAGCGAGAGATACAATTCGTCGAGCTGTGCCTGGTCGACATAACCCGGAGCATCGAGCATCACATCGCGGCCGGCATTGTTCTTCGGGAAGGCGATGTAGTCGCGAATCGACTCCGAGCCGCCGAACAGCGAGCAGAGACGGTCGAAACCGAAGGCCAGACCGCCGTGGGGAGGTGCACCGAACTTGAAGGCGTTCATCAGGAAGCCAAACTGCTCCTGAGCCTTCTCGGGGGTGAAACCGAGGCACTTGAAGATCGTGGCCTGGAGCTTGGCATCGTGGATACGGATCGAGCCACCACCGATCTCGGTGCCGTTGCAGACGAAGTCGTAGGCGTTGGCGCGCACGCGAGCCGGATCGCTCTCGAGGAACTCCACATCCTCGGGTTTGGGCGAGGTGAAGGGGTGGTGCATGGCGTAGAAACGCTCGGTCTCCTCGTCCCACTCGAACATCGGGAAGTCGACAACCCACAGCGGAGCGAACTTCTTCGGGTCGCGCAGGCCGAGCTGCTGACCCACCTCCAGACGGAGGGCGCAGAGCTGCGTGAGGGCCTTGAACTTCTTGCCGCAGAGGATGAAGACCATATCGCCGGCCTTGGCGCCGCACTTCTCGGCCATCGCCTTGACCTCCTCGGGGGTGTAGAACTTGTCGATCGACGACTTTACGCCGCCCTCCTCGACACGGATCCAAATCAGACCCTTGGCACCCACCTGCGGACGCTTTACGAACTCGGTCAGGGCGTCGATCTGCTTGCGCGTATAGGTGGCGCAACCCGTAGCGGCGAAGCCCGTGATGTACTCGGCATCGTCGAATACCGAGAAACCGTGGCCCTTGGCCAGGTCGGTGATGTCGGCAAACTCCATACCGAAGCGCAGGTCGGGCTTATCCGAGCCATATTTCTCCATTGCCTCGAGCCAGGGCATGCGGCGGAAGGGCTCCGTGAAGTCGATGTTCATCACCTCGCGGAACATGTGCTTGGCCCAATTCTCGAATACCGAGATCACATCCTCCTGCTCTACGAAGGCCATCTCGCAGTCGATCTGCGTAAACTCGGGCTGACGGTCGGCGCGCAGGTCCTCGTCGCGGAAGCAGCGCACAATCTGGAAGTAGCGGTCGTAGCCGGCCACCATCAGCAGCTGCTTCAGGGTCTGGGGCGACTGGGGCAGGGCGTAGAACTGGTTGGGGTTCATGCGGCTCGGCACGATGAAGTCGCGCGCACCCTCGGGGGTCGAACCCACGAGGTAGGGGGTCTCGATCTCGAGGAAGCCCTCCTGGTCGAGGAAGCGGCGAATCTCCTGGGCCATCTTGTGGCGCAGGATCATGTTGCGCTGCAGGGGCGGACGACGCAGGTCGAGGTAGCGGTACTTCATGCGCAGGTCGTCGCCACCGTCCGAGTTCTCCTCGATGGTGAAGGGGGGCGTCTGTGCCTCGTTCAGCACCTTGATAGCCGTGGCGGCCACCTCGATGTCGCCCGTCGGCATCTTGGGGTTCTTGGCCTGGCGCTCCAGCACCGTGCCGGTCACCTGGAGTACCCACTCGCGACCCACCTTGAGGGCCGTTTCGCGCACCTCGGCGGCCGAGTTCTCCTCCACGACGATCTGCGTCAGGCCGTAGCGGTCGCGCAGGTCGATGAAGGTCATCGCGCCCAGGTTGCGTACTTTCTGCACCCAGCCGGCGAGGGTTACAGTTTCGTTCTTCTGCTCAATGCGGAGCGAGCCGCAGGTATGAGTTCTGTACATAGTTTTATGTGTGTTTTATTTGTTTTGCCTAAAAAAGTGCTTGCTAATCTGCAAAGTTAATCATTAAAAGTATTACTTTTGCCTAAAATCGCCGAAAAAATATGGATGAGAAGCGCGCTTTTGACGAAAAAATGATGCTTCAGGCACTAAACGAGGCCCGTGAAGCGTTAGATAAGCAGGAGGTACCCATCGGTGCCGTTGTGGTGAGCGGTGGACGCATCATCGGTCGCGGCCACAATTTGGTCGAGACACTGCAGGATCCCACGGCCCACGCCGAGATGCAGGCCCTGACGGCTGCCACCGAGACCCTGGGGGGCAAATACCTGCCCCAATGTACGCTCTATGTGACGGTCGAGCCCTGTATTATGTGTGCCGGCGCGATCGGTTGGACCCAGGTCGGACGTGTGGTGTGGGGTGCCGATGATCCCAAAAAGGGCTACCGATGCTATTCGGAGCGTGTTTTCCACCCCAAGACTGAGGTCGAGAGCGGGGTGCTGAAGGAGGAGTGTGAGAAGCTGATGAGCGACTTTTTTGCCGCTCTCCGCCGATAGGGATGCGAGGCGATGTTGGTCAATGTTGAGCCAAGATTTGAATTTTTGGAATCTTTTGTCTAACTTTGCCAATTATTGCGACTTCGCAAAGAAAGATTAACAACTATAAAATTAAACGAAAAATGAAAAAACTGTTAGTATTGGTTGCTGCGCTCTTCGTCGTATCGTCGATCTCGGCGCAGGACGTTAAGACGCTTTTCAATGAGGCCGGTGCTGCTTATACGGCCAAGAACTATGCCGCTGCTGTCGCTAAGTTCGAGCAGGTTGTGCTCGACGGTATGGACGATGAAGCTAACGCTTCGACGGTAACGTCGGCAAAGAGCTACATTCCCCGCTGCTACTTCATGATGGGTGGTATGGCTGCCAAGGATGGCAAGCTCGATGAGGCACTCGATGCCTTCACGAAGGGTGCCGAGAAGGCTGAGCTCTATGGCGACGAGTCGAACGCCAGCAAGTGCAACATGTGGGTAGGTCGCATCTACCAGATGAAGGGTGGTAACGCCTTCAACTCGAAGGACTACGCTACGGCTGTCCAGGTATTCGAGAAGGGCTACGCTGCCGACCCCAACAATACGGCTATGGCTCTGAACCTCGCTATGAGCTACTGCGAGCTGGGCGAGTTCGAGAAGGGTATGGATGTTTACGAGACGATTGCTTCGAAGACCCACCCGCGCTACGCAGCCGATGCTGCCAAGGCCAAGGAGCAGATGGCTCTCTACACCAACAACGCTGTTGCTAAGCTGCAGGGTGAGGGCGATTTCGACGGTATCATCGCTATGGCTGACAAGCAGCTGGCCAAGAACCCCATGAGCGCCACCTTCCAGCTCGTACGCCTCCAGGCTTACGTAGGTAAGAAGGATTACGCCAAGGCTATCGAGGTTGCTCAGGAGGCTATCGATGCCCAGACCGACGAGGCTGACAAGAGCATGGCTTACTTCCAGCTGGGTGCTGCTCACAACGCTCTCTCGCAGCGCGATCAGGCTATCGCCGCCTTCCAGAAGGTTACGGCCGGCCCCGCAGCTGCCAACGCACAGGCTGCTCTCGCCGAGCTGAACAAGTAATCGTTCTAACATCGAATTGAAGAGGCTGTCCAAAAGCGGACAGCCTCTTTTTTTTGTGCCTACTACGCGGAAGGATAGCTAAGGGTTTAAAGGTTGTTAAAGGTTTTTAAAGGGTATTAAGGGCATTAAGGGTAACCCCCTTGTTGCCTTGCTCGCCTTTCTTGCCTTGCATCTCTTTTTAGCCACCCTTAATTTCCCTTAGCTTCCTTTATCCCTCCCTTTAGCCTCCTTAGCCCCCTTTGCTTCCCCTTAATCTCCTTTCGTTTCCTTTATCCATTAACGCCTTCTCTCCCTTCACCCCACAAAAAAGGCCGACTCTCTTTCGAGAATCGGCCTTTGTGTGAAAGAATCAATCAATTACTGACGGGGATCAGCTACGGCAGTTACCTTGTACTTGCCACCCGATTGGGTCGTCTCAATGCGGAAGAATAAATCCGACGAGAGAGTAGTGCCACTCGTAATATCTACAGTCTGTGATGAACCATTGTTGAAGAGCATACCGCCAAACTTCGCACCGTCGTAATCTGCACCAAGTTTGAGAACCCACCAGGTAGTGCCATTGATCGTCTCTTTGGTCATAGCAGTACCGGGCCAACCTTTCAACTCGGGCGACCATGTATAAATGTTCATCGTACTCCAGCTTAAAGTCGTCGTTACATAGATGCTGCGCTCAACCGTAGTCGTGACTTCCGGATTGTTGGGATCATCAATCAGCGTAGCGGTACCACCATTTACACTCATGTATACATCTTTATCAAGCGTGATAGCCTCCGAGTCTGCCGTCTGCGAACCACTGCCGTTGTTGAAAATCATCTGAATCGACGTACCCGTAGCCGAGGCGGGCAGCTTATATACCAGGTAGATGTAGCCGTTGATCTCCTTCGTTTCGGTCATTTGGGTGCCGGGCCAAGTACCGGTCGGGTATGCGCCGCCTCCCCAGGTGTAGAGGTTTACGGTCTCCCAACCTGCTTTGTTGTAGGCGTAAATCGAGAAGCGCTCGCCCTCGGGCAGTGCCGGCATAGCCTCACCGGCGGCCGCAATAGCGTACTGTGTCTCCTCGTATATGTAGATGTCGTAGCTCGTTGCGGAGCCGTTAATTGTGATGTTGTACGACGAGCTACCCGCGTACCACTTGTTTAGCTCTGCTGGCGTTTCCGAGCTTGCGCCCAACTGCTTACTCCAGTCGAAGCCCTTGGTGATTTTGATACCATTATTGGCAGGAACAGGAACATTCTTTGCAACAAGCACATCCTCCTGACCTTCAACAGCCTCGAAACGGTAGGTGAAGTCCATTGTATCCCAATCGTTGATATCGCCCGTTACTTTCCAGGGAGTTTCTGCATAGTTTACCTCACCCAAATTGTAGATCGTGTTGCGCTTGAAGTTGAACGAAGCAACCTCCTTTGAAGCAACTGCGCCGTTCACCATCAGTTTCAGATTGCTCTTCTCGCCCGGAAGAATCGCTACATAGTAGGTCTCGCCCTTTACGAAGGTGGTGCCCTCAGCAGGCTTTACCAGGATTTGCTTCTGGCTGTTGCTGGCATCGATGACAATCTCCATGCTCTCTGCGTTGAACGAGAACGAACCTGCAAGATAGTCGTCCGAAGCAAGTTGAACGATGGCAATGTTATCTTCGGCAACCGTGAATTTTGCCAAAGCCGTCGTGTTCTTGAACGAGAAGTTGGTCGTTGTTGCATAGGCAACCATCGGAGCTGCCGCTGCATCCATTGTGCCGGCCTTGGGAGCTTGTACCTTGTTAATTACGGTAGCAACACATTTGTCCGCGATATTGAAGTTTGCAGCAATCGCAGCCGGATAGTGAGCCAGGAACTCCGCACCCGTGAAATCGGTTGCCGTGGTGGTGAACTCGGCCGTTGCGCTCGGCTCGGTAACCTCTGCCGTGAAGAGGGCCGTCGTGTTGCTCGACGCTACCGTAATCTCCTCTTTGCCCGACCAGAGAACCTTCAGACCATCCAGTACCGTGCGCGACTCGCCGTTCTCAATGCCGGCCGTAATCGTGAATTTGGGTGCCATCTCGCCACCCTCAATCTCGTTTTTGTCTTGGCTGCACGAAACTCCCACAAATGCGAGAGCCAACAACATTACACTAAAAATCTTTTTCATAGCCTATTGTAATTTTTAGTATGATGTGGGAAATACATCGCCACCCTCGTCATAATCCTCATTACTCGTTGCAAAACCTGCCTCTACGGCAAGCTCAATCTGCTCCAACTCGGGAGCCTCATAGAAATGCTTTTTCATAAATTGATTGTTTAAATTTAATGTAGTAGTCTTGTTCTGTTTTGATAAAGATTTGCAAAGGTAGATAAAAAATGGCACATTTATAAATACAATCAGCTCATTTAGGAGAAAAAATGAGCTGAATGGTCGTTATTTCGGGATGAATGGTCGAAATGGCCGATGAATTACCGTTTCACATTGGCGCGTATGCGCGCGAGGCCGCTGCGTGTCATCGGCGTTTCGCCCAGGCGTGTTTCGAACTCCGTACGGCTCATTGCGAGCCACATTTCGGGGGTCATTTCGCGCGGATCGATTACGGGATCGAAGGCGCGGTTGCGGTGGTGGGGAGCGTGTCGGTTGTAGGGGCAGCAGTGCTGGCACGCCTCACAGCCGAAGATCCAGCCGTTGAGGTCGATTGCATTGTCGGGTTGCTGCTCGATGGTGTGGCAGGCGATGCAGCGCGAAGCGTCGATCGTGCGCTCCTCGCCAATAGCCCCCGTCGGGCAACTCTCGATGCAGGCACGACAGTTTCCGCAGCGCGACTCGGCAAAGGGGGTGTCGTAGCTATCGCACACCTCGTTGAGAATCAACTCGCCCAGGTGGACAAACGTGCCGTATTGGGGCGTCACGAGGAGCGACTGGCGACCAATCCAACCCAGCCCCGCCTCGACGGCCCACCGCTTCTCGGCCACGGGAGCCGAATCGACAAAGGCGCGCCCCGCGAGCCCCGGGCACTGCTCCTTGAGCTCCTTGAAGAGCTGGCGCAGCATCTCCTTCAGGGTGGTGTGGTAGTCGCGGTTGCAGGCGTAGGAGGCCACCTTGGCGCGATGGCCGGCAGGGTAGCCCTCGCTGATGGGGCTCTTGTAGTTCACGGCGCAGACAATGATGGTTTGCGCCCCCTCGACCAGCAGCCCGGGATCGAACCGTTTCTCGATGTTGCGGTGCAGGTATCCGAGCGAATCGTGGTACCCCTTTTCGAGCCAGGAGCGGTAGCGCGCCTGCTCATCGACGAGGGGTGCGGCATGGGCAACACCCACCAAATCGAAGCCTGCTTTTTCGGCTGCTTTTACTATGTTTTCGTATCGAAGCATGCGCTTTTTTTAGCTTGTTTTAATCCCTGATTAGCTCTTTAAACTCAATTTTTCGCCCCTAAATACCGATTTCTACCCCATATTTCGGCTTTTCGCCCGTAAAAACGCTCTCTATCCCAAAAATTTTCACAATCCGTGTTTTTGTTCGATATTCGCATCGGTTTTAGGCTCGTCGGGGCTTGAAATCACCTCGTAATCTGCGAACAAAATTAGCAAAAAGAACTCATAAATAGAAATTAAGATGGAACATTATTTGACTCTGCTCGAAAACCGCCTGCGTCGCAATTGGGAGAAGCCCGCATTGAGCGACTATCGTGGTGAGACCTTCACCAGCCGTCAGGTGGCCGAGAATTTCGAGCGTCTGCATCTGATTTTCAACATGGTCGGCATCAAGCCCGGTGATAAAATCGCCCTCTCGGGTCCCAACTGCGCCCATTGGGCCATGGCTTTCTTTGCCGTAACCTCCTACCGCGCGGTGGTGGTGCCCCTCCTGGCCGATTTTACCCCTGCCGATACCGCAGCTCTGATCGACCACTCCGAGGCGAAACTCCTCTTGGTCGATACGAAGAAGTGGGAGCAGATGGAGGCCGCAAAGATGCCGCAGTTGAAGTGTGCCGTCAACATCGAGAATTACAACGAGCTGCTCTACAGCTCGAGTAAGGCGCTTGCCGATGACTTTGCAACCCTCGATGCGCAATATAATAAGAAATATCCCAAGGGGCTGAAGTCGGGCATGATCCACTATGCATGCGACAAGCTCGACGAGTTGCAGGTAATCAACTACACCTCGGGTACGACGGGCCAGCCGAAGGGTATCATGCTCACGGGTCGCAATATCTCGTCGAACATCGACTTTGCCCTGCGCAAGATTCCCGTGCCGGCCAATGCGAGCCTCGTCTCGATGCTCCCGATGGCCCACATGTACGGCCTCGCCTTCGAGTTCCTCTACCCCTTCTGTGGTGGTGCCCATGTCTATTTCCTGGGTCGCACCCCGTCGCCCACGGTGCTCATGGCCGCCTTCCAAGAGGTGAAGCCCTACATCCTGATTACCGCGCCGCTCGTAATCGAGAAGGTGATCAAGGGCAAGGTGATGCCCGTGCTGAAGAAGCCTCTTATGCGCGTGCTGAGCAACATCCCCGTGCTGAAGAATGTGATCTACAAGAAGATCCGTGAGCAGATTGTCAATGCCTTTGGTGGAAAGATCTACGAAATTGTGATGGGTGGTGCCGCCCTGAGCAAGGGCGTAGAGCGTGTGCTGCGTAACGCGAAGATCCCCTACACGGTGGGCTACGGTATGACCGAGTGTGCTCCGCTGGTGGCCTACGAGGATTGGCACGATTTCGTGCCGGCATCGTGCGGCAAGATTGTGACCCACCACGAGATTCGTGTTGATTCGGCCGACCCGCAGAAGAAGCCGGGTGAATTGCAGGTGCGTGGTGCCAACGTGATGATCGGCTACTACAAGAACGAGGAGGCCACCGCAGCAGCCTTCACCGAGGATGGTTGGTTGCGCACGGGTGACCTGGGTGTGATCGACGCCGCCGGCAACATCTTCATCCGCGGCCGCTCGAAGTGCATGATTCTCACCTCGAATGGTCAGAACATCTACCCCGAGGAGATCGAGGCCAAGATGAACCTGATGCCCTATGTGGCTGAGTCGCTTATCGTCGAGCGCAACAAGCAGCTTGTGGCTCTCGTCGCGCCGATGATCGACGAGAAGGAGAAGGCCGAATTGCCCCCCGTCGAGCAGCTCATGGAGGAGAATCGCGTGGCGATCAACATCGAGCTTCCGAAGTACAGCCAGATTGCCAAGGTGGAGATTATCGAGGGTGGTTTTGTGCATACGCCCAAACATTCGATCAAGCGCCACCTCTACGCGTAATCGAGTCGGATCGAGCCGAATAAAGTAAGAGCACGAAGCTACCCGTAGCGGCGGCTTCGTGTTTTTTTGTCTGTTTTTGGTTGGTTTTGAACCAAAACACGTTATTTTTTGTATATTTGTGCAATTGTGCGTAGTGTGCACAAGATTTTATAAACCCAAAATTTAAAGTTATGGTATTTGAAACGCTCTACGATTTGGTTCGCAGCAGTATCGAGAAGTTCTCCGAGAAGGTGGCTTTCACGATGCTCGATGGCGAGGAGGTGACCTTCGCCGAGGTGGGCCGTCGCATCGAAAAGGTACAGCAGGCGCTCGTGTCGGCCGGCTTGAAGCCCGGCGATAAGGTCGCTCTGTACAGCAGCAGTATGCCGAACTGGGGAGTGAGCTACTTTGCCGTTGTATCGGCAGGTATGGTAGTTGTGCCGATTCTGCCCGGCTTCTCGGGCGAGGAGGTGGAAAAGATCCTCGAACACTCCGAGTCGAAGGCTCTGCTGGTATCGGATAAACTCTATGCAAAACTCCCGAAGAAGGCTGTTGAGACGCTCAACGTCGTTATCCGTACGAAGAATCTGAAGATTCTCTCGCAGTCGGTCAAGGCGGAGGGATCTGTGGCTGTGCCCAAGCCCGAGGATTTGGCCTCGATTATCTACACGTCGGGTACGACCTCGTCGCCCAAAGGTGTTATGCATTCGCAGCGCTCGCTGGCCATCCACGCCGACCTCTGTCAGAAACTCTTCCCGATCAACCAGGAGGATTCGTTCCTCTCGGTTTTGCCCATGTCGCACGTCTATGAGTGCTCGCTGGGTCTGATCTTCCCCTTCTCGCAGGGTGTTCCGGTCTTCTACCTCGATCGTCCCCCTGCAGCGGCAGCCCTGGTGCCCGCGATGCGTCGCGTGAAGCCTACGGTGATGCTCATCGTGCCGCTCATCATCGAGAAGATTTTCCGCTCGCAGGTGCAGGCCAAGTTTACGGCCAACGCCACGATGAAGTTCCTCTACGGCGTGAAGCCGGTGCGCAAATTATTGCACAAGCTGGCCGGAAAGAAGCTCATGGAGGTCTTTGGCGGTCGTCTGCGCTTCCTGGGTATCGGAGGTGCCAAGCTCGACGGTATGACCGAGCAGTTCTTGGTCGATGCCTCCTTCCCGCACGGCATTGGTTATGGCCTGACGGAGACGGCGCCCCTTTTGGCCGGTGCAGTTCCGATCAAGCGCGAGGTGGGCTCGACGGGCCCTGCAGTTCCCTATGTGACGCTACGCCTCGATAACATCAACCCCGATACGAAGCAGGGCGAGGTGGTTGCCAAGAGCCCCTGCGTGATGATGGGTTACTACAAGAACGAGGAGGCTACGGCCGAGGTAATCGACGCCGAGGGTTGGTTCCACACGGGCGACTTGGGTGAGTTCGATAGCGAGAATCGCCTCCACATTCGCGGTCGATTGAAGAATATGATCCTGGGACCGGGTGGTGAGAATATCTATCCCGAGGATATCGAGACGGTTATCAACCAGCACTTTACGGTGAGCGAGTCGCTCGTGACCGAGCTCGATGGTCGTTTGGTGGCTCTCGTGCAGTTCAACCCCGATCAGATCGAGCGCACGTTGGACGATTGGCGCGACCAGTGGCGTACGAAGAAGGAGGCAATCGAGGCCCGCACCGAGGAGCTTCGCGCCGAGATCAAGGAGTATGTAAACCAGAAGGTGAGCCAATTCTCGCGCCTGAGCGATGTGGTCGAGCAGAAGGATGAGTTTATCAAGACCCCTTCGATGAAGATTCGTCGCTTCCTCTACAAGAACAACCTCAATCCCGAACCTCCGAAGGAGGACGAAACGGTTGAGCGCAACGAGGAGATCAAGGATTAATCCTCCCTCCGATTCAACAAAAAGAGCAACCCGAAATCGTGGTTGCTCTTTTTTTGTTGTGCGTCGAAGGTGTTGCCCTTAGGCTCCGCCAAACTCCATCAGGTAGCCCTTGATGAAGGCATCCAGGTCGCCATCCATCACCGCCTCGACGGCCGAGGTCTGCACCCCCGTGCGGTGGTCCTTCACGCGGCGGTCGTCGAAGACGTAGGAGCGAATCTGCGAGCCCCACTCGATGCGCTTCTTGGTCGCCTCGAGGGCCTGCTGGGTCGCCATGCGCTTGTCCAGCTCGCGCTGGTAGAGCTTCGATTTGAGGATGCGCATCGCATTTTCGCGGTTCATGAGCTGCGAGCGGGTCTCCATATTCTCGATCAGGTACTCGATTGCCTCGCCCGTGTCGGGATCCTTGCCGTGGTAGCGCAGGCGGACAGCCGTCTCGACCTTATTCACATTCTGGCCGCCGGCACCCGACGAGCGGAAGGTGTCCCACTCGATATCCGAGGGGTTGACCGTGATTTCGATCGTGTCGTCGATGGCAGGCGAGATGAAGACCGAGGCGAAGGTGGTCTGTCGCTTGTTGTTGGCGTTGAAGGGCGAGAGGCGCACCATGCGGTGGACGCCGTTTTCGCTCTTGAGGTAGCCGTAGGCGTAGTCGCCTTCGAATTCGAGCGTGCAGCTCTTCACGCCCACCTCGTCGCCCGCCTGGTAGTCGAGCGTGCGCACCTTGTAGCCGTGTGCCTCGCCCCAACGCATATACATGCGCATGAGCATCGAGGCCCAGTCGAGCGCCTCCGTGCCACCGGCTCCGGCGTTGATGTCGAGAATTGCCCCCAGCTTATCCTCCTCCGAGCGCAACATGTTCTTCAGCTCCAGTGCCTCGATATGCTCCAACGAGGCGGTGTAGGCTTGCTCCATCTCCTCCTCGCTGATGATTCCCTCGCGGATGAAGTCGGGCATCAGCTCCAGGTCCTCGACCTCCTTGGCGATCTTGTCGTAGCTCTCGACCCACTCCTTGATTCCGGCCACGCGCTTGAGTTGGGCGCGGGCACGGTCGGGCTGCTCCCAAAAGTCGGGCTCCTGGGTCTTCTCCTCCTCGTTGCGCAGGTCGATGCGGAGCTGCTCGATCTTCAAGCAGCGCTCCAGCTCCTCACGGCGAGCCACAAGGGATTTTATCTGATCGGTTTGTACCATTATTTTGCAGGATTAATGCCGAGTCGACGGCAGATGTAGTCGACCACCAGGTCGGTCGTTCCCTCCTCACCGAGGAGCGAGGTGTTGATCGTCAGATCGTAGCTGGCAGCCTCACCCCAGGTGCGGGCCGAGGTGTAGTAGTTGTAGTAGCGGGCGCGCTCGTGGTCGATGCGGTCGATGAGAACTGCTGCCTTCTCCTCGCAGCAAGTGGTGCGCGAGGTGATGCGGCGGATGCGATCTTCGCGCTCGGCCGTGAAGAAGAGGTTGATGGTGCGCGGATGGTCACGCAGGATATAATCGGCGCAGCGACCCACGAAGATGCAGCTCTCGCGCTCGGCCACGCGGCGAATCACCTCGCTCTGGATGTGGAAGAGGGTCTCGTGCGAGAGGGGGGTGTTCGCGCAGTAGTAGTTGCCCGACAGGGGGCGGTGGAAGTGGCCGATGAGGGCCGAGAGGAACCCTTTGCGCTCCTTCTCGTCGGCGCGCTCGAAGTGCTCGGTGCAGATGCCGCTCTCCTCGGCGGCGAGGTTGATCAGCTCCTTGTCGTAGAGTTTGATGCCGAGGCGCGAAGCGATCTTCTCGCCGATCGACTTGCCGCCGCTACCGAATTGGCGGCCTATGTTGATAACAAAACGCTCTTGCATAATCTGTGTGGTGTTAAGCGTTGGTTTTGAGTGCTATTTGGGCGCGGAACTTCCGCAGTTGGTTCGCGAGCAGGATGGCCGTCACGATGGCCGAGAGTAGATCCGAGAGGGGTTGTGCGCACCATACACCCTTGCTGGCGGCCCAATCGAGCTCGATGAAGAGGTGGGGCAGCAACAGGAGGGCCGGCATGAGGAACAACAACTGACGCGTAAGCGAGAGGAAGATCGCCTTCGAGGCCATGCCGAGGCTCTGGAAGAAGTTCGTGGCCACCATCTGGAAACCCACAAAGGGGAAGATCATAAACGAGAGGCGCATACCCGTAATGGCGTGGCCGATGAGCTCCTCATCCTGCGTGAAGAGGCGTACGGCGATTCCCGGGGTTGCCTCGCCAATCAGGAAGGCCACGAGCGAGAGGGCGGTGGCGCCAATCATTGTCAGGTGCAGCACGCGTAATACACGGTCGTATTGGCGGGCACCGAAGTTGTAGCCCGCGATGGGCTGCATACCCTGATTCAGACCCATGATGATCATCACAAAGAGGAAGGCGACGCGGTTCGTGATGCCGTAGGCACCGATCATCAGGTCGCCGCCATAGGTTTTGAATCCGCGGTTGATGAGGATCGTAATGAGGCAGGCGGCCAGATTCATCAGAAAGGGCGACATGCCGATCGCGAGGATGTCGTTGACAATCTTACGCTTGAGGCGATAGATGCCGCGACGGAAGTGCAGCAGCTCCTGCTTGTCCGAGAGGATGTGGAGCTGCCAAAGGAGCGAGATGCACTGCGCCAGAACCGTAGCGATGGCGGCACCGCGAATTCCCCAATCGAACCCGAAGATGAAGATCGGGTCGAGGATGATGTTGAGCACGACGGTGATGATGGTCGCCTGCATCGACTTGCGCGGATGGCCGGCGGCTCGCAGCACGGCATTGAGTCCCAAATACATGTGAGTTACCACGTTGCCATAGAGGATGATCTCCATGTATTCGCGTGCGTAGGGCAGGGTTTGGTCGCTGGCTCCGAAGAAGTAGAGCACGGGATCCATAAAGAGCAGCATCACGGCACCAAACACAATACCGATAATCGTGTTGAGGGTCACGACGTTGCCCAAGACATTTTGTGCCGTGGCGTAGTCGCGCTGTCCGAGGCGCATCGAAACGAGGGTCGAGGCGCCGACGCCGACCATGGCGCCAAAGGCCGCCGAGAGGTTCATCAGCGGGAAGGTGAGTGCCAGACCCGAGATGGCGAGCGGACCCACACCCTGGCCGATGAAGATCGAGTCGACCATGTTGTAGAGCGACGAGGCGGTCATCGCAATGATGGCGGGCAGGGCATACTGCACCAGCAATTTGCGAATCGGCTCGGTGCCCAGTTCGAGGGCGGCGATTTTGTTATCTGCCATAGGTTCTGTTTCAAAAAATGGGTGAGTTATCCCACCCATTTTGTACTATGAAATCTTCTTTTTTTAACCGTGGGGCGCGTTACTCCAGCTCCCAGTCGGTGCCGTCCTTGCGATCCTTGACGCGGATGCCGGCGGCAGCCAATCCGTCGCGGATGCGGTCCGAGGCGGCCCAATCCTTCGCGGCGCGCGCCTTGAGACGCTCCTCGAGCAACATCTCCACGAGCGGCGTGACGCGGTCACGACCCCCTGCGGCCTGCTTCTCGCTCTTCAGACCCAACACCTCGAAGGCGTAGCGGTGGAAGATGGCCTTCAGCGTAGCCAGATCCTCGGCCGTGAAGGACTCCTTGCCCTCGACTGCCGAGTTGATCGTGCGTACCCAGTCGAACATGGCCGAGATCACCATCGGCGAGTTCAGGTCGTCGGCCATCGCCTCGGCGCAACGCTTCTCCAGGTCGGCAGGATTGGCCGTCGAGGTGGCGGCGGGCTTGATCTTATCCAGCGCGTCGATACCCTTCATCAGGCGATCCAGACCCTTCTCGGCGGCCTGCAGCGCCTCGTTCGAGAAGTCGAGCGTCGAGCGGTAGTGGGCCTGCAAGACAAAGAAGCGGATCGTCATCGGGGTGTAGGCCTGCTCAAGAATCTCGTGCGAGCCGTTGAAGAGCTGCTCGAGGGTGATGAAGTTACCCAGCGACTTACCCATCTTCTGGCCGTTGATCGTAATCATGTTGTTGTGTACCCAGTAGCGTGCCGAGTCGTGACCCAGTGCGGCGGTCGATTGGGCGATCTCGCACTCGTGGTGGGGGAACATGAGGTCCATGCCGCCACCGTGGATGTCGAACTGCTCGCCCAGGTACTTCGTGCTCATTGCCGAGCACTCCATGTGCCAGCCGGGGAAGCCGTTGCTCCAGGGCGACGGCCAACGCATGATATGCTCGGCCGAGGCCTTCTTCCAGAGGGCAAAGTCGTAGGAGTGGTGCTTGTCGCTCTGACCATCCAGCTCGCGGGTGTTGAGGACGATATCATCCAGGTTGCGGCCCGAAAGACGGCCGTAGTGGTGCTTGGCGTTGTACTTCTCGACATCGAAGTAGACCGAGCCGTTCGAGATGTAGGCGAAACCCTCGTCGAGGATGCGTTTTACAAACTCGATCTGCTCGATGATGTGGCCCGAAGCGTGGGGCTCGATCGAGGGGGTGAGCACATTCATCGACTCCATGGCCTGGCGATAGCGCTCCGTGTAGTAGTGGGCAACCTCCATCGGCTCCAACTGCTCGAGGCGCGCCTTCTTGGCGATCTTATCCTCGCCCTCGTCGGCGTCGTGCTCCAGGTGGCCTACGTCGGTGATGTTGCGCACGTAGCGCACCTTGAAATCGAGCGACTTGAGGTAGCGGAACAACAGGTCGAAGGTTACTGCCGGACGGGCGTGGCCCAAGTGGGGATCGCCATAGACCGTCGGGCCGCAGACATACATGCCGACGCGACCCTCTACCAGCGGCTCGAAGGCCTCCTTGCGGCGCGTCAGGGTATTGTAAAGTGAAAGTTTAGTCTCCATAGTGGGGTATAAGGTTATATTATTGATGCAAAATTAGTAAAATTTTATTCTTCGACGAAATCTTTGCTGAAAAGATGATTCATCGAGCCCTTTTTCGGCACAATAGGATTGGAGTTTCGGCGTTTAATGATTACTTTTGCAGTTTGGATAAGTATGTGAAACAAGAAAATATGATGCAACAGTTCAAAAAATGGAATACCCTTGTCGGTTGGATGGTCTTTGCCGTAGCTGCCCTGACCTACCTGCTGACCATGGAGCCCGTCTCGAGTCTGTGGGACTGCTCGGAGTTTATCGCTACCTCCTATAAACTCGAGGTAGGTCACCCGCCCGGAGCCCCCCTCTTCATGATGCTGGCCCGCCTGGCGACCCTCTTTGCCCCCTCGCCCATCTATGTCGGCGTGGCGGTCAATGCGATGAATGCCTTTGCGAGTGCCTTCTGTATTCTGTTCCTCTTTTGGACCATCACCCACCTCGCGCGCCGTCTCTTGACGCGCGGCGGTAAGGAACTGACCGTGAGCAATATTTGGACTGCAATCGGTGCCGGTGCCGTGGGCGCTTTGGCCTACACCTTCACCGATACCTTCTGGTTCTCGGCTGCCGAGGGCGAGGTCTATGCCCTTTCGTCGATGTTTACGGCCCTGGTCGTATGGTTGATGCTCAAGTGGGAGGAGGAGGCCGACGAGCCCCACGCCTCGCGCTGGATTATCCTGATTGCCTACCTGATGGGTCTCTCGATCGGTGTCCACATCCTGAACCTGCTGACCATCCCCGCGCTGGTATTCATCGCCTACTTCAAACATACGAAGCAGGTGACGATGAAGGGAATCGTGATCGCAACCCTCATCGCAGGTGCCATTCTGTTGGTTATCAACGGCATTATCATCCCCTATACGGTCTATGTCGGAGCGATGATCGACCTGTTCTGTGTCAATACGCTGGGCCTGCCCGTCAACCTCGGTATGGCTGTTTTTGCCCTGGCGCTCATCGGTGCCATGGGGTGGGGTGCCTGGTACACCCACTGCAAGGGGAAGGTGGTTTGGAACCTGATTCTGCTCTCGACGACGATGATTCTGATCGGCTTCTCGTCGTATGCCTCGGTGACGATTCGTGCTGCGGCCAACCCGCCGATGAACTCGAACAACCCCTCGAATCCCCACGCGCTGCTCTCGTTCCTGAACCGCGATCAGTATGGCAACCGTCCCCTCTTGTTCGGCGCCTACTACTCGGCACCCCCTGTGGGCTACACCGAGAAGCACCCCTACTACCTCGACGAGGATGGGAAGTATAAGCAGGGCACGGTGATCTCGGGCTATACCTATCCCGAGGGCTTCATCCACATCTTCCCCCGTATGTGGAACTACCAGAAGGGGGAGCGCGAGTACAAGCAGTGGGCCGCCTACCGCACCAAGACCGAGGTGGCACGCGACGAGAATGGTGAGCTGATCCGCGATGAGCAGGGTCGTCCCATTCGTCAGGAGGTGCTCGACTTCGGTAAGAAGCGTGTTTACGACGATGGCTACGAGATGCAGACGGTCGTTGAGCCTACCTTTATGGAGAATCTCAACTACTTCTTCAACTACCAGCTCAACTACATGTACTGGCGCTACTTCTTGTGGAATTTCGTCGGTCGTCAGAGCGATATTCAACCCTCGGGCTCCACGCTGCTCGATGGTAATTGGCTCTCGGGCATCAAATTCATCGACGAGGCCTACCTCGGCCCGCAGGAGGGCCTTCCGCGCGAGGTGGCCGAGAACAAGGGGCGCAATACCTACTATTTCCTCCCCTTCCTCCTGGGTCTGATCGGCCTGATTTATCAGCTTAACCGCGATCAGCGCAACTTCTCGATCGTCATGTGGCTCTTCATCATGACGGGTGTAGCGCTGGTGGTCTACTTCAACTCCTCGCCCGGCGAGCCGCGTGAGCGCGACTATGTCTATGCAGGCTCCTTCTACGCCTTCTCGATCTGGATCGGTTTGGGTGTGCTGGCACTGCGCGAGCTGCTCGTATGGCTCACGAAGCGCGATACGCGTGTGGTGGCGGCTGCGGCAACCCTCATTGGCCTGGTGGTGCCGGGCATCCTCGCGGCCGAGAACTGGGACGACCACGACCGTTCGGGTCGCTATATGTCGTGCGACATCGGTTGGAACTACCTTCAATCGACCCTCCCGAACTCGATTATCCTGAACTACGGCGATAACGACACCTTCCCCTTGTGGAACAACCAGGAGGTCTACAATGTGCGCCCCGATGTGCGTATCATGAACACTTCGTACCTGGGTGGTGAGTGGTATATCGACGAGATGAAGACGGCGGCCAACGATGCGCCGGGTGTCCCCTTCTCGCTCCCGAAATATAAGTATACCTATATGAACGATTGGGTGCCTGTCAAGGAGGTGATCGACCGCGCGGTGGATATCCGCGAGGTGATGGAGTTCATCCGCAACGACGACCCCGCTTCGCAAATTAAGCTCATCGACGGCTCCTATGCCGACTACATCCCCACCAAGCGTTTGGCGATCCCCGTCAATAAGGAGAATGCCATCGCATCGGGCATCGTGGCCGAGAAGGACCGCGACCAGATGGTCGATACGGTCTATGTCGAGCTGAAGAAGAGCTCGATCGACAAGAACCAGCTGATGCTGCTCGACTTGTTGGCCAACTTCGAGTGGAAGCGCCCGATCTACCTCACGCAGGTCTATATTTTGCAGGATTTCGGCTTGATGGACTACCTCCAGTTCGATGGCTATGCCTACCGTCTGGTGCCGATCAAGACCCCCGTGAAGAGCGTCTGGGATATGGGTCGCATCGACCCTGACTATGTCGCACCGCTTCTGCGCTCGAAGTTCCGCTATGGCAACCTGAGCGACCCCGACGTCTATGTCGACCACTTCATCCAGTATAACCTCGGTGCCTCGAATGCCCGTTCGGCCTTTGCCCGCGTGGCCAAGGCTCTCTTGGAGGAGGGTCGCATCGACGAGGCTGTGGATCTGCTCGACAAGGGTCTGGAGGAGCTGCCCACCTCGCAGATTCGCTTCACGGATGCCAATACCGTACCCTTCCTCGAGGCCTACTACGCCGCTGCTGCCTTGGGTGATAAGACGGCTGCCGTGAAGGGCGATATGCTGCTCCGCGAGTATGTGGGCAACACGATCGAATACATCGAGTACTACCTTCTCTTCGATGGCTATAAGGGTCAGATGGTCGATCCCGAGCTGAACGACCGCCTCGATGAGCTGGAGGAGGCTTACTACTTAGCCGCCTATGCCCGCCGTGACGATATCGTCCGCGAGCTCAACGAGTACTACCGCTCGCTGGGTGTCAGCGAGGAGCATCTGCTCCCCGTCGATGGCGAGGCCGAGCCGTTGGATGAGTAGCGACCGGAGATTTGAAAAAAAGCGGAAAGGGCATATGCTCTTTCCGCTTTTTTTTAATCGTTTTCTTCGAGTTCAAAGATCTCCTCGACTCTCTTGTCGAAGGTGCGGGCGATTTTGAGCGCCAGCACGGTCGATGGGATGAACTTTCCCGATTCGATGGCGTTGATGGTTTGGCGGCTGACGGCACACTGCTCGGCCAACTCCTGCTGCGTGAGTCGCTTCTCGGCACGTTCGACACGAATTCTATTCTTCATCCTCGGCCTCCTTTCTTGCGCGCCACAACATCGCTCGATAGGCTATCACGAAGATCATCGGATAGGATACGAGGTTGTAGATCATAATGTTGAGAAAGTCGAGGCTGTTGAAGGCAAAGGTTGCCACGATAATCAGCACCGCCTGGATGTAGAGTGCCACAAGCAGGGCGTTGAGTCGAATACGGGCAATCATCTCATCCTCGATCTTCTCGCGCGAGCAGGCAACGAAGAGCATCCCTAACCACAACCAAAGGATGATGTGGTTGTTGATAAGCGGATTCTCAACCAACTGCAAATCGCGCAAGAGAGCAACTTGTTGGTAGTTGAAGCCAATCGCGGCAGCCCAAATGGCGATCGGTACTGCAATCGCCAGGAGCACCCATCCGACACGCTTGAAGCCGTAGGGCAATAACCAATCTTTTTGCATAGTAGATAAAAGTGTTAAGGTTCAGCAAACCGTCGGACGTGGCCACTTGTCCCGTTTGCTGCTGCAAATGTAAAGCAAACTTTACAAAATAGCAAATAAAATTGACAAAAAGTTTTCAGATATCTCCTGAAGGTGCAAAATAAAAATCCAGCATTACTGCTGGATTTTTACCAATTGTTCGCGGTAGGCGGTGAGGATGCGCGACTTCGAGAGGAAGCCGAGGGAGTGCCCCTGCGTCTCGACCACGGGCAGCATCCAGGTGCGGTT
>JAUMXM010000019.1 GCA_030529085.1 Rikenellaceae bacterium | reverse complement strand
GTTGCGGCAGCCTCCTCCTTCTTCGCCTTATTGCGATTGATAAAGAATTTGATGATCCACCAAAGGATGGCAATGCCGACAACAAATACCAACGAGAGGATAAAGACCACAATACCGACTGCTTTGGCTGCATCAACACCCATACCAAAGCCTGAAGCACAAATGCGGAACCACGTTCCGACAATACCCAGTTTATTACTCATAGCGATTCTGTTTTTATATTGTTAATAATAGTGTTCTTCATAGACACGACCGTTGCGATAGACACGACGACGTGTACCCATCATGGCAAAAATCAGGAAGGTGGCAACGACCACCAGAATCTGCAGGATGATGCGGAAAATCAGCGTAATCATCGCTATTGCCGAGATGAGGCAGCCGATGATGTAGACAATCGAGAAGATCGTCACCCACAGACCCGATACGGGGCCAAAGCTCTTGACATTGCGCTTGAACGAAATCATCAGGCCCACGCCTAACGTGGCCAGGAAACCGCCGATGCCCAATATATCCATCAGAATCGTGTTCTCCAGGTCCATGCTCCCCAAAATGAGGATGATAACGATAAGCACGGGAATACAGAGTGCCAAACTCCAGGCGGCCGGCTTAAGGCTGATCTTACGCTCGTCATCGTTCGGATCGTCGTTGCCCTCGAAGAGTACGCGCTCGTAGCATTTGATGCTATAGACCTGTGCGGCAACCATCGCAGCGAAGGGAATCACACGCCAGAGCGACCCGAAGAAGCCGTAGCGATCGTACTCGCACCACCAGAAGATATCGCCACCAAACTTGATGTAGCCGTAAATCTCGATCAGCGAGAAGAGAAGTATCGAGGCGGGCATCACGGCCAGAACAAGCGGGCGCAGGGCTGCGGATTTGGTCACGAAATAGAGTGCCGTCACTACGGCTGCCGCGCCCATGATCAGGAGCATCATCCACAGCGCCGACGAAGTACCATAGAAGCGACCGGCCACGGAGGTCATCTGATGGCTCTTACCACGAATCATAAAGGCCAGCTCCTCCCGATCGCCTCGCTTATCCACCAGCACATCCGACATGGGTGCTCCATAATATTTCCCCTCGTGCTCAAAGACATAGCGATAGCCATGGACAAAGGCGATGGGCTTAAAGGTGTAGCCACGCTCGAAGAGGACTTCGGGCGAATTGGTAAGAGAGACATAGTCGCCACCCTGTCGGGTCAGCTCCTTACACTCGACACCGCTGCCACCCCACGGATCGATGACCAATTCGATGTCGCGCTCGGCAAGGGCCTTTTGAATCATTGCCGTACGCTCCTCGTCCGACAAATATTCCTTTTTCTCCTGCTCCTCGTCAGCCGCGAGTGCCGTTACGCTCGCAAAGAGCAACAGCGATAGTACAAAAAGTCGTTTCATGTGATTAGATGTTGAATCATTCGTGATGGTACAAAATTAAAAAGCCACCCCGAAGGTGGCCTTTCATTG
Source organism: Rikenellaceae bacterium (assembly GCA_030529085.1). Lineage (GTDB taxonomy): Bacteria > Bacteroidota > Bacteroidia > Bacteroidales > Rikenellaceae > Alistipes. The sequence goes on along the minus strand of JAUMXM010000019.1, from coordinate 33,630 downwards.
CATCAAAAACGCCCTATCACAACATCAAAAGAAGCGCTACAGGCGCTTTTGGGCGAGGATCCGATCGCGATACTCGACATAGGAGCACCCCATCGCCCGCACGAAGACACGACGGAAGGTCGAGGTGGAGTTAAAGCCGCACGACTCGGCCAATTCGACCATCGTCACCGAGGTTGCCGGGTCGTTCAGCTGCTCGAGGGCCGCCTTGAGGCGGAAGCCGTTGATGTAGTCGTAGAAGGTCGTGTGAAGCGTATTGTTCAAGTAGTTCGACAGATAGGTGCGGTTCGTACCCACCTGCATCGCCAAATCCGAGAGCGTAAGTTGCGGATTGAGCCACGCGCGCTCCTCCTCGAGGAGTTGCGCCAACTTATGCTCCAAAGCTGCCCCCAGCACCTGTTCCGAAGAGGCTTTGGCGGGCGTAGAGGCAACGGGGACAATTTGCGGAACGCGCTGACGGTCAGCAAAGTAGAGCGTCACGACCCACATCACGACCAAAAGCACCTGATAACAACTATCCACCACCCAGGAGGAGAAGTAGCACGAGGCGATCCAGACCACCAGGCAGGCGGCCAGCATCGTCACCACCCATTTCAGCCACCGCACATGGACATACTCCACATTCGAGAGGTTCTCCCTCAGCAGGCGGTTATAGCGTCTGACAGCATAAACCATATAGATCAAAAAGCCAAGCGAATAGCACACCACAAAAATAAAGGTAGCATCGACAATCCACTCGTCAGCCGTCACGGCATAGGCTACGATCGAAAGCAGGAACGGCGAGACCAACCCCAGCGCACGACGCACCGTAAACCACCCCGCATTGAGCAGCTCGATCACAAAACCACAACCGGCCGTCACGGCAGTCATATCGATCAGGATCAAGAGGTTGGATATGTAGCTTTGGCGAATTTCGGGGGCAAGATAAAAGAACAGATCCTTCGTCTCCAGGAAGCACCAATAGAGCAGCACATAACCGCACAACCACTCCAGGCGTGAGGCCTCCTCACGGCGTACGCGATTCATGCCGGCGACAAAGAAGTACATCGTGGCCACACCATGGATAAAATAAAACAGGCGTTCGTCAAGCATCGGGACAGCGTGTGAAAATTGGATAAACAAATGTACGCAGAATATTTCCTGCCACCAAGCACGCCCCCCCAAAAAGAGCCTTCCAAAGCGTACAAAATCCGCCGTTTGTCGGAATGGAACAAAACGGATGCGAGGCGACAAAACGCTGTTTTGCCGCCTCGCATCGGGTCATAAAGCACCTTTACTGCCTGATTTGAGGGCGAATAGATGCGTGCTGCTCGTTGTCGGGGCGAACGGGCGCACGGCGCAACGCCTCGAGCATCAGGTCGGTGATCAGGTGGTCGGTAATCTCGCCCTCGGTGTAGTCCAAGCCATTGTAGTTTTTGAAGGCGTAGTCGGTGATGGCCACGCGATAGGTACGCCCCTCCTTTAGGGTGGGGAACTTCACATCGACCGCCTCATCGGCCTCGGTGCAGCAAATCGTGTAGGGCGTTCTCGAGTGCAGGTCGATGCGGTGGCCCTCGCGCGTAGCCTCGTTGTACTTCGTAATAAGCATCTTACGCATCTGCGACGGGGTCATCTTCATCGTCGCCACGCGAGTCGAGAAGGGCTCCAGATCGTAGACCGTCGCCGTGCCGACACCACCCCTTTCGAGCGAGTCGAGACGTACCCCGCCGATGTGGTAGAAGGCCACCTCGCTCTGCGTGCGGCGCTTCATCAGCTCGGTAAACCAATTAGCCAAGCCCACCTGCGTCGCCGTCTGCTGCATCGTGCCGATCGGACGATTGAGCTCCTCGTCAGCATAGTAACCCTCCACGAGAGTTTTGAGGGTCGAATCGGGGGCATAGGCGGTCGTCAAGACGTTCTCATACTCGACCCCCTTGACGCGTTTGCCGCGCAGGTGAATCTTCGCAATACCCACGTTGCGCACATCCTTGTAAGTTTGACCGAGCTGCGTACCGCAGACGAGCGTATCGAGGTACTCGTGGGTGTGGCCGCTCACCACCAAATCGTAGCGCGACTCGCGCGCCAAAAGCTCGAAATCGCGGTCGTGGCCCATGTGCGAGAGCAAAATCAGCACATCGACCTTGCCGCGCAGCTCCTCGGCAGCGCGAACAGCCGCCTGCTGCGGATCGCTGAAGCGCAAGCCGACATAGCTCGATTTGTTGCCGGCAGGGGTGCCGCCCCCCTCGTAGTTGGTGATGACGCCCACCAGGCCGATCTTCACCCCTTCGCGCTCAAGAATCGTATAGGGCGCCACGGGCTTAAAGCTCGTCGTGTCGCTCTCTATATTGGCGCAAACCACCTCAAAATCAACATACTCGTCGAGGATGCGTCCCAGGTGCGCCTGTCCGAAATCGAACTCGTGGTTACCGAGGGTCACCACATCGTAACCGACACGGTTCATCAGCTCGATGATCGGCAGACCCGCCACGGGGACCTTATCGACATAGGCGTTGCCCGTCCAGCGGTCGCCGGCATCGACCAGCAACATGCAGGCTGTCGTATCGCGGCACGCCTCGACCGCCGTGTAGAGCTGGGGGAAGCGCTGAATTTTGCCGTGCATATCGTTTGTGGAGAGTACAACGAGCGTCTGCTCGCGCGGAGTGCAGGCCGCCAACAAAAGTGTAAGGGCCGCAACAAGGGTGCGAAGGGTGCTATTCATGGTCATTCGTAGTGTTTCGTTCTTTTTCTCTTGGCAAATCTAAAAAAAAAATCTATCTTTAACGGGAGAAATTTCGTTTTTTATGAAGAATATGATTCGCATCCGCTGCGAAAACAACCAAAAGTGCCTCGAAGTCGAGATGGGTACTCCGCTGACAGCCATTGCCGAAGAGCTGGGCGAGCAACCCTACCCCTTCCTGGCCGCCACGGTCAATAACCGCATCAAGGAGCTGCACTACCGCGTCTACACCCCCGCTACGGTGCGCTTCGTGGATTGCACCTCGTTTCAGGGGGTGCGCGTCGTGCAACGCACGGCGTGGTTCATCCTGCAGGGTGCCGTGCGCAGCCTCTTCCCCGATCGCACGCTTCATATTCGCCACTCGCTCGGCTTGAGCGGCTTCTACTGCGAAATCTCGGGCTTCGATGCCATCAGCGAGGAGCAGGCTGCCGCCATCCGCAAGGCGATGCAGGCTCTCATCGACCAAGATTTGAAGATCGAGCGCACGAAGCTCCCCTCGGAGGAGGTACGCGAGCGCTACGCCGCCTACAACTATACCGATAAAATCGAGCTGCTCGACTCCCGCCCGCGCCTCTACAGCGACCTGCAGACAATGGGCGACGAGGTGGGTTACTTCTTCGGGCCGTTGGCCCCCACCTCGGGCTGTGTCACCCTGTTCGATATCAAGCCCTACTACGGCGGCTTCCAGCTGACCCTCCCGATGCGTACACAACCCGAGGAGTTGGCCCCCGAGGTGCGCCAGAAGAAGATCACCGAGGTCTTTGCCGAGTACCAATCGTGGGTCGGGATGATGGGCATGCCGACCGTCGGTGCTATCAACCGCCACATCCAAATAGGCAACGCCGGCTCGATGATCAAGGTAGCCGAGGCCTTCCACGAGCGCAAATATGCCCAGATTGCCGACGCCATCCACGAGGCCAACCGCACGAAGGGAACGCGCATTGTGCTCATCTCGGGGCCCTCGTCGAGTGGCAAGACCACCTCGGCCAAGCGCATCAGTATCCAGCTGGGTGTCTTGGGGTTGGAGCCGATTCTCATCTCGCTCGACGACTACTTTGTGGAGCGCGACAAGACCCCTCTGGACGAAAATGGCGAGTATGACTTCGAGGCTCTCGAGGCGATCGATCTGAAGCTCTTCAACGACCACCTGAAGCGCTTGATGGCGGGCGAGGAGGTCGAAATTCCGCGCTACGACTTCATCACGGGCCGCCGCCGCTGGCACGAGGAGCCGCTCCGACTCACCGACCGCTCGGTGCTCATCATCGAGGGTATCCACGGCCTGAACCCGAAGCTCACCCCCGCCATTCCCAAAGACCAAAAGTTCTGCGTCTACATCTCCTGCCTTACGTCGGTAGCGATGGACAACACAACCCGCATCGCCACGACCGACAACCGTCTGCTGCGCCGCCTGATCCGCGACCACCGCAGCCGCGGCGCAAGCGCCATCGACACCTTGGCACGCTGGGCCTCGGTACGCCGTGGCGAGGAGAAGCACATCTTCCCCTACCAGGAGAATGCCGATCAGATGCTCAACTCGTCGCTCTTCTACGAATTTTCGGTCCTTCGCCCCTTCGCCGAGCCGCTTCTGCGCGAGGTGCCGAACACCGTTCCCGAGTACGATGAGGCGCGCCGCATGTTGCAGCTGCTCGACAACTTCACCCCGATGGCCCCCGACGAGATTTCGCACACCTCCGTGCTGCGCGAGTTTATCGGCGGAAGCACCTTTGAGTATTAAAATCGAGAGAGGGAGAGCGAAGGAGTGACATGGGACTGCTAAAGGCAGCTAAAGGTTACCAGCTCTAAAAACAAGCATTATACAACTAAAAACACTACCATAATGTTCGACAATTTTGCTTCGCGCCATATTGGCGTCACCAAAGCCGAGGAGTTGCAGGCGATGCTTGCCACGATCGGCGTAGAGTCGGTCGAGGAGTTGATCGCGCAGGTCATCCCGCAGTCGATTCGTCTAAAGAAACCGCTCGCCCTCGAAAAGGGGATGAGCGAATATGAGTTTACGACCCACATCCGTCAGATCGCCGATCGAAACCGTCCGATGCGCTCCTTTATCGGCATGGGCTTCTACCCCACGGCCGTACCGGCTGCCGTAGCGCGCAACGTCTTCGAAAACCCGGCGTGGTACACCTCCTACACCCCCTATCAGGCCGAGATTTCGCAGGGTCGCCTCGAGGCGCTGCTCAACTACCAGACGGCCATCATCTCGCTGACGGGCATGGAGATCGCCAACTGCTCGCTCCTGGACGAGGCTACAGCCGCCGCCGAGGCGATGCTGATGATGTTCGCCCTGCGTTCACGCGAGGCTGTCAAGGCGGGTCGCAACCAGCTCTTCGTCGATAGTAAGATCTTCCCCCAGACCCTCGACGTGCTGCTGACGCGCAGCGAGCCCTTCGGCATCGAGCTCATCATCGACGACTACGACAGCTACGAATTCTCGGGTCAGGAGTTTGGCGCCATCCTCCAATACCCCGCATCAAACGGCGAGGTGCGCGACTACAGCGCCTTCACGGCCAAGGCCCACGAGGGTGGCGTACTGGTGACCGCCATCGCCGACCTCCTGTCGCTGGCCCTGCTCCAAGCCCCCGGCGAGTGGGGTGCCGACATCGCCGTCGGCTCGACCCAGCGCCTCGGTACCCCGATGGGCTTCGGAGGCCCTGCTGCAGGTTATATGGCTACGCGCGAGAGCTTCAAGCGCAACCTCCCGGGTCGCATCATCGGTGTCTCGGTCGATCGTCTCGGCAACCGCGCCCTGCGTATGGCCCTCCAGATGCGCGAGCAGCACATCAAGCGCGAGCGTGCCACCTCGAACATCTGCACCGCCTCGGCCCTGATGGCCTCGATGGTAGGTTTCTACTGCATCTACAACGGCCCCGAGGGGCTGAAGCGCGCCGCCACGACGGCCCACCGCGCCGCCTGCAACACAGCACGCGCCCTCTCGGCCATGGGCTACAAGCTCGCCACCAAGCAATACTTCGACACGCTCGAAATCGAGGCTGAGGCCTCGGTGATTCAGTCGATTGCCCTCGAGGAGGGGATCAACTTCTACTACCCGAGCGACGAGCGCGTGCGCCTCTCGTTCGACGAGGTGACCACCGACGAGGAGATCGAGACCGTGATCCGCATCTTCTCCACGGCCACCAACAAGCGCCCGAGAGCCCACAAGGTGGATGCCCCGACAACCATCCCCGAGTCGCTGCAGCGCACCTCGGCCTACCTCGCGGAGCCGATCTTCAACCGCTACCGCTCGGAGAGCGCCCTGATGCGCTACATCAAGCGCCTCGAGCACCGCGACATCTCGCTGGCCGACTCGATGATCTCGCTCGGCTCCTGTACGATGAAGCTCAACGCAGCCGCCATCATGCAGCCCCTCTCGCTGGCCGGCTTCCAGAACGTGCACCCCTTTGCCCCTGCCGACCAGGTGGAGGGCTACCTCGAGCTGATTGCCGAGCTGGAGCGCGACCTGGCTACCATCACGGGCTTTGCCGCCTGCTCGTTGCAGCCCAACTCGGGTGCAGCAGGTGAGTATGCCGGCCTGATGGTGATCCGCGCCTACCACCAGAGCCGCGGCCAAGGCTACCGCAACATCGTACTGATTCCCGCCTCGGCACACGGCACGAACCCCGCCTCGGCAGCCATGGCCGGCATGAAGATCGTCACCGTGGCCTGCGATGAGAATGGCAACATCGACGTTGCCGACCTGAAGCAGAAGGCCGAGGAGCACGCCACGGAGCTCTGCGGTCTGATGGTGACCTACCCCTCGACCCACGGTGTCTTCGAGAGCGGCATCCGCGAGATTGTCGATGCCATCCACGATGCGGGCGGCATGGTCTATATGGATGGTGCCAACATGAATGCCCAGGTGGGCCTGACCAACCCGGGCTACATCGGTGCCGATGTCTGCCACCTGAACCTCCACAAGACCTTCGCCATGCCTCACGGCGGCGGTGGTCCGGGTGTAGGCCCGATCTGCGTGGCAGAGGCGCTCAAGCAGTTCCTCCCCTCGCACCCGATCGTTGCCACCGGCGGCGAGGAGGGCATCACGGCCGTCAGCTCGGCACCCTGGGGCTCGGCATTGCTGCTTCCGATCACCTACGGATATATCAAGATGCTCGGCGAGGAAGGCCTGCGTCACGCCACCGAGATGGCCATCGTCAATGCCAACTACATGGCTTCGGCCCTCAAGGAGGAGTACCGCACCTACTACACAGGCCAGACGGGCCGCGTAGCCCACGAGATGATCCTCGACCTGACGAACTTCAAGAAGGATTACAACATCGACTGCGGCGACATCGCCCACCGCCTGATGGACTACGGATTCCATGCCCCGACCCTCTCGTTCCCCGTACACGAGACGTTGATGGTCGAGCCTACCGAATCGGAGCCCAAGGAGGAGATGGATCGTTTCATCGAGGCGATGATCCAGATCAAGCGCGAGTGCGAGAAGGCTGTGGGTCAGGAGGATAACGTCGTAAAGATGGCTCCCCACACGGCGCGCGAGATCGCCTCGGAGTGGTCGCATCCCTACACGCGCGAGGAGGCCGCCTTCCCGCTCGAGTGGGTCGGCGTACAGAAGTTCTTCCCCTACGTGACGAAGATCGACAACGGCTTCGGTGACCGCAACCTGGTCTGCGTGAACAAGGAGTAAAAAACGAACAACGATGAAAAGCGAGCCGGTTCGAGGAATCGGCTCGCTTTTTGTTCGCCAGCCGACCCTTCACGCCCCTCAGTCGTCAAAAAAACTCCTCAAAATTTGGCAACTCGGTCTAAATAGGCTAATTTTGTCGCGCTAAAATTGAAAATCAAATAATTAAAACCGATAAAAAGTTATGAAAGTAGAAGCTAGCAAGATGGTGGCTGTAGATTACACGCTCACCGTAGATGGTCAGATTGCCGATCAGTCGCGTCCGGGTCAGCCCCTGGAGTTTATCTTCGGTACGGGTATGCTGCTCCCGAAGTTCGAGGCAGCTATCGAGGGCAAGGAGCCCGGCGAGAAGGTAGCCTTCACGCTCGCACCCGCCGATGGTTACGGCGAGATTATCGAGCAGGCTATCGTAGAGCTGCCCAAGACGGTCTTCATGGTCGACGGTAAGGTAGCCGAGGATATCCTCTTCGAGGGTTCGCAGATTCCGATGGCCGACGCCCAGGGCAACCGCATGATGGGTATCGTCAAGGAGGTTGGCGAGGAGAGCGTCAAGATGGACTTCAACCACCCGATGGCCGGCAAGACCCTCAACTTCGAGGTCGAGGTGATCTCGGTACGCGACGTTACGCCCGAGGATCTGCAGGGCAACTGCTCGTGCGGCCACTGCGGTGGTGACTGCGAGGAGGGTTGCGGCGACCACGGCGAGGGTTGCGATTGCGGACACTGCCACTAATAGAGAAAAGGCCCCGAATGATCGGGGCCTTTTTTTAATGCAAAATTCGAAATTGAAGGGAAAAGGCTCGAATAAAGGGTGCTAAAGGTTACTAAAGGTTATTAAAGGGTTTCCTATAGCGACTTATAGCGACATATCCTCCCCCAAAAATTTCGGATTTTAGGCGAGCAGATTTTGCGCCGACCGAAGTCGGGCGAGAAAGGAGCACACTCAGCGTATGTGACTATTTCGCACGGCGAGAAGGTGCAAAATATGCCGCATACAAATACAAAACGATGTACACGCTTCAACAATACCTCTTCTCACTCACTGACAGCTTCTGCCTGACCCGCACGTTGGGCGAGGTGGAGCTCTGTCGCGACAGGGAGGGTCGTCCCCACTACTCGGTGGGCAATGCAGCCATCACCTTCCGCATCCGCCATGCGGGACGAGAGAAGGCGTTGCGTTGCTATTTTCACCCCCGACGCAACCTCCGAGAACGCTATGAAGAGAGGCTTCTGGAGCGCGAACTTTTCCTCTACAAAACGCCCAAGCAGGGCGAGTGGGTCGACGTTGTATTGCTGGATTGGATTGCAGGAGAAACGCTCGAAGAGCGAATCCGCCGTGCCGCTACAGCCGGGGATCGGACGACCCTCGAGCGTCTCTCGCAAAAATTTGACCGTCTGGCTCTTACGCTTCTTCGCGCCGAATGGGCTCACGGCGATCTCAAACCCGAAAACATCCTTGTCGGCGAGGACGACGAATTGCATCTGATCGACCGCGATGCGCTCTTTCTCCCCGCCTTTGCAGGTCGTCCCTCGCCCGAGCTGGGAACGGCGGCCTTCCAACATCCGCGCCGCACGAGCGAGGATTTCAACCGCACGATCGACGACTTCCCGATTGTGCTGATTTCAACCGTATTGGCAGCCCTGGCCATCGAGCCGGATCTCTACCGGAAATTCGACCAAAAAGAGGGGTTACTCATCGATGCAGGCAACACGGAATCTTGCCCGGCACTCGCAGCCATCAAGTGCTGCTTTGCCCGCGAGGGTGCTGCCCTGCGCTATCGAGTTGCCCACCTGCTCCACAACACCCTCCCCGCAATTCCCGATATCGAGCATTTTTTCACCCTGCTCAATGAGGGTATCAACATCCCCACAGAGAGCCCTCTGCCGGAACTCTACGGCGAGGCCGGTTGGTGGGGATTTCGCACCGAAAGCGGAGTCGTAATTCCGCCCATCTACACCGACGGTCACGACTTCAGCGAAGGGGTTGCCGCCGTAAAAATCGGCTCCCATTGGCACTTCATCGACCGTCGCGGCAAGATCGTTCTACACTGCCCACCCTGCCTGTGGGTAGGCTCGTTTCGGAATGGTTTTGCCCGTCTTGAAACGAAAAGCGGGCTCTGTAAAATCAACATCTGCGGCAAGCGTTTTGATATTTAATTCCAAATAATTATATTTGCGAGTTAAATAGTTTCCAATTGCATCTGTATGAGAAACCTGACCCACTCGGAGATCGAGGCTGTCGAGCGTCTGGGCACGGCTGCCGAAGATTGGTCAAAGATATATGTCTCGGAGGACTTCCACCCCGAACAGCTGCGCCAAAGCCGTCTCGGCGGTCGTGTGGAGCTGGATAGCGGGGCCCGCATCATACGCTCCTATGTGGAAAACTACCGCATCGGTCGCAACACCCTGATTGAACAGATTACCGCCCTGCAATGCCGCGAGAGCTCCTCGTTTGGCAACGGTGTGAAGGTGGCCACGATGAACGAATGCGAGGGACGCACGGTGAAGATTTGCGCCTCGATGAGCGCCCAGGCAGCCTACCTGATGGCCATCTATCGCCACCGCCCGCAGCTCATCGCCGCCTTAGAGCGCATCGTGGAGGCCGAAGCCGAGGCCGAGCGCGACACGATCGGCACCGTGGGCGAGGAGTGTCACCTCTCGGGTGCCCGTTTCCTGCGCGAGGTGAAGATCGGCAACCGCGTGAAGATCGACGGATCGTCGGCCCTCGTCAATGGCACGGTGCTCGACGACAGCGCGCTCGGCGTCGATGTCAAGGCCTACGACTTCATCATCGCCGAGGGGGCCCGCATCAACAACGGCGTGACCCTTGAGCGTTGCTTCGTGGGCGAAAGCTCGATTCTGGACAAGGGCTTCACGGCCGCCGAGTCGCTATTCTTTGCCAATACCCACTGTGAGAACGGCGAAGCCGCCGCCATCTTCGCAGGCCCCTATACCGTTTCGCACCACAAATCCTCGCTCCTGATTGCGGGTATGTTCTCCTTCTTCAACGCCGGCAGCGGCTCGAACCAGAGCAACCACCTCTTCAAAAGCGGCGCAGTGCACCAGGCGGTTCACCCGCGTGGCTGCAAGTTCGCCAGCGGTGCCTACATCATGGCACCGGCCCTCGAGGGAGCCTTCACGATGGTCATGGGTCACCACTCGCGCCACCACGATACCTCGGTCTTCCCCTACTCCTACCTGCTGGAGAAGGAGGATCGCTCGTTCCTCTTGCCGGCGGTCAACCTGACCAGCTACGGCACGGTGCGCGACATCGAAAAGTGGCCCAAGCGCGACAAGCGCAAGGTGATGCGCGACGTAATCTCGTTCGAGGAGCACAACCCCTACACCACCGGCTCGATGGTGCGCGCCGTGGATATGCTCCACACGATCGAGGAGATGAATCCCGACAGCCCCGTCTATAACTACAACCGTGTTCAGATTCGTGCCGCCGCCCTGCAGCGTGGCATCACGCTCTACAACCGCGCCATTGTCGCCTCGCTGGGCGCCATGCTCGAGCGCGGAGGCTCGACCGAACGCTACAACGGCGGCGGTCGCTGGCTCGACATCGCCGGTCAATACATCACCAAACGCGCGGTGGACCGCATCGTGGAGCAAATCGAAGAGGGAGCACTCGGCGACCTGAAGTCGATCGACAACGCCTTCCGCGTCTTTGCCGTCCACTACGATGACTACGCCCACAGCTGGGCCGAGCAGATCTACGCCTCGCTTTTGGGTCACATGCCCACCATCGAGGAGATCGAGGAGGCTATCGAGAGCGGCAAGAATGCCCGCGAGGCCTTCCGCCGCATGACCGACACGGATCGCATGCGCGACTGCGGTGCCGACATGGCCGTGAGCTACGGTTTGGATTGCGACACGATGGAGGATCGCCTGGCCGACTACCGCTCGGTGCGTGGCCTGAACTAACCCTCAAGCAAGGATATTATGTATCGCCAAAGCATCACACGCGCACACCGCACAGCCTTCTTCCTGCTGATCGACGGTTCCGGCTCGATGGCCGAGGAGATTCCGTTTCGTGGCGTGATATGCTCGAAAGCCCAAGCGCTTGCGACGGTCACCAACGAGCTGATCTTCGAACTGATCGAGCGTGCACGGCGCACGGACGGCATCCGCGACTACTACGATGTGGCCATCTGGAGCTATTCGGGCGACGAAGCAGTGCGCTCCCTGCTCCCCAATGGTCTCAAATTGATCTCGATCGAGGAGCTGGCTGCACTCCCCGTTGAACGGATGAAGCGCACGATCGACGTCACACTGCCCAACGGCGAACCGGCCCTGCGACAAGTAGAGATCCCCACCTGGGTGAAACCCACCGCCTGCGGACTCACCCCGATGGTCGAAGCATTGCGCACAGCACGTGATGAGCTGGCCCTCTGGATTGCTCGCGAAGAGCATCGCACCAGTTTTCCGCCCATTGTCTTCAACATCACCGACGGAGATGCCACGGATGGCACCGTTGAGGAGCTGCGAAGCGTGGCGAGCCAAATCCGCCAACTCCACACCGAGGATGGCAATGTGTTATTGATGAATATCCACATCGGCCACGCACTAAGTTCGCACACCTTCCTGCCCAACGAAGAGGAGGGAGCCGCCCTGGAGGGGCGCGCACGCCTGCTCTACGACCTGTCGAGCGAGCTTCCCGACTGCTTTACAGAGGCCATTCACACCGCCAAAGGGGGCTACGGACTACCGCCCTACCGCGGCATGGGTTTCAACACCTCGATTTCGGAGTTGGTCACGATGCTCAACATAGGTTCCATCAGCATAAAAACCGGATAAAAAAATGGCACTCCCCATCCACCATTTCACTCGAGCCCTGCTAATGCCTGAGATCTATTTGCGGGAGCTCACCGCCTGCGAGCCGCTGCTGCGCATCGACGGAAATCCGGCCCTGCAACGCACCTCCTACACGGCGGAGGCGGAGCTCCGCCTTGCAACAAAGCCCTTTCTGGTGGCCATGCCCCTCAATGAGGAGGCCGCACACCACCTCGAGAGGAGCCTCAAGGAGATAACGCGCCTCCATGTTGCCGCCCTGGCGAGCATCCGACTGCTGCCCGAGGAGCTGCTCTGGGAGGATCGCGCAGAGGGTCATCACCGCACCGACCTCTGGTTGCAAGAGCTGCCGGGTGAGCCACTCACCGATCGCTTCACCCAGCTCGACGACGCAGAGCAGTTGCGCGCCATCGACCGCCTGGAGGAGAGCCTAAAAAGGGCTCGAGTGGCCCACAACAACCTCAAAGAGGAGAACCTGCGCTGGACGGGTGAGGAGCTGGTAGCTATTCGCCCCTGGCATGCAACGGTGGGCGAAGACCGAAGTCGCGACGAGGCCTTTTTCGCAACATGGCGAGCCTCCTTTGCAACAACGCTGCCCACCCTTTCGGATTGCGACGAGGAGTATGAGGCTGTGAGCAACCGCCGCTGGGAGGGACACGAATTCGAGGGGCTGATTGCCATCGAGACCGATACGGGTTTCGGCTTTGCCAACCCGGGAGGTGAGATAATCATCGAGCCGCGCTATGCGTGGGTCGGCGACTTTCGCGAGGGGCGCGCCGTGGTGAAGGAGGGCGAGAAGATGGGCGTCATCGACCGCACGGGAGGCTACATCATCGAACCGCACTACGAGGTGGTCGAATACCGCGAGGCGGAGAGCCGCTTCTGGGTACGCAGCGAGGGGCTGTGGGCCGAATTTGACTACAACGGTCGCCAAGTGAGCGAATTTTCAGACGATTACGAAATATAAAAACAAGATAGACTATGGAGAAGATTAAAACTTTGATTATCGGTAGCGGTCCCGCAGGTTACACGGCGGCCATCTACCTTTCGCGCGCCAACATGGCTCCCGTCCTCTACGAGGGCATCCAGCCGGGCGGACAGCTGACGACGACGACCCTGATCGAGAATTGGCCGGGCTATGCCGAGGGCATCGATGCCAACGAGCTGATGGCCTCGATGCGCAAGCAGGCCGAGAACTTAGGCGCCGAGCTGCGCGGAGGCAGCATCACGAAGGTCGATTTGAGCGCACGCCCCTTCCGCGTGGAGGCCGAGGGTGGCGTGGAGATCGAGGCCGAGAGCCTGATCATCGCCACGGGCGCCTCGGCAAAGTACCTGGGTCTGGAGTCGGAGCTGAAGTTCCGCGGCCAAGGTGTGAGCGCCTGCGCGACGTGCGACGGCTTCTTCTACCGCAAGCGCGACGTAGCCGTCGTGGGTGGCGGTGACACGGCCTGCGAGGAGGCTACCTACCTCGCATCTCTCTGCCGTCAGGTCTACATGATTGTTCGCAAGCCCTTCCTGCGCGCCTCGCAGGCGATGCAGCAGCGCGTATTCGATACGCCGAATATCGAGGTGCTCTTCGAGCACAACACAGCCGAGGTGCTGGGTGACGAGATGGGCGTAACGGGCGTGAAGGTGCGCAAAACGGATGGCACGGAGCGCGTGCTGGATGTGGCAGGCTTCTTCCTGGCCATCGGCCACCACCCCAACACGGATCTCTTCGAGGGTCAGCTGGAGCTCGACGAGGAGGGTTATATCCGCGTGGAGCCGGGCACGTCGAAGACCTCGGTCGAGGGCGTCTTTGCCGCCGGTGATGTGAAGGATCCCCACTACCGCCAGGCAATCGCCGCCGCCGGCTCGGGCTGTATGGCCGCGCTGGATTGCGAGCGCTTCCTGCGAAAGTAAAAGAGGAAAGAGGAACTTTGCGATTAAGGCGAGGGCAGTAGCTGCTTGCAGTGACTGCCGAGCCGCAGCAAAGTCAAGCCCGCGAAGCGGGATTAAAGAGGAAAGAGGAATTAAAGGCAACTAAAGGCCCCCTATAACAACCCATTTTTGATTTTAGGCGAGCAGATTTTGGACCGACCGAAGTCGGGCAAGATAGGAGCATACTTCAGGTATGTGACTGTTTTGCACGGCGAGGAGGTACAAAATATGCCGCATAAAATCGAAAAGAAAAAAGATGAGTTTCAAAGTCACCATATTAGGTTCTGCTTCCGCGAAGCCGACATACAACCGCCACCCCTCGGGGCAGGTGGTAAACATCCACGAGCAACACTACTTGGTGGATGCAGGGGAGGGTGTGCAGCAGCAGCTCATCAAATATGGGATTAATCCGCTAAAGATCAGGGAGGTATTCATCACCCACCTGCATGGCGACCACCTCTACGGACTCTTTCCGCTCATCTCGACACTGGGGCTCTACGGGCGCAAAACACCCCTAAAAGTCTACGCCCCCGCCCCCTTTGGGGAGCTGCTGGAGAACCATTTGAAGTACTTCGACAAGGAGCTGCCCTACGAGGTGATCTGGGTCGAGGTCGATACCACGAAGCACACCCTTTTGAGCGAAAACCGCACGGTCGAGGTGTGGAGCATACCGCTGCGCCACCGCGTACCTTGTGCCGGGTATCTCTTCCGCGAAAAGGAGCCGGGGCTCAATGTCGAGAAGTTCAAGATTGCGAAATACAACCTCTCGATTGCCCAAATCACAGCCGCCAAGCGGGGCGAGGATATCTGGCTCGAGAGTGGCGAGCAGATACCCAACAGCGAGCTGACCTACCGCCCCTACGCGCCGCGCAGCTACGCCTACCTCTCGGATACGAACTACTCGGGCAAGGCAGTTGCCCTCACGAAGGGGATCGATATGCTCTACCACGAGGCGACCTACGCCGCAGCCGAGCAACGCACGGCCAAGGATCGCGGCCACGCCACGACGGCCGATGCCGCCAAGGCGGCCATCAACACCGAGGCCAAGCGCCTCTTGATCGGCCACTTCTCGGCCCGCTACAAAGACTTGGAGCCGCTCCTGACGGAGTGCCGCGAGCGATTCCCGGAGAGCTACCTGGCTCTGGAGGGCGAAACCTTTACGATTGAAAAAGAACGATGACAAAAGCCGAAATTCAACTCATACGCGCCCTGCAGGATAAGCGCACGCGCACCGAGGAGGGTCTCTTCGTAGCCGAGGGCGAGAAGCTCATCGGCGAGATTCGCGCCTCAAAGCTCCGCATCCGCAAGATTTTCTGCCTCGAGGGTCTCTTCGAGGGGGCGGAGGTCGAGTGCGTCAGTGCGAAGGAGATGGAGCGTCTCTCGCTCCTCAAGACCCCGTCGAAGGCGGTGGCCCTGGTCGAGATTCCGCGCTACGAGCTGCGCGCCAAGCAGCTAAAGAACAAGCTCGTGCTGGCGCTCGACGAGGTGCAGAACCCGGGCAACCTGGGGACCATCATCCGCCTGGCCGACTGGTTCGGTATCACCGACATCATCTGCTCGCGCGACTCGGCCGACTGCTTCAACCCCAAGGTGGTGCAGGCCACGATGGGGGCGATTCTGCGTGTCAGGGTCCACTACGTCGATTTGGAGCCCTTCCTGCAGGAGGCTGCCGCCCACGGGATGGCCATCTACGGCACCTTCCTCGAGGGGGAGAACCTCTACTCCACCACGCTCGACGAGGGGGGCATTATCGTCATGGGCAACGAGGGTCGCGGCATCTCGGAGGGGGTCGGTCGCTGCGTGACGCACAAGATTCTCATCCCGGCCTACCCCGCCGACCGTCCGACAAGCGAGTCGCTCAACGTGGCAATGGCTACGGGTATCGTCTGCGCCGAGTTCCGCCGCCGCACGCTGAAGCTCTAAATTTTTGGCGTAAGTGATTGCGTAAAAGAAGAATAATTGTTACATTTGTCGGTTGAAACGCATTGCAACAAATGACTGAAACGAAACTCAAAATAGGAATTACACAGGGTGACCCCAACGGCATTGGCTGGGAGGTGATCCTGAAAACCATATCCAACCCCCTCATCACGGAGCTTTGCACCCCCGTACTCTACGGTTCGGAGGCGGCGATGAACCACTATCGACAGACGATTGCCGAGCTCGAGCGCTTCGAGGTGGTCAAGGTTCAGGCAGCCGAGGAGGCAATCGAGGGGAAGGTAAACCTGGTGGAGTGCGGCTCGTTGGAGCGCATCGAGCCGGGTAAGGCCACCGCAGAGGCGGGAGCTGCAGCCGTCGAGGCGTTGCAGCAGGCTACCGCCGCCCTGAAGGCGGGGCAGCTGGATGCCGTTGTAACGGCCCCCTTCGTCAAGGAGACGGTGCAGAGCGAGAAGTTCCGCTACACGGGACATACGGAGTTCTTCGGTGCCGAATTGGAGGGTGAACCGATGATGATCATGTGTAGCGAGCGTCTGCGCGTGGGTCTGGTCACGAAACACCTGCCCATCGCCGAGATTCCACGCCACATCACCCGCGAGAAGATCCTCAAGGATCTCGAGGCCCTCAAGCGCAGCCTCAAAGAGGACTTCGGCGTCGTAGCCCCCAAGATTGCCGTTCTGGCCCTCAACCCCCACGCAGGGGATGGTGGTCTGCTCGGCAGCGAGGAGCAGGAGGTGATTCGCCCCGCCATCGAGAAGGCCTTCGAGCAGGGAATCCTCGCCTTTGGACCCTTTGCCGCCGATGGTCTTTTTGCCAGCGGCAGCTACACGAAGTACGACGGCGTGCTGGCGATGTACCACGACCAGGGGCTGGCCCCCTTCAAGACCCTCTCGCCCGATGGTGTGAACTTCACAGCATCGCTCTCGGAGGTGCGCACCTCGCCCGACCACGGCACCGCCTTCGACATTGCGGGCCAGGATAAGGCCGATGCACAGTCGATGCGCAACGCCCTCTACATGGCGATCGACATCGTACGCAACCGTCGCGCCTACGCCGAATGGAGTGCCAATCCGCTCCCCAAGGCCGAGCGTGAGCGTACGCGCCGCGACCAGGCACGCGACGCCGAGCGCGCCGCCCGCCAAGGCGAAAACAACGCATAAAAAAACCGGTTCCCGGGAGGTGTATTCCGTCTCGTAATTGTGGAAGCACCGAATGGGGCCAAAACCAAAAACTTTATAAAACTATGATCAAAATTACTTTTCCCGATGGCGCAGTAAAGGAGTTTGCCAAAGGGACCAACGCGTTCGAGATTGCATCGAGCATCAGCCCTCGTTTAGCTGCTGACTCGCTGGCCGCCTCGGTCAATGGTGCAACTGTTGACATGACGCTGCCGATCGAGGAGGATGCCTCGATCAAATTCTACAAATGGGAAGATGCCGAGGGTAAGCACGCCTTCTGGCACACCTCGTCGCACCTCTTGGCCGAGGCTTTGGAGGCTCTCTATCCGGGCATCAAGTTCGGTATCGGCCCCGCCATCGAGAACGGCTTCTACTACGACGTAGATTGCCCCCAGCCGATTACGGAGGGTGACCTGGTAACCATCGAAAACAAGATGATCGAGCTGGCTCGCACGAAGGAGGAGGTGACTCGCTACGAGGTATCGAAGGCCGAGGCCCTGAAGACCTTCACCGAGAAGGGCGACCAGTACAAAGTGGAGCTGATCAGCGAGCTGGAGGATGGTACGATTTCGTTCTACAAGAACGGCTCGTTCACCGACCTCTGCCGCGGCCCCCATATTCCGAACACGGGCCTTGTGAAGGCCATCAAACTCCTCTCGGTAGCCGGTGCCTACTGGCGCGGTAACGAGAAGAACAAGATGCTGACCCGCATCTACGGTATCTCGTTCCCCAAGAAGTCGATGCTCGACGAGTATCTGGTGATGTTGGAGGAGGCCAAGAAGCGCGACCACCGCAAGCTGGGTAAGGATCTCGAGTTGTTCACCTTCTCGCAGCGTGTAGGTCAGGGTCTGCCCCTCTGGTTGCCGAAGGGTACCGCCCTGCGCGACCGCCTCGAGCAGTTCCTGCGCAAGGTGCAGAAGGAGCACGGCTATCAGCAGGTGATCACGCCGCCGATCGGCAACAAGGAGCTCTACGTAACCTCGGGCCACTACGCCAAGTATGGCAAGGATTCGTTCCAGCCCATCCAGACCCCGATCGAGGGCGAGGAGTACTTCCTCAAGCCGATGAACTGCCCCCACCACTGCGAGATCTACCGCTCGAAGCCCCGCTCGTACAAGGATCTGCCGATCCGCCTGGCCGAGTTCGGTACGGTATGTCGCTACGAGCAGTCGGGTGAGCTGCACGGCTTGACGCGCGTGCGCTCGTTCACGCAGGACGACGCCCACCTCTTCTGCCGTCCCGATCAGCTCCTCTCGGAGTTCGAGCGCGTGATCGACATCGTGCTCTACATCTTCCGCACGCTCAAATTCGACAACTATACGGCCCAGGTTTCGCTCCGCCACCAGACCAACCACGAGAAGTACATCGGCTCGGACGAGAATTGGGAGAAGGCCGAGCAGGCTATCATCAAGGCTGCCGAGGAGAAGGGTCTGAAGACCGTCGTGGAGTATGGCGAGGCCGCTTTCTATGGCCCGAAGCTCGACTTCATGGTCAAGGACGCCATTGGCCGCAGCTGGCAGCTGGGTACGATCCAGGTCGATTACAACCTCCCCGAGCGTTTCGATCTGACCTACAAGGGTGCCGACGATAAGCTCCACCGCCCGATTATGATCCACCGCGCCCCCTTCGGCTCGATGGAGCGCTTCGTGGCCGTGCTGCTCGAGCACACCGCAGGTCGCTTCCCGCTCTGGCTCTCGCCCGACCAGGTTGTTGTGCTCCCCATCTCGGAGAAGTACAACGAGTATGCCGAGTCGGTGGTCGAGTACCTGAATCGCAACGACGTGCGCGCCCAGATCGACGACCGCAACGAGAAGATCGGCCGCAAGATCCGCGATAACGAGCTCAAGCGCATCCCCTACCTGCTGATCGTGGGTGAGAAGGAGTCGGCCGAGGGCTTGGTATCGGTACGCGCCCAGGGTGAGGGCGACAAGGGTCAGATGTCGATGGAGGCCTTCAAGGATATGATCTCGGCACAGGTCGAGGCAGAGATTGAGGCCAACAAGATGAAGGCGTAACGACTCAAGAACGTCATTTATTAACCTTTAATTTATACAACTATCGCAACAACGAAACCGTTCCCGCCGAGGCCGTTCAACCCCGGGAACAACAGACCGAAACCTGCCGGCGCACCCCGTGGTGGCCGCGTAGAGAAGGAGAACCCGCATCGCATCAACAACGAGATCACGGCACCCCAGGTGCGCGTGGTGGGCGACAATGTGCCCGAGGCACAGGTGCTGCCGATTCGTGAGGCGTTGCGTTTGGCCGATGAGATGGAGTTGGATCTGATCGAGATCTCGCCCAAGGCCGATCCCCCGGTTTGCCGCATCGCCGATTACCAGAAGTTCCTCTACCAGCTCAAGCGCAAGGCAAAGGAGATCAAGGCGAATCAGACGAAGGTGGTAATCAAGGAGATTCGTTTCGGCCCGCAGACCGACGACCACGACTACAACTTCAAGCTCAAGCATGCCCAAAACTTCCTGAAGGAGGGTGCCAAGGTGAAGGCGTATGTCTTCTTCCGCGGTCGCTCGATTGTCTTCAAGGAGCAGGGTGAGATTCTGCTGTTGCGTTTTGCCACCGACCTGGAGGAGTTCGCAAAGGTAGAGATGATGCCGAAGCTCGATGGCAAGAAGATGAATATGATTCTTGCCCCGAAAGGCACGAAGAAGTAAGAAAGAGAGAGGGTTGCGCAAGCGACCCTTTTTCTTTTACCTATTATTATAATATAGGTCGTTATAAGTCGCTATAACAAAAAAAGGAGAACCGTTTGGTTCTCCTTTTACTATTGACTCTTCTGGGATGTCCTTAACTCTCTCCCCTCCCCCGAATTTAGTTCACCGAGCGGCGGTCGAGTTCGCGGTCGGGAGCAGCGGCATCCATCTCGAGCTGGAGGTGTACCATCTGGATGGCGGCGGCAGCAGCCTCGTCACCCTTGTTGCCGTGACGACCACCGGCGCGATCGAGGGCCTGCTGTTGGTTCTCGACCGTCAGCACACCGAAGGCAATCGGCATATTCCAATGCAGCTGCACCTCGGTGATGCCCTGCGTGACACCCTGGCAGATGAAGTCGAAGTGGCGCGTCTCGCCCTGAATCACGCAACCCAACGCAATCACGGCATCCACCTCGGTATATTCGGCGAAGAACTGCGCACCGAGCGTCAGCTCGAAGGTGCCGGGGACGTGCTTCACCTGGATATGCTTCTCGGGGCAGCCTGCAGCACGAAGTGTGCGGATGGCACCCTCAAGGAGTGCCTCGGTCACCTCGGGATTCCACTCGGCAACAACGATGCCGAAACGCATCTCGGCAGCCGAGGGAAGCTCGCTATAGAACTGCGACAGGTTGTGATTAGCGGTAGCCATCTACTCGAAGGGAATCTAATTAGCGAATGGCACCCAGCATCTTCTCGGCATCGCGAGCCTCCATCGAAGCGGGATACTCGGCCTTGATGCGCTCATAGAGCTCGATAGCAGCCTCGGTGTTGCCCTGAGCCTGCTCGGCCTGAGCAGCCTTGCGCAGGTAGAGGGGCGCCGTCAGGTTGTTCTCGGCAGCCTCCGAAGCCTTCTCGAAGAGGGCTACAGCAGCCTTGTACTCACCCTTGTCGACAGCGATGTCACCCTGCAGACCGTAGTTCTGGGCGTTGATCAGCGCACCGGCCTCACCCTTTACGCACGAGAACTTCTTCAGGTAGTCGGCAGCCGACTCCAGGTCTCCGTTGTGCAGGTAGCAGATACCGGCATAGTGCTTGGCGAGGTTACCCGAGGGGGTCGAGCCGTAGCTGTCGATCACATCGAGGAAACCGGCACCGTTGGCATCACCCACCAGGGCCAGCTCATAGTCGGGCGTCTCGGCGTTGAAGCGAGCCTGAGCCTCCGACAGCAGGGCAGCAGCCTTCTCCACGCGGGGCGATACGACGAGGGCACGGTAGGCGTAGATAGCCAGACCCAAAGCGAGCAGCGCGAGGAAAATGTAGGTCACCTTGCGGCCGTTGTTCTCAAAGAAAAGTTCGGTTTTGTTCATAGCCTGACCCAGTGCTTCGGGCTCGGCGATGTTCTTTTTTGCCATAGTATTTGAAAGTTTTTAGTTTATTAATTTTCTACACAAACACCCATAGGGTGCAATATTAGCGAACAAAGATACAAAACTATTCACAAAGAGCAATAAAGAAAGTGATTTTTGCGCATTTTTTTCGTAACTTTGCATTATGTATCTGAAAAAACTCGCGCTACTGAACTTCAAAAACATCGCCGAGGGGGAGCTTTGCTTCCGCCCGGGCATCAACTGCCTGGTGGGCGACAACGGTGCCGGCAAGACCAATGTGGTCGATGCCGTCTACTACCTTTCGATGTGCAAGTCGGCCTTCGGCATGACCGACGGGCAGACGGTGCGTCATGGCGCGGAGTTCTTTATGGCCGAGGGGCATTACGCCACCGATCGCCAAACCTCGGAGCAGGTCGTCTGCTCCTTCTCGCGCAAGGGGGGCAAGGTCCTCAAGCGCAACGGCAAGGAGTATGAGCGCCTCTCGGACCACGTGGGGCTGATTCCGGCGGTGATCATCTCGCCGGCCGACTCGGTCTTGATCAGCGACTCGGCCGAGGAGCGCCGTCGCTTCCTCAACGCCTTCCTCTCGACCATCGACCGCCCCTACATGGCGGCCCTGATACGCTACAACGCCGTCATTGCGGAGCGCAACCGCCTGCTCAAGATGCAGCCCAACGAGATGATGCTCTCGATCTACGACCAGCAGCTCATCGAGCACGGCGAGAAGATTCACGCCCGCCGCACAGAGATCGTCGAGCAGCTGCAGCCCCTCGTGGCGGCCTTCTACAAGGCCCTCTCGGAGGATCGCGAGCAGGTGGAGCTCAATTACAAATCGGAGCTCAACGAGCGCCCCTTCAAGGAGGTACTCCAGGCGGCCCGCCAGAAGGATTTGGCCAACGAATTTACCACGGCGGGTATCCACCGCGACGATTTGGTGCTCAAAATCGGTGGCTATCCCTTGCGCAAATATGGCTCGCAGGGTCAGCAGAAATCCTTCCTCATTGCCCTGAAATTGGCGCAGTACACCCTCCTGAGCGAGGCTGCAGGTGAGAAACCGATCCTGCTTCTGGACGATTTGTTCGACAAGCTCGATGCAGGGCGCGTCGAGCAGCTCATCCGCCTGGTTTCGGCCGAGGAGTTTGGCCAGATTCTGATCACCGACTGCAACCCCACGCGTCTGAGTACGATTCTCGACCGCGCGGAGGTCGACTATACCCTCTACCACGTCGCCGATGGCGTGGCCACCGATAACACCCGCGAATAGGATGCGACGCACAAAAACGATGTTGATGGGCGAGATTCTGGAGGAGTTCTTCCAGCGTCCCTATGTGGCTGCGAAGGTGGCCGAGGGTCGTCTGCCCGAGATTTGGGCAGCGGTTGTGGGATCCCGTGCCGCACAGGAGACCCTCGAGCTGCGCCTCGAAAACCACATCCTCCATGTGCGCATCCGCTCGAGCGTGATTCGTCAGGAGATCTTCTACCAACGCGAAGTGCTGCAGGGCGAGCTGAACGAGAAGGCGGGGGTGCGACTCGTCAATGCGATTATCGTGCGATAAAAAAGGGATGGCACCAAAAGGGCTGCTAATTAAAATAAAAAAAGAGTGCTGCGAGGCACTCTTTTTTTGTTGTAGGCTACAAGTTCCTACTTGGCCTGGAAGACGGCCAGCAGCTCCTTGTCGGCAAAGAGCATCAGCATCGTGCCGTCCATGTCGTAGGCCGTAACCTTGCCCAGCATCGCAACAAAGCGATCCTCCAACTCCTGGTTGGGGGTCATCATGCGGGTCATGCCGGCATTCTCGAGGCGTACGGTGTGCTGCTTCTCGTTCAAGACGTAGGTGGCCGTCAGGCGGTTGCCGTCGCCCACACCTGCAAAGCGGTTCTCCTCGGCGAGGAACTGGATCGTGAAGCGATCCTCCTGGGGCTGCATCGACTCCTCACCCAGCTGCACGAGCTGCCACTCGGTGCCGATGATCGGAAGTTGGTTCTTGCGCACGGCTCGGCAATTGCAGCAACCCACCAAGAGGGCTACGAGGATGGCCACGCTAAAAATCTGATAGAAAATTTTCATTGTTTTCAAGTATTAAAGGGTTATTATTCTCGTTTATCTTTTGGTTTCACGCACGCTTTCACACGCCACCCCCATTACTCCAGCTCGCGGCGGTTGAGCATGGCATGGGTGATGGTCAGCTCGTCGACATACTCCAACTCGTCGCCGAAGCCGATACCTCGCGCAATGGTGGTCACCTTCAGCCCCTCGAATTGGCGCAGGCGGCTCATCAGGTAGAAGAGGGTCGTTTCACCCTCGACCGAGGTCGAGATGGCCAGGATCACCTCCTTGACACCCCCCGCAGCGATACGCTCGCACAGCAGATCGATCTTCAGGTCCGAGGGGGCGATGCCCTGCATCGGCGAGATTACACCCCCCAGCACGTGGTAGGTGCCACGGTATTGGTGGGTATTCTCAATCGAGAGGAGGTCGGCCACCTGCTCGACAACGCAGATGGTCGCATGGTCGCGCTCCTTATCGGCACAGACGGGGCAGATATCGCTGTCCGAGAGATTGTTGCAGCGCGTGCAATGTTTGATCTCGTGGCGAAAGCGGGCGATGGCCGAGGTCATCTCATCGACCGACTCGGGCTCCATGCGCAACAGATGCATCGCCAGGCGGAGCGCCGTGCGGCGTCCGATGCCGGGGAGCTTGGTCAGCTCACCCACCACATTTTGCAGTAGCAACGACATCAGATTACCTCCAATTTACTGCTTTCGGTCCACCCCTTCTTGCCATCGGCAATCGTCACCTCGCACCACTCGGCCAAGCGGTTGGTCACCTCGACCACCGTACCCTCGTGTAAGACGAAGAGGTCGGTAGCGGCTCTGTCGGGCGAAGATTTGACAGCCGCCGAGAGGCTCATCACCACAGCACGCTCCTCGCTGAGCTGCTCGGCACGATTCGCAGCGGCAAACCACGTGGCCACCACAAAGAGCAGCAGCGCACATAGCGTACCGTAGAAACCCACCTTGCGCAGCGAGAGACGGTGTGCCAAGAGGTAGAAGAGCACCAGGGCCAACATCGCCACCAGCAACACCAACGAGACGCCACACCAGAGATTCGAGCTCATCGCGTGGCGCAGGGCGCGCATCCAGGTGGTGAGGAAGAATTCGGGGATCACGTCGATCGTATCCTTCGTGCGGGCCTCGGCTACCGAAAGGTTGTAGCGCGTATCCTCGTCGCCGGGCGAGAGGAGCAGGGCGCGGTGGTAGTAGAGGATGGCACGACCCAGCTCCTCCTGCTTGAAGCAGGCGTTGGCCAGGTTGTAGTAGAGCTTCGCCGAACGCTCACCCTGCGCCTCGATGGCCATATAGACCTCCTCGGCACGGGCATAGTCGTTGTTGATGTAGGCCGTATTGGCGGCATCCCACATCGCCTCGACCGATGCAGGCATCGGCTCGGGAGCAGGGAGACTGCTCTCCACGGCGAGCGAATCGCTCTGCGCACAGGCTGCCCAACTCAGGAGCAGCAGCGCGTATATCATCAAGAGTCGTTTCATGGTCAAAATTGCGTTCTTTAGCGTTTGATCTTCTGCTCGATGGCCGACACCAGATCGACACCGGCAGCATAGACCTCCTGCATCTGAGCTGTGGCGGCAGGCGAATACTGCGCCTCGTCACACTGGGTGATGATCTGCGAGAAGCGTTGCGCCTCCTGCTCCGCGATGCCGCGCTTCGAGAGCTCGTCGCGGACATGCTCCTTCGTGAGGTTCGAGACCGGAATGTTGAACTTATCGCCCATATAGCCCCACAGGGCGCGCAGCATCTCCTCGTAGAAACCCTGACGCTCCTGCTTCTCCATGTAGCCACGGGCGGCACGGAAGCGTTGCAAGGCCACCTTATTAGCACGCTTGCCGCGCACCAGAACCAGGTTCTGCGACTCGCGGATGCGGCGACGCAGGCTGTAGTAGACAAAACCGAAGAGAAGCGTAATGGCTCCCAACACCGCCCAGTAGGCCGTGCTGAAGATGAAGGGCTCACGCTGCTCTTTGAGATGCGACTTGCCGAGCTTAATGAAGCGGATATCCTCACCCAGGAGGCGCACCTCCTCTTTCGAGAGGCCGCGACCCGACAGAACAACCGCCTCGGAGGAGGCTGTACCCTTGGCGTCGGGCTGGATATCCATCATGAGCGACTTCGAGCTGAGCGTGCGGTACTGCATGCGCTGCGGATCGAAGAAGGAGAACTCGACCGAAGGGATCTCGAACTGCCCCTCGGCGCGAGCAATAAAGGGATACTCGAATTGGCGATAGCCCGAGATACCCGTAGCCGAGGCATTGATCGCCTCGGTAGTCTTGACGTTGTACTGCTCGAAGGAGGTCGGGAGACTCAGCTTCGGAGCCTGGACAAAGGTCAGGTTACCCGTACCGGCGATGCGCACCGTGTAGGTGGCTGCCGAGTTGGCTGCGAGCTGTTGCGAGGGGGCCGTGCACTCCATCGTAAAGTTACCCACAGCACCCGTAAAGCTGGCCGGAGCACCCTGGGGGAGCTGCTTGACCTGAATCGTGACGGGCTGCGAGCGCACCTTGCGGGGCACGTTGTAGACCTCGTGACCACTGCCAAAGAAGGGGTCGAAGTTGCGGCTCTGGACCACCACCTGGGCTACGATCGTCATCCCCATCGGGTCGATGCTCAAAGCACCTGCCTGCTGCGGATAGAGCAACCAATCGCCCAGCACATAGGTCTCGTAGACCTTGCCGTTGTAGGTCTCGCGGCTCGATTGGGCGTTGGTCTTCTTATTGACCAGATCCTGTGCCCAGAAGCCGTTGAAGGTGGGGGTGGCATCGAACGAGTAGTCGACAAAGGGGACACGCGTATAGAGTTTGTAGGTCACATGCAGCGGCTCGTTCTTATAGACCGTACGTTTCGAGACCACAGCACGCAGCAGGACATCATCCTCGGCGACGCGATTTTGGGCAGCCGACTGATTCGACTCGCGCTGCTGTTGCTTCTCGGTCGTGGAGCCCTGCACGGCGGGAGCCGAAGCCTCGTCCACCACCTCGATCGGTTGGGCATTGGTGCGCACCACCTCGCCATCGACCTCGACCTGGGCTACGCCAATGGTGGTCGTGCCGGCTGTCTTGGGCAGCAAGACAAAGGTGTAGGTGTAGTTGACATCCTTGGTCATCTGGCCGTTGATAATCTGAATCGACTGACCCGACGACACGGCAGGACCTGCCAGGACATCGAAACCCTCGAACGTGGGGGCTTGGAAGCTATCCTTGTCGGGCTTGGCATTGAGCTGGAACTCGACACGGAACGCCTCACCCACCGCCACCGTGAGGGGGGTAGAGACCTCGAAGATGGGCTTGCCCGCCGCCCAGGCCGCGAGGGTCTGGACGAGGAGCAGGGCCACCATCGTGAGTTTTACAAAGAGTTGTTTCATAGCGTTAAAACGCCTCAGTATCGGATTTTAGTGTTTGAAATCGGCAAAAAAGTCGTTGCCCTTATCATCTACGATGATGAAGGCGGGGAAGTTCTCGACGTAGATCTTGCGCACAGCCTCCATACCCAGCTCGGGGAAGTCGACCACCTCGACCGACTTGATCGAGTTCTTGGCCAGGATAGCTGCCGGGCCACCAATCGAGCCGAGGTAGAAGCCGCCATGCTTCTGGCAAGCGTCGGTCACCTCCTGCGAGCGGTTACCCTTGGCCACCATCACCATCGAGCCACCCATCGACTGGAAGAGATCGACGTAGGGGTCCATACGACCTGCCGTCGTGGGGCCGAACGAGCCCGAAGCCATACCTGCGGGGGTCTTGGCCGGACCGGCATAGTAGACGGGGTGCTTCTTGAAATAGTCGGGCATCGGCTCGCCGTTGTCGACCATCTGCTTGATGCGGGCGTGGGCGATATCGCGGGCTACGATGAGCGTACCCTTCAGGTTCAGGCGCGTCTTGATGGGATACTTCGTGAGCGTCTCGCGTACCTTGTCCATACCCTCATCGAGGTCGATATCGACGGCAGGCGACATAGCGGGAGCCTCGGCGGGCAGGAAGCGGGCGGGGTTCTTCTCCAGCTGCTCGACAAAGATACCCTCGGGGGTGATCTTGGCCTTGATGTTGCGGTCGGCCGAGCAGCTTACGCCGATGGCCACGGGGCACGATGCGGCGTGGCGCGGAGCGCGAATCACGCGAACGTCGTGTACGAAGTACTTACCACCGAACTGGGCACCGATACCGCTCTCGCGGCAGATCTTCAGCACCTTCTCCTCCCACTCCAAATCGCGGAAGCAGCGGCCACCCTCGTTACCCGAGGTGGGCAGCTCGTCGAGGTAACCGGCCGAAGCCTTCTTGACGGTCGAGAGGCACATCTCGGCCGAAGTACCGCCGATGCAGATGGCCAGGTGGTAGGGCGGGCAGGCCGAAGTACCGAGGTCCTTAATATGGTCGGTGATGAACTTCGTGAGCGAAGCCTCGTTGAGCAGCGCCTTGGTCTGCTGGTAGAGGAAGGTCTTGTTGGCCGAGCCGCCACCCTTGGTGATAAACAAGAACTCATACTCCATACCCGGCTTGCCGGCATAGAGGTCGATCTGGGCGGGAAGGTTCGTAGCCGAGTTCTTCTCGTCGATCATCGTGAAGGGAACCACCTGCGAGTAGCGGAGGTTGCGCTCCTTGTAGGTCTCGTAGACACCGCGCGAGATATGCTCAGCATCGTCGGCGCCGGTCCATACATCCTCGCCCTTGTGGCCGATACAGATGGCCGTACCCGTATCCTGGCAGGTGGGCAGCTCGCCCTCGGCAGCCACGCACTGGTTCATGAGCATCGTGTAGGCCACGAACTTATCGTTGTCGGTAGCCTCGGGATCGTTCAGGATGTTGTTCAACTTCTGGAGATGCGAAGCACGCAGGTAGAACGAGACATCGCTGTAGGCCTCCTTCGAGAGGAGCTCCAGACCCTTGGGGTCGATTTTGAGAATCTTGCGTCCGTCGCACTCAACGACCTTCACATACTCCTTCGTCACAAGACGATACTCGGTTTTGTCCTCCACGATCGGGAAGGGCTCCTGATAGATGAAATCTGCCATAATAGTTGTAGTGTTTTATTGTTTTGTTTCTCTGTTTTTGCTTGGTTTTTGCTTGGTAGCTGTCCGCTTGGAGCGGATGGCGTGCATCCAACCGACAAAATTACAAAAAACAATCCGTTTGCCCAACTTTTTGCGCGGGATTGTTTTTACAAAACAAAGAAAGAGAATTTCAAATTAAAAATTAAAGATTAAAAATTAAGAATTGGGAATTGGGGATAGGTCGCTATAGGGGATTAAAGGAGATTAAGGGTTGCTAAGGGGGCCCCTTAGTTTCCTTTAGCCTCCTTCAGCCTCCCTTAGCCACCCTTTCAAACCCTCAATTTTTAACTTTTAACCTTTAATTTTTAACTCCCGCTTTGCTTTCTTGCGTTTTATTTTATAAATTTGCGGTGCATTGTGCGCGTTAAGCAGAACAATTCATTTAACTTACATAAAATCAACAAACAACTATGGTTTCTTACAAGGAGTTGGGCCTGGTGAACACGCGTGAGATTTTCGCCAAGGCTATTGAGGGTGGTTATGCCATTCCCGCATTCAATTTCAACAACATGGAGCAGCTGCAGGCCATCATCTCGGCTTGCGTAGAGTGCTCGTCGCCCGTTATCCTGCAGGTATCGTCGGGTGCCCGCAACTACGCCAACCAGACGCTGCTGCGCTACATGGCACAGGGTGCTGTCGAGTATGCCAAGGAGCTGGGTAAGAATATTCCCATCGTACTCCACCTCGACCACGGTAACTCGTTCGAATTGTGCAAGAGCTGCATCGATATGGGCTTCTCGTCGGTGATGATCGACGGTTCGCACCTCCCCTATGAGGAGAACATCGCCCTGACGAAGAAGGTCGTAGAGTACGCTCACGCCCACGACGTTTCGGTTGAG
The DNA here is from genome assembly GCA_030529085.1 of Rikenellaceae bacterium. Lineage (GTDB taxonomy): Bacteria > Bacteroidota > Bacteroidia > Bacteroidales > Rikenellaceae > Alistipes. Next base: position 4,441 of record JAUMXM010000019.1, on the reverse strand, counting down.
GGTGAGCTCGGCGTTTTGGCCGGCGTTGAGGACGAGGTTTCGGCCGAGGTTTCGAACTACACCCGCCCCGAGGAGGTTATCGACTTCGTAACGAAGACGGGCGTGGATTCGCTCGCCATCTCGATCGGTACGTCGCACGGCGCCAACAAGTTCAAGCCCGAGCAGTGCACGCGCAATGAGGAGGGTATCCTCGTGCCGCCCGAACTGCGTTTCGACATCCTGGCCGAGATCGAGAAGCAGCTCCCCGGCTTCCCCATCGTACTGCACGGCTCGTCGTCGGTGCCCCAGGAGTATGTGAAGATCATCAACGAGTACGGTGGCGCCCTGAAGGATGCTATCGGTATTCCCGAGGATCAGCTCCGCAAGGCTGCCAAGAGCGCCGTTTGCAAGATCAACATCGACTCGGACGGCCGTCTGGCTATGACCGCTGCCGTGCGCAAGGTGATGATCGAGAAGCCCGCCGAGTTCGACCCCCGCAAGTACCTGGGTCCCGCTCGCGAGGAGCTCAAGAAGCTCTACATGCACAAGTGCGAGAACGTGCTTGGCTCGGCCGGCAAGGCAGAGTAAAGCGCTGCAAATGCAACGATTGGGCATCCGTTTTGGGTGCCCTTTTTTTGTCGGGTAATAAAGGGAGCTAAAGGGGATTAAGGGTTTCTAAAGGCAACTAAAGGAAACCCTATAGCGACTTATAATGACCTATTGCGACCTATACCCTCCATCTCCCCCAATTTTTAATCTCTAATTTTTAATTTTTCATTCTTTTTTTGCTATCTTTGGGAAAATGTAAACCTACTTTCGAGTTATGAAACGTCTTCTGCTGATTCTTGTGGCACTTTTGGGTGCCGCAACTCTGACGGCCCAGGTGCGAGCCGGTGCCCCCTATGTCGATTTTTTGGTCTTGGCCGACCACGCCGACTGCCTCTACAAGGTGGGCGAGGAGCCCACGCTGCGCCTCTTTGCCAAGGGGGGCGGTAGCGGCCTGGAGGGGGTCACGATCCACTACGAAGCAGGTCCCGATCGTCTGGAGGCCGACACAAAGGGTACGACCGTATTCCGTCGTGGCGAGGCAGTAGTGCCCGTGGGCGGTGTCACGATGCCCGGATTCCGCTACTGCACGATCAAATTCGACCTCTACGGCCAGAGCTACACCGAGACGGTCAAGGTGGGATTCGACGTGAAGGATATCGAGCCCTCGATCGGCAAGCCCCTCGACTTCGACTTCTTCTGGGAGCAGACCCTCAAAAAGGCACGCGCCGTTGAGACCCCCGTTGAGGTGACCCCCATCACCGACCCCAAGTACACGAACGAGAACTACACGACGACGATGGTCCGCATCGCCTGCGACACGGAGGGCGGCTCGATCTACGGCTACGTAACAATCCCGAACGACGGCGAGAAGCACCCCGTGCTGCTGGTGCCCCCCGGTGCCGGCACGAAGCGCATCAACCCCTCGATGATCTACGCCAAGGCGGGCTTCATCACCTTCACGATGGAGGTGCACGGCATGCCGATCAACGCCTCGGACGACTTTATCCAGGCCGAGAAGGAGCGCCTGGGCGACTATTGGTACACGGGAATTGAGGATAAGAACGACTACTACTACCGCCGCGTCTATGCAGGCTGCGTCAAGGCGATCGACTACCTGATGACCCTCCCCGAGTGGGACGGCAAGAATGTCGGCGTGACGGGTGGCAGCCAGGGCGGTGCCCTCTCGATCGTCACGGCGGGACTCCACCCCGAGATCGACTTCGTGGCCTCGTTCTACCCCGCCCTCTCGGATGTGAGCGGCTACATGGTAGGTCGCGCCGGAGGTTGGCCCCGCATGTTCGCCACCCCCGATGCACAACCGGGCATCAACCGCAAGAAGGCGATCCGCGTGATGGGCTACTACGATGTGGTCAACTTCGCCCGCAAGATCAAGTGCAAGGGCTTCTACAACTACGGCTTCAACGACAACACCTGCCCCCCGACCTCGGTCTGCGCGGCACTGAATGTCATCACGGCCCCCAAGAAGATTGTAATGAACCCCGCCTCCTACCACTGGCGCTACAAGGAGGTGCACGAGGAGGCCATCGCCTGGATGAAAGCACAATTGGAGTAAGAAATCAAAAATCAAAATTTTGCATTTGCATTCTATTTTGCTATCTTTGTAAGGATAACCCTGATAAAAAGACTCCGTAATGGATTATAAGATAGATTCTTCGGCGCGCTGCGCCGTCATCGGATACGGCACCTGGGCCACAGCGTTGGTCGGTGTACTCACAGCCAACAACGAGCGTGTAGGCTGGTATGTACGCAACCCCGAGGTGCTCGAGTCACTCCAAACCGAGGGTCGCAACGTGCGCTACCTGCGCGACTACGAGTTCGACACCAACCTGATCGACCCCTCCGACGACCTGAACAAGGTGGTCTCCGAGGCCGACATCATCGTCATGGCCGTCCCCTCGGCCTACCTCAAGGAGTTCCTCGCACCCCTCACCGTGCCGCTCAAGGATAAGTTCATCATCTCGGCCATCAAGGGCATCGTGCCGGGCGACTACCAGACCGTCGTCGAATACCTGCACGACGAGTATGAGCTCTCCTACAAGCAGATCGGCCTGATCACAGGTCCCACCCACGCCGAGGAGGTTTCGCGCGAGCGTCTCTCCTACCTCACGGTGGTCTGCACCGACCCTGAGAATGCGCAGCTCATCGGCCGCAAGCTCGACACGAAGTTCATCCATTTGAGCTACTCGCAGGACCTCTACGGCACGGAGTATGCCGCCATCCTGAAGAATATCTACGCCCTGGCAGCCGGCATCGCCATCGGTCTGGGCTACGGCGACAACTTCCTCGCGGTGCTCATCTCGAACTGCGCCGCAGAGATGACCCGCTTCCTGAGCGAGAGCTACCCCTGCGACCGCGACACGCAGGCCTCGGCCTACCTGGGCGACCTGCTTGTGACGGCCTACTCGATCCACTCGCGCAACCGCCGCCTGGGACTCCTCATCGGCCACGGCTGCTCGGTGAAGACCGCCCTGAACGAGATGACGATGGTCGCCGAGGGTTACTTCGCGGCCGACTGCATCCGCCACATCAACTTCCGCCACAAGGTCGACATGCCGATTGCCGACTTTGTCTACCGCATCCTCTACGAGGGGGTTTCGCCCCGCAAGGCAATGAAGGCCCTCACCACCAAACTCGTCTAAAGCAACTAAAACCAAAAACCTATAAAAATTATGAAAATCGATTACGCGAAGACCGGTTATGAGATTTCGGCCGAGATGAAGGCCAAAGCATTGGCAGCCAACGCCCTGTTGCACTCGGGCGAGGGTGCCGGAAACGATTTCCTGGGTTGGGTAAACCTCCCCTCCTCCATTTCGGATGCCGACCTCGACGCCATCGTGGCCGCCGCTGAGAAGCTGCGCGCAAAGTGCGACCTGGTGATCTGCATCGGTATCGGTGGTTCGTACCTCGGTGCGAAGGCCGTGCTCGAGGCTATGGCCAACCCCTTCCAGCTGCTCAAGAAGGAGCAGAAGGATCCCGTTGTGGTATTTGCAGGTCAGAACATCTCGGAGGACTACACCTACGAGTTGATGGAGGCTGCTGCCGAGCACTCGATTGGTGCTATTGTGATCTCGAAGTCGGGTACGACGACCGAGCCGGCTATCGCCTTCCGCCTGATCAAGGCCGCTATCGAGGAGCGCTACGGCAAGGCCGAGGCCGCCGAGCGCATTGTAGCCGTGACGGACAAGGCTCGCGGCGCCCTGAAGACACTCGCCACGGATGAGGGCTACCCCACCTTCGTTATTCCCGACGATGTAGGTGGTCGTTTCTCGGTGCTGACCCCCGTAGGTCTGCTGCCGCTGGCTGTAGCCGGTGTTGATGTACGCGCCCTGGTGAAGGGTGCCCAGCAGATGGAGGCCCAGACGGCCGACGGCGTACCCTTCGAGGAGAACCCCTCGGCAATCTACGCTGCCGTGCGCAACCTGCTCTATGCCGATGGCAAGAAGATCGAGATCCTCGGTTCGTATGAGCCGAAGCTCCAATACATCAACGAGTGGTGGAAGCAGCTCTACGGCGAGTCGGAGGGCAAGGAGGGCAAGGGTATCTTCCCCGCCAGCGTGACCCTCACGGCCGACCTGCACTCGATGGGTCAGTATATCCAGGAGGGCGAGCGCACCCTCTTCGAGACGATTATCTCGGTAGCCGCTCCGATGCACAAGGTGGTCATCGAGGCCGACGAGGCTAACCTCGACGGTCTGAACTTCATGGCCGGCAAGCGCATCTCGGAGGTGAACCGCATGGCCGAGCTGGGTGTGCAGCTGGCACACGTGGACGGCGGCGTTCCCAACATCCGCATCGAGATTCCCTCGATCAACGCCGAGACGATCGGTGGTCTGCTGTACTTCTTCGAGAAGGCCTGCGGTATCAGCGGTTATATCCTGGGTGTCAATCCGTT
>JAUMXM010000052.1 GCA_030529085.1 Rikenellaceae bacterium | reverse complement strand
TTCAGACAGCATTTCAAGAATCTCACATACATCAAAACAAGTTACCATAAAATTCCGATTTATCGGTGTAAAGATATATAAATTATTTGAATAATATAGTGGCAATACATAGTAAATACTTTTTCCCATTATTTGTCGTCTTTTTCAATCCACGGAAGATTATTCGGGTCGGGAACAATATCTCGCAACGACCAAAGGCGACCTAAGTCACGAAGAAACTCGTTCGAAAATAGGACAGCGTAGGGTACTGATGAGTGGCTCACAGGTTTGTGGGCCACTTTTTTTTGGGGTAGGTGGCGAAGCGAGAGCATACCGCTGTCGCGGTTGGAGGTTGGCTGCGTGGGACCCCTTTCAGCAAGCTGAATGTGCCCCAAACAGCCAGCCTCGGCAATGGCCTATGCTCTCGCAAAAGATTCTGACCCGCCGTACTCACTTAATGGCGGTTGCGCGGACAAAATGTGTTTATTGCTCGCCCCAATGGGCTGCGCTTTATCGCGTCCGCGCGAGCTCGCAAAAATTGCGACCTTCGACCCCGGCTCCGGGTACTGATGAGTGGCTCACAGGTTTGTGGGCCACTCTTTTTTGTTGGTGGGTGGGTGTTAAGGGTTGCTAAAGGAGATTAAGGGTGATTAAAGGGAGGCCCTTAGCTACCCTTAAACTCCCCTCTTTTTTCCCTCCTACCTCCCATTGTTGAATTTTGAATTCAGAATTTAGAATTTTGAATTAATTTTCCTACCTTTGCGGCTGGAAACCAATTTTCTAAAAAAATTTAATTTCTACTTCGTATGAATTTGCGTAGTGCAATCGACTTTCAGCCCAAGCTCTTGGGTTGTCTGAAAAACTACAACAAAGAGACCCTTTCGCGCGACGTCATGGCCGGTATTATTGTCGGTATCGTCGCCATTCCGCTGGCTATCGCCTTCGGTATCGCCTCGGGTGTCGGCCCCACGGAGGGTCTGGTGACGGCCATCTTTGCCGGTCTGCTGATCTCGGTGCTGGGTGGCTCGAAGGTGCAGATCGGTGGTCCCACGGGTGCCTTCATCGTCATCATCTACGGCGTAATCCAGCAGTTCGGCCTCGGAGGACTCGCCATTGCAACCATCATGGCGGGTGTGATTCTGATCCTGATGGGTCTCTTCAAGCTCGGCACGATCATCAAGTTTATGCCCTACCCCATCATCGTAGGTTTCACGGGCGGTATCGCCATCACGATTTTCTCGACCCAGATGAACGATCTGTTCGGCATGGGTATCGAGTCGGTGCCTGCCAACTTCGTCGATAAGTGGATCTGCTACTTCCAGCACATCGGCTCGATCAATTGGTGGTCGTTCGGTATCGGTCTGGCGAGCATCCTGACGATCTGCTACATGCCCAAAATCTCGAAGAAGATCCCCGGCTCGCTGGCTGCCATCGTGCTGATGACCCTCGTAACGTGGCTCCTGAAGCGCTTTGCCGGGGTTGATTCGATCCTCACGATTGGTGACCTCTACGAGCTTCCCTCGGGTCTTCCCGCCTTCCGCATGCCCTCGCTGGGCGAGGCTTCGCTCTTCGAGACGATGCAGCAGCTGCTCCCCGTAGCCTTCACGATTGCCATGCTGGGCGCCATCGAGTCGCTGCTCTCGGCGATGGTGGCCGACGGTGTGATTGGCGACCGCCACAACTCGAATACGGAGCTCATCGGCCAGGGCGTAGCCAACGTCGTAGTTCCCTTCTTCGGCGGTATCCCCGCCACGGGTGCCATTGCCCGCACGATGGCCAACATCAACAACGGCGGCCGCACCCCGATTGCCGGTGTTGTTCACACGATTGTCCTGCTGCTGGTACTGCTCCTGCTGGGTGGCCTGGTGGGTCAGATTCCGATGCCCTGCCTGGCAGGTGTGCTGATCATGGTTTCCTACAACATGAGCGGCTGGCGCACGATTCGCTCAATGTGCCGCCAGGAGAAGTCGAACGTGGCCGTGCTCTTCACGACCCTCCTCCTGACCGTAATTTTCGACCTTACGATCGCCATCGAGGTGGGCCTGGTGATGGCCATTGTCCTCTTCATGAAGCGTATCATGGAGAACACCCATATCTCGATCCTCAAGGATGAGTTGCAGGTGCACCACGACGGTGAGCGCGACGAGTCGCTGACCATCCCGGCCCATGCCGAGGTTTACGAGATCGACGGCCCCTTCTTCTTTGGTGTAGCCACGAAGTTCGAGGAGCTGGCCCGCATGCGCGATGCCAAGCCGATCCGCATTGTGCGTATGCGCAAGGTGTCGTTCATCGATGCCACGGGTCTGCACAACCTCGAGATCTTTGTCGAGGCCTCGTTGCAGCAGGGTCAGACGGTGATTCTCTCGGGTGTCAACGAGCAGGTTTACCACGAGATCGAGCGCAGCGGCATTGTCGAGAAGGTGGGCAAGGAGAATGTCCTGGACCACATCCACAAGGCGATCAAGCGCGCCGAGGAGCTCGAAGAGCAGTTCAAGAAATAGTCTCCGCAACGACTCCCAATCCCACAAGCCCGACCGGAAAAGCTCCGTCGGGCTTTTTTCGTGCCAAAAAAGGGGGCCGAAGCGCCTCAACTATCCACTTTTTTCGCTACATTTGCCGTATGGATCACTTGCAGCGCACACTCAAGGAGCAGGTGGCGGCTCTACCGCTCGCGCCGGGCGTCTACCAATTCTTGGACCGCACGGGGAAGATTATCTATGTGGGCAAGGCCAAGAGCCTCCGCAAGCGAGTCTCCTCCTACTTTGTCGAGAGCAAGGAGCACTCGGCCAAGGTGCGCGTGCTGGTCAAGCAGATTGTCGAGATACGCCACATTGTGGTCGATACGGAACAGGATGCCCTGCTGCTCGAAAATTCGCTCATCAAGAGCCTCCAACCCCGCTACAACATCCTCCTAAAGGACGATAAGACCTACCCCTGGATTGTTCTGCGACGCGAGAATTTCCCCCGCGTGCAATCCACACGTCAGGTCGTGCGCGACGGGTCGCAATACTTCGGCCCCTACTCCTCGATCTCGATGCAGCGCAGCATCCTGGAGTTCATCCGCGAGGTGATCCCCCTGCGCACCTGCAAACTCAACCTCTCGCCCGCCGCCATAGCGCGCGGCAAATACGGCGTCTGCCTCCAATACCACATCGGCAACTGCAAGGCCCCCTGCATCGGGGCGCAGAGCGAGGCGGAGTACAACGAGCAGGTCGAGCTGGTACGCGCGGTGCTCAAGGGCGACCTGAAGCCCGTGCGCAGCTACCTCACCGCCGAGATGGAGCGTGCCGCCACGGCGCTGAAATTCGAGCAGGCACAGCGCTACAAGCAGCGCCTCGATGCGCTGGACAACTACGCCGACCGCTCGGTGATCGTGAGCGCCAAGATCACCGATGTGGACATCTTCTCTCTTCTGGTCGATGACGATGTGGCCTACTGCAACTTTGTCCGCATCCGCCACGGCTCGATTGTGGGTGTCACGACCCAGCGCCTGACAACGGGCATCGAGAGTTCGGAGGCCGAGATGCTTACGTTGGCCATTCAGCACCTCACCGAGCAGGTGACCGAGGGGAAGCTGGCCCGCGAGGTGATTGTCCCCTTCCTCCCCTCGACAACGCTTCTCTTCGACGGGGTGACCTTCACCGTGCCGAAGCGTGGCGAGAAGCTCGAGTTGCTGGAGTTCTCGCTCAAGAGCGCCCGCATCTACCGCGCCGAGCAGCTCAAAAACCTCGAAATCAAGAATCCCGAACGCCATACCGAACGCCTGATGGAGGCGATGCGTAAGGAGTTGCACCTCGCCCACCAACCCCGCCATATCGAGTGTTTCGACAACTCGAACCTGCAGGGCACCCACCCCGTGGCGGCCTGCGTCGTCTTCCGCGACGGCAAGCCCTCGCGCAAGGAGTACCGCCACTTCAACGTCAAGACGGTCATCGGCCCCGACGACTTCGCCTCGATGCGCGAGATTGTCTACCGCCGCTACAGCCGCCTCCTGGAGGAGGGCGCGGAGCTGCCCGACCTGGTGATTGTCGATGGTGGCAAGGGGCAGCTTTCGAGTGCCTACGAGGTCTTCTGCGCCCTGGGCATCGAGAACCGCGTGCCGCTTGTGGGTCTGGCCAAGCGCATCGAGGAGATCTTCTTTCCCCACGACCCGATGCCCTACTACCTGAGCCGCACAGGCGAGCCGCTCAAGGTGGTCTGCCACCTGCGCGACGAGGCGCACCGTTTCGGCATCTCGTTCCACCGCCAGAAGCGCAGCAAAGCCTTTATCCACAGTGAACTGGAGCTGATCGAGGGAATCGGCACGAAGAGCATCAATGCCCTCCTGAGTCACTTCCGCACCGTGGAGAAGATCCGTTCGGCCCACCTCGAGGAGCTCTCGTCGGTGGTCGGCGCAGCCAAGGCGCGCAAGATCAAGACCTACTTCGAAAACAACCCCATGTAACGACAAAAAAACTAAACAAAAAAAATAGATTATGGAACAGAAACTCACATTCAAAGATTGGCTCATCGCCACCCGTCCCTGGTCCTTCACCGCATCGGCCATGTCGGTCATTGTCGTACTGGTCTACCAGCAGTGGCTCACGGGGGGTGTCGATTGGCTGAACGGCGTGCTGGCCGTTGTCGGCATCATCCTCTTCCACGCCGCCGGTAACACCTGGAGCGACTACTGCGACTACACCTCGGGGGTCGATACCGTCGAGGGGGCCTATGCCGTGCCGACCCTTACGAGCGGCCAATTCAACCCCAAGCAGATTCGTTCGCTCGCGTTAGCCCTCCTGGTTGCAGGTTGCGGCGTGGGGCTCTACCTGCTCTTGACTACGGGGCTGACACTCCTCTGGATCGGCCTGGGCGGCATCTTCTGCGCCCTCTGCTACCCGCCCCTGAAGTACCGCGCGCTGGGCGATGCGGTGATCCTGGCGGCCTACTGCCTGCTGCCCTCCATCGGTGCCTCGTATGTTGCTGTGGGCGAGATTGATTGGCGTGTGCTGCTGGCGGCTCTTCCCGTAGGTCTGCTGGTCGATTCGATTCTCCACTCGAACAACACGCGCGACATGACCACCGACCGCAAGGCCAAGATCCAAACCATGGCCATGGGGATGGGCATCAAGTGGTCGATAGCCCTCTACATCTTCGAGCAGCTCTTCCCCTACGTTTGGGTCATCGCACTGATCCCCTTCGGTGTCTTCCCCTGGATCTCGGCCATCGTAATCTTCGTGATGAAGATGGGTGTGCAGAACTGCCGCACGATGCGCGAATTCAAGGAGGAGGGCGACAGCGCCAAGATTGCGATGCTCGACCAGCGTTCGGCCCAATCGCAGATGCTCTTTGCCATCGTCCTCTCGCTCTCGTTACTGCTTGATATGTTGCTGCGATGAAAAAGCTCTACTTTGCCCTTTTGACGGCCCTCGTCCTTTGGACGCTGATGTTCTGCCCCCTGACGGCTCCCCGTTTCAATTTCTGGGAGATGATGGCTGGCTCGGCGCTCCTCCTGACGGGACTCGCCACCCTCTTTGCGCCGGCGTGGTGGGAGCGTCTGCAATTCACGCCGCGCAACATCCTCCTCGGCCTGGGTATCGCCCTGGTGCTGTGGTGTGTATTCTGGCTCGGCGAGCTGATCTCGACCTGGATGTTTGCCTTTGCCCGCCCGCAGGTCGACTCGATCTACGGCATCAAGGAGGGCTTTTCGCCCTGGACCCTCTCGCTGCTCTTACTGCTGCTGATCGGCCCCGCCGAAGAGATCTTCTGGCGCGGTTACGTGCAGGAGCGCCTCCAAAAGAAGTTCGGCCTGAACAAGGGATTCCTCCTCGCCACGGCAGCCTATACGCTTGTCCATGTCGCCTCGTGTAACTTTATACTCGTGATGGCGGCCCTGGTTTGCGGTTTGGCGTGGGGTCTGCTCTACCGCCTCTTCCCGAACAACTTCACGGCCATCGTCATCTCGCATGCGGTGTGGGATGCGGCGGTCTTTGTCTGGTTCCCGATCATGTAACGGGCGGACAAAATGGCTCACCAACACCCAACAGAGAGAAGGGGGTGCCTTTGGCACCCTCTTTTTTTACGTTTTAGGGCCAAATAAGGGTGCGTAAAAATTGGAAAAGCTATTAAGATTTGCTATCTTTGTTCGGAATTTTGGCAAGCAATTTTCAATTAATCACAAACAATAACAAACTTTTTACATCTATGAACTGTTTTCTTTACAATTCATCGGTAGGCAAGAAGCTGGTAATGAGCATCTCGGGCTGCGCTCTGGTACTCTTCATCATCTTCCACATGTCTATGAACATCACCGCTATCTTCTCGGCCGAGGCTTACAACATGATCTGTGAGCTGCTGGGTGCCAACTGGTATGCACTGGTGGCTACGCTCGGTCTGGCTGCATTGGTGGTAGTACACATCGGCTACGCCCTGCTGCTGACCTGGAACAACTACCGCGCACGCGGTACGCAGCGCTACGCCGTGACGGCCAAGGAGCCGGGTGTAACGTGGGCATCGAAGAACATGCTGGTACTCGGCTTCATCGTACTGGTGGGTCTGCTGCTCCACTTGAGCCACTTCTGGGCCAAGATGCAGCTCGTTGAGTTGCTCGGCGGCCACGAGTCGATGGTAGGCGGTCAGCTGATCGCTGCTACGGATGGTGCTGCCCTGATTCAGTACACCTTCTCGAAGTGGTACAACGTGGTACTCTACCTCGTATGGTTCGTAGCCCTCTGGTTCCACCTCACGCACGGTGTATGGTCGATGTTCCAGACGGCAGGTTTCGCCAACGACACCTGGTATCCCCGCCTGAAGTGCATCGCCAACATCATCGCTACGCTCATCTTCCTGGGCTTCGCAGTGGTAGTTGTAGTCTTCTTCGCGAAGGCACAGTGCGGTTGCTTCTAATCTAATCTCGAACAAATAAAACACACACAAATATGGCTTTCAAATTAGATGCTAAAATTCCTGCCGGTGCGCTCGCCGATAAGTGGAGCAACCACAAGGCAGCTATCAAGGTCGTGAGCCCCGCCAACAAGCGCAAGCTCGACATCATCGTCATCGGTACGGGTCTGGGTGGTGGCGCTGCAGCCGCATCGCTCGGCGAGCTTGGCTACAACGTCAAGGTCTTCTGCATCCAGGATTCGCCCCGTCGCGCCCACTCGATTGCCGCTCAGGGCGGTATCAATGCAGCCAAGAACTACCAGAACGACAACGACTCGGTCTATCGTCTCTTCTACGACACGATCAAGGGTGGTGACTACCGCGCTCGCGAGGCCAACGTCTATCGTCTGGCCGAGGTTTCGAACCTCATTATCGACCAGTGCGTAGCTCAGGGTGTACCTTTTGCCCGTGAGTACGGCGGTCTGCTGGCCAACCGTTCGTTCGGTGGTGCCCAGGTATCGCGTACCTTCTACGCCCGCGGTCAGACGGGTCAGCAGCTCCTGCTGGGCGCCTATGCAGCCCTGAACAAAGAGATCGCTGCCGGCTCGGTGAAGAGCTACCCGCGTCACGAGATGCTCGACGTGGTTGTCGAGAATGGCGAGGCTTGCGGTATCATCGCACGCAACCTCGTAACGGGTGAGATTGAGCGCCACGGCGCTCACGCTGTCGTAATCGCCTCGGGTGGCTACGGTAACGTATTCTTCCTCTCGACCAACGCTATGGGCTCGAACGGCTCGGCCGCATTCCAGTGCTACCGCAAGGGTGCCGGCTTTGCCAACCCCTGCTTCACGCAGATTCACCCCACCTGTATTCCCATCCACGGCACGCAGCAGTCGAAGCTGACCCTCATGTCGGAGTCGCTGCGTAACGACGGCCGTATCTGGGTTCCCAAGAAGATGGAGGACGTAAAGGCCCTGCGTGCCGGTACGCTCAAGCCGTCGGACATCAAGGAGGAGGATCGCGACTACTACCTGGAGCGTCGCTACCCCGCCTTCGGTAACCTCGTGCCGCGCGACGTAGCTTCGCGTGCCGCCAAGGAGCGTTGCGATGCCGGCTACGGTGTGAACGAGACAGGTCTGGCCGTATTCCTCGACTTCAAGACCGCCATCGAGCGTCTGGGTGAGGATATCATCAAGCAGCGTTACGGCAACCTCTTCGATATGTACGAGGAGATCACCGACGTAAGCCCCTACAAGGAGCCGATGCAGATCTTCCCCGCCGTGCACTACACGATGGGTGGTATCTGGGTTGACTACAACCTGATGACGACGATCCCGGGTCTCTACGCCATTGGTGAGGCCAACTTCTCGGATCACGGTGCCAACCGTCTGGGTGCTTCGGCCCTGATGCAGGGTCTGGCCGACGGTTACTTCGTGCTTCCCTACACGATTGGCGACTACCTCTCGAAGAAGATTCAGGCTCCGAAGGTTTCGACCGACACGCCTGCCTTCGAGGAGGCCGAGAAGGCTGTTAAGGAGAAGATTGCCAAGCTCATGGCAATCAACGGCAAGCAGTCGGTAGATGATATGCACAAGCGTCTGGGCTACATCATGTGGGACAACGTAGGTATGGCCCGCACGAAGGAGTCGCTCGAGAAGGCGATCCAGGAGATTCAGGCACTGCGCAAGGAGTTCTGGAAGGATGTGAAGGTCGTAGGCGACCCGATGTCGTTCAACCCCGAGCTCGAGAAGGCGCTGCGTCTGGCCGACTACCTGGAGCTGGGTGAGCTGATGGCTCGCGATGCACTCAACCGTGAGGAGTCGTGCGGTGGTCACTTCCGCTCGGAGCACCAGACCGAGGAGGGTGAGGCTCTGCGTCACGACGACAAGTTCGCCTATGCCGCCGTATGGGAGTACAAGGGCATGGACGAGGCTCCGGAGTTGACCAAGGAGGTTCTCGACTACGAGTTCACGCACCGCGCACAGCGCAACTACAAGGACTAATCACTTTTGACGTACAACACTTTTAACATTTGAAATTATGAATTTCACCTTGAAGATATGGCGTCAGAAGGACGCAAAATCGAAGGGCGCTTTCGAGACCTACAAAGTGACCGACATCTCGGCCGACACGTCGTTCCTCGAAATGCTCGATATTCTGAACAACAACCTCGTACACGAGGGTAAGGAGCCGGTGGCTTTCGACCACGACTGCCGCGAGGGTATCTGCGGTATGTGCTCGCTGCACATCAACGGTCTTGCTCACGGTCCCGGTCAGGCCGCTACGACCTGCCAGATCTACATGCGCAAGTTCAAGGATGGTGACACGATCACCATCGAGCCGTGGCGCTCGGCAGCCTTCCCCGTAATCAAGGACCTCGTGGTGAATCGCGGTGCTTACGACCAGATTCTCCAGGCCGGTGGTTACGTTTCGGTGCGCACCAACTCGGTACCCGACGCCAACGCCATTCCGATCTCGAAGATCGACGCCGACGAGTCGATGGATGCTGCCGCTTGTATCGGCTGCGGTGCATGCGCTGCAACCTGCAAGAACGGCTCGGCCATGCTCTTCGTGGCTGCTCGCGTATCGTCGCTCGCCAAGCTGCCCCAGGGCCGCGTGGAGGGTGCTCGTCGCGCCAAGGCGATGGTTGCCAAGATGGACGAGCTGGGCTTCGGTAACTGCACCAACACGGGTGCCTGCCAGGCCGAGTGCCCGAAGGGTATCTCCATCGCGCATATCGCCCGTCTGAACCGTGAGTTCCTGGCTGCAAAGATTCAGGACTAAACGATTTGGTCTATTCCACAAAAAAGAGAGCCCTCGGGCTCTCTTTTTTGTTTTGTGACGGGCGATATGCGCGATGCGCGCAATTGTTATTTACATCCCCCCTCCCCCTTGACAAGGGGGCGATTTGCCCGCCTGAACCGTGAGGCACCGGCTGCAAAGATTCAGGACTAAACGAATGATTGTTCACAAAAAAACGAGTGACCTTTTGGCCACTCGTTTTTTGTTTTTAAGGGGACTAAGGGAGACTAAAGGAAACCTTAGCTACCCTTAGCCTCCCTTAATTTTTGAATTACGAATTTAGAATTTTGAATTAAATTTTCTATCTTTGCGGCCGATGTTGCACTACAAAACCATAGAAGGACCCTCAAACAACGCCCCCTGGATCGTAATGATCCACGGTGCCGGTGGCAGCAGCGAGGTGTGGTATCGCCAGGTGGCCGAGTTTCGTCGCCACTACAACCTCCTACTCGTCGATCTGATGGGCCACGGTGGCTCGATGAAGCTGGTGCTTGCCAAGGGCTACGACTTCGAAACGGCTGCCGAGCAGGTGATCGAGGTGGTAAACCACGTAGGCATCGACCGAGCGCACTACATGGGTCTTTCGCTCGGTAGCATCATCGTACGCTTCATTGCCGAGGCGCACCCTGAGCGTGTCGAGTCGATGGTCTTGGCAGGTGCCGTCACGCAGCTCAACTGGGAGACACGCACTCTGCTTTGGTTGGCCGACTTGGGCAAACACATTGTCCCCTACCGCATCTTGAAGTGGCTCATTGCCAAGGCAATCATTCCGCAGAGCCGCTATGGTCGTTCGATGAAACTCTTCCTCGAGAATGCCAAGAAGGTCTCCTTCGACAACTTCTTGAAGTGGCTGCTGTTGGGCAACCGCCTCAACGACCGCATGACAACCCTCTTCGGACGGGCCATTTCGATTCCGACCCTCTACCTGATGGGGGCCGACGACTACCTCTTCCTCGAGCAGGCACAATGGGCGCTCAACCGGGGTGGAGGCTACGCCTCGATGGTCATCATTCCCGATGCCGGCCACGTCTGCAACATCGACAACCGCCGCTTCTTCAACAGCGTATCGCTCGAGTGGTTGCAAAAGATCGGATAAACAACAAAAAACCACAAAATATGAAATTCAAGCACTTAGTTGCTATCGAGCCGGTGAGTCTGATACCGTCGGCCGAGGCTGAACTCTACACGTTGGCCGAGAAGGTGACCCTCTACGGGGATATTCCGCAGTCGGACGAGGAGATTGCCGCTCGCGTAGGTGATGCCGATTGCGTGCTTTTGAGCTACACCTCGCGCCTCGAGAAGGGGGCAATGGAGCACTGCCCGAACCTGAAGTATGTCGGCATGTGCTGCTCGCTCTACACCCCCGAGAGTGCTAATGTCGATATTCGCTACGCCGAGAGCCGCGGAATCACCGTGACGGGCATCCGCGACTACGGCGACGAGGGCGTCATCGAGTATGTCGTAAGCGAGTTGGTGCGCCTCATGCACGGTTTCGGCGAGGAGCCCTGGGAGGGGATGCCTCGCGAGATTACGGGGCTCCGTGTCGGTGTTGTCGGCCTGGGTAAGTCGGGCGGCATGATCGCCGATGCGATGCGCTTCTTCGGTGCCGAGGTGAGCTACTTTGCCCGCTCGGAGAAGGCGTGGGCACGCGAGAAGGGCTACCGCTTCCTCCCCCTCAACGAGGTGCTTGCGACGAGTGATGTGGTCTTCTGCTGCCTGAACAAGAATACGGTACTGCTCCACGAGGCTGAGTTCGAGGCGCTGGGCCACCACAAGGTGCTCTTCAACACGGGACTTTCGCCCGCCTGGGAGGAGGAGCCGATGCTCCGCTGGCTCAACGGGGGCGAGAATCGTCTCTACTGCGACACGCTGGGTGCGCTGGGTGGTGAGCACCTGATGACCCACCCCAAGGTTCGCACGGTCAATGTCTCGACCGGCCGCACGAAGCAGGCCTTTGTCCGCTTGAGCGAAAAGGTGCTCCACAATATCAAGGAGTATCTG
>JAUMXM010000051.1 GCA_030529085.1 Rikenellaceae bacterium | reverse complement strand
CAGCCTCAGCAGCGGCAGCCTCAGCAGCAGCCTTCTTCTCGGCGATAGCCTTAGCGCGCTCCTCGTTGATCTTAGCCTCAGCAGCCAGACGAGCCTTCTCAGCCGACTTAGCATCGGTAGCGAGCTTGTTGGTCTTAGCCTCGATCTTTCCCGACTTAGCCTCTGCCCACTTGTTGAAGCGAGCCTCAGCCTCAGCCTCGGTGAAAGCGCCCTTAGCTACACCACCCAGCAGGTGCTTCTTGTAGAGAACACCCTTGTACGAGAGGATTGCACGGCAGGTATCCGTAGGTTGTGCGCCTTTGAGTAACCAACCCAGTGCTTGCTCGAAGTTCAGGTCGATCGTAGCAGGATTCGTGTTGGGGTTGTAGGTACCCAACTTCTCGATGAATTTACCATCACGTGGCGCTCTGCTATCTGCGGCAACGATGTGATAGAAGGCATAGCCCTTCTTACCGTGGCGTGCCAGACGAATTTTAACAGCCATTTGCTATAAAATTTTGTAAAGGTTAATAAAAAACGCTCAGCCTTTCGGCTTATTTCGGGTGCAAAGATAGTGCGCCAAAATCAAAAAAACAACTCTTTGAATCGAAAAAGTGTTGAAAAATAAGGGAAAATCGATTCCGAGTTGCCTGTTTTTTGCTTGAAGAATGGCAATATTTCGCCTTGGGCTATGCCAGGTGTGCCTCGACCCACTGCGTGAGATTGACAAAATCGGCCACCGAGAGCTGCTCGGCGCGCTGCGAGAAGAAGGGGTGCTCCTCACCGCCGAAGTTGCCGAAGACCGAGCGCAACGAGTTGCGAATCATCTTGCGACGCTGGCCGAACGAGGCCTTTACCACCTTGATAAAGAGCGCCTCATCGCAGTCGAGCTTTTCGACCCCGTTGCGCTTGAGGCGGATGACGGCCGATTTGACCTTCGGGGGCGGGTTGAAGACCGTCTCGTTGACCGTGAAGAGGTACTCGATGTCGTACCAGGCCTGCAAGAGCACCGAGAGGATGCCATACTCGCGTGAGCCGGGAGGCTCGGCGATGCGCACGGCGACCTCCTTTTGGATCATGCCGACACACTCGGGAATCAGGTCGCGGTTCTCCAAGACCTTGAAGAAGATCTGCGAGGAGATGTTGTAGGGGAAGTTGCCGATCACCTGCAGCCCCTCGGGGAAGCGTTCGCGCAGGTTCATCTTCAGAAAGTCGCCCTCGATGAGTCGGGGGGCGAAGTCGGGGTAGTGGGCGTGGAGGTACTCGACACTCTCGGAGTCGATCTCGGCGCCCCAGGTGCGAATATCGGTGCGTCCCAACAAGAATTGGGTCAGGACCCCCATGCCGCAGCCCACCTCCAAAACCTCACAAGGCGACTCCTCCGAGCCGCCTGAAAGGGAAAAACATATTTTGCGGGCGATGTTCAAATCGGTCAGGAAGTGCTGACCCAACGCCTTTTTAGCTCTTACTTCTGCCATCGATTAGTTTCCTTCGTCGCACATAAACATAATACGTACCAGGCGGATCTCCTCCTCGGAGTAGTCGCCACCCAGCTCCTCGTAGGCTGCTTCGAGCGAATCGCTCTCGGCATCCTCCTTGAAATAGAGGTAGATATCCTCGATCTTGTCCTCCTCGATGTTGCGACGTACATAGTAGGAGACATCGAGCCTCGTGCCCGAGTTTACGATCGTCTCGACCTCGGTCAGTAGCTCGTCAAATTCGAGGTTCTTGGCACGGGCAATATCCTCGAAATCCATCTTGCGGTCGATCGACTGGATGATGAAGATCTTGTTGCCCGACTTCGAGGCGACACCCTTCACGACCATATCCTGCGGACGGATGATCTCCTTCTCCTCGACATAGGCCTTGATCAGGTTGATGAACTCCTGGCCGAATTTGCGCGCCTTGCCCACACCGACACCCGTGATGTTCTGCATCTCCTCGATGGTGATGGGGTACTGCACCGACATATCCTCCAGCGAGGGATCCTGGAAGATCACGAAGGGGGGCAACTCGTGTTGCTTGGCCACCTTCTTGCGCAGGTCCTTCAGCATGGCGTAGAGCTCCTCATCGGCGGCGCCACCGCGACCCTGCGGGCCGCTGTGCTCCTCGGCTGCCTGCTCCTCGTCGTAGTCGTGGTCGAGGGTGATGGTCACGCTGTGGGGTTTGTCGATGAAGGCTTCGCCCTTCTTATTGATCGAAATCAGACCGTAGTTCTCGATATTCTTGTCGATCAGACCCAGGATCTGAGCCTGGCGCATCACGGCACCCCAGAAGCGGGCATCGTGCTCGTCACCGGCGCCGAACCACTTGCTGGTGTGGTGGTTGTAGCTCTTAATCAGGGCGGTATTCTTGCCCGTCAGGACACTGATCAGGTAGTCGACCTTGAACTTGTCGCCCAGGTCGCTCAACGCCTCGAGTGCCAATTTAAGCTGCTTCTTGGCGTCGATCTTCGGCTTCGGGTGGCGGCAGTTGTCGCAATTGCCACAGTTGCCCTCCTTGTACTCCTCGCCGAAGTAGTGGAGCAGCGATTTGCGGCGACACATCGAACTCTCGGCGTAGGAGACCGTCTCGAGCAGCAGCAGTTTGCCGATCTCCTGCTCGGCAATCGGCTTGCCGTGCATGAATTTCTCGAGCTTCTGGATATCCTTGTAGCTGTAGAAGGTCAGGCAGTGGCCCTCGCCACCGTCGCGACCGGCGCGACCCGTCTCCTGGTAGTAGCCCTCGAGCGACTTCGGGATGTCGTAGTGGATCACGTAGCGCACATCGGGCTTGTCGATACCCATACCGAAGGCAATCGTGGCGACAATCACATCGACACGCTCCATGAGGAAGTCATCCTGGTTGGCGGCACGTGTGGCTGCATCCATACCGGCGTGGTAGGCGTGGGCCTTGATGCCGTTGGCGATGAGCAGCTCGGCCAGCTCTTCGACCTTCTTGCGGCTCAGACAGTAGATGATGCCGCTCTTGCCCTCGTTCTGCTTGATATAGAGGATGATATCGTGGTCTACATTGCGCTTGGGGCGGATTTCGTAGTAGAGGTTCGGGCGGTTGAACGAGGAGCGAAAGACCGCTGCATCGCTCATGCCGAGGTTCTTCTGAATATCCATCTGCACCTTGGGGGTGGCCGTTGCTGTCAGGGCGATCAGCGGCGCATTGCCGATTTCGTTGATGATGGGGCGAATACGGCGATACTCGGGGCGGAAATCGTGTCCCCACTCCGAAATACAGTGTGCCTCGTCGATGGCGTAGAACGAAACTTTGATTTTGCGCAGGAAGGCTACGTTGTCCTCCTTGGTGAGCGACTCGGGGGCGAAGTACAAGAGCTTGGTCTTGCCATCCAAGACATCCTGGCGCACCTGCTGTACGGCCGACTTGTTGAGCGACGAGTTCAGAAAGTGGGCAATGCCGGGATTCTCCGAGAAGGCACGCATCGAGTCGACCTGATTCTTCATCAGGGCGATCAGGGGCGAAATAACGATGGCTACCCCCTCCATCAACATGGCAGGCAACTGGTAGCAGAGTGATTTGCCACCACCGGTGGGCATCAATACAAAGGTATCGCGTCCGGCCAGCACGTTGCTAATAACGGCTTCTTGGTTGCCTTTGAAGGCCGAGAAGCCGAAATACTCTTTCAATCGAGCGTGCAAAAGGGCAGAATCATATCGTTCCATCGTTGCGTTTGGTACTTAAATCAGAAATTTCAATGTAAAGATAAAAAAATTTTCTAAAAAAAACATAACTTTGTGGAAAATTTACACGAAAAAATCAATCACAAGAAGCTTATGCGTCTATACACAAGCGAATTGGTCAAGAAATACAAATCGAGAACGGTTGTAAACCATGTTTCGATCGATGTTAAGCAGGGCGAGATTGTCGGTCTGCTGGGTCCCAACGGTGCCGGTAAGACCACCACATTCTATATGATTGTGGGGCTTATCAAGCCCAACGAGGGTAAGATCTTCCTCGAAAACGACGAAGGCGTAGTCTCGGAGCTCACCGATCTGCCGGTCTATAAGCGTGCGCAACTTGGCGTGGGCTACCTGGCCCAGGAGGCCTCCGTATTCCGCAACCTCTCGGTCGAGGACAACATCCGTGCCGTCTTGGAGATGACCAACTTCTCGAAGGAGTATCAGCGTCAGCGCGTAGAGGATCTGATCGAGGAGTTCCGCTTGCAGAAGGTGCGCAAGAGCTACGGTAACCAGCTCTCGGGTGGCGAGCGTCGCCGTACGGAGATTGCCCGTGCTGTGGCTATCAACCCTTCGTTTATCCTGCTCGATGAGCCCTTTGCCGGTGTCGACCCGATTGCCGTCGAGGATATTCAGTCGATTGTCGCCACGCTCAAGCATAAGAATATTGGTGTGATCATCACCGACCACAACGTCGATGAGACCCTCGCCATCACCGACCGCACCTACCTCTTGTACGAGGGTAAGATCCTCAAGACCGGTTCGGCCGAGGAGTTGGCTGCCGACCCGATGGTGCGCAAGGTCTACCTGGGTCAGAACTTCGAGCTCAAGAAGAGCCACCACGTCACGCAGGAACTCCTGGCCAAGGGTGGCAATCTCAAACAACAGCAGGAGGAGTAGTATGGACCGCTTAGTAGCCCGAGGCTGCCTGGCGGGCACCCTTACGCCGCCCTCGTCGAAGAGTTATGCCCAACGTGCTCTGGCCCTTTCGCTCTTGGCGCAGGGGCATACCGTGTTGCGCAAAATCGACTTTTGCCAGGATACCCTCTCGGCGTTGGGTTGTATCCACACGCTGGGTGCCGAGGTGATCGAGGTCGACGAGAGTACCCTCTCGATCGGAGGTGGTCTTTCGCCCCGCGAAAACACCCTCTTTGTGGGTGAGTCGGGACTCGCTTCGCGCCTCTTCAGCCCCATTGCGGCCCTTGCCGATCGTCCGATACGCATCGAGGGACGTGGCTCGTTGCTCGAGCGACCGATGGATATGATGATCGCTCCGCTGCGTCAACTTGGCGCTACGGTGAGCGATAGCAATGGCCGACTCCCGATCGAGGTGTGTGGCCCGCTGACCGGTGGTGAAACGGAGGTCGATGGCTCTGTTTCGTCGCAATTCATCACGGGTCTGTTGCTCGCTCTGCCGATGGCTCCCACCGATACGACCCTCTATGTGAGCAAGGCGGTTTCGACCCCCTACCTCGATATGACGATCGACACGGCGTCGAAGTTTGGCGTCAACATCTTCCATCGCGACTATACCGAGTTCTATATCCCCGGCTCACAACGCTACAAGGGGCTCGATCTGACCATCGAGGGGGATTGGAGCGCCGCCGCCATGTTGTTGGTGGCAGGTGCTGTGGCGGGTGAGTTGCGTGTGCAGAATATCTCGACCCTCTCGAAGCAGGCCGATACGGCGATTTTGGATGCGCTGGTGCGTGCCGGAGCCTCGATTATCGATGAGGGCAATTCGATTACGGTAGCACAGCGCGAGCTGCATGGCTTCGAGTTCGATGCTACGCAGTGTCCCGACCTCTTTCCGGCCTTGGTGGCCCTCGCTTCGCAGGCCGAGGGTGAGACCGTTCTCAAAGGCACCAACCGCCTGATTCACAAGGAGAGCAACCGAGCCGAGACCCTCTACAAGGAGTACTCGAAACTCGGCATCCGCATCGACATCTCGGAGGAGGATACGATGCGCGTCTGGGGCGGTAAGATTCGTGCTGCGGAGGTTGAGAGCCACAACGACCACCGCATTGCCATGTCGCTGGCCGTGGCAGGTCTCTGCTCGGACGGTGTAATGGTGATCCACGGAGCGGAGTGTGTCGCCAAGAGTTATCCCGATTTCTTCGAACAGTTGGAGTCTGTTCGCGTAAAATAAGCGCCTATGAATCAGTTTGGAAATTCCTTCCGCCTCTCGATTTGGGGCGAGTCGCACGGCCCCGCAGTCGGTATCACGATCGACGGTGTGCGAGGCGGCATAGCCCTCACGGAGGCCGACTTCGAGGCCGACTTGAGCCGTCGTCGCGGTGGTAAGGCGGGGACGACGCCCCGTGCCGAAGCCGACCTGCCGCACATCCTGTCGGGTGTGTATGAGGGTCACACGACGGGAGCTCCGCTGACCATTCTCTTCGAGAACAGCAATACCCGTTCGGGCGACTATTCCAACCTGAAACACCACTTCCGCCCCTCGCATGCCGATCGTGTGGCAGCCGATAAGTTCGACGGTATGAACGATCCGCGTGGTGGCGGCCACTTCTCGGCGCGTCTGACGGTGGCTTTGGTGGCCGCTGGTGTGGTGGCCAAGAAGATGCTGCCCGAAACGCTCCGCTTTGCGACCTCGATGGTCAGCGTCGGGGGTGAGAGCGATCCGACGCGCTTTGAGGAGGTTGTACGCGCCGCTGCTGCCGAGGGCGACTCGGTGGGAGGCGTTGTCGAGTGCCGCGTGGGAGGTCTTCCGAGCGGTTGGGGCGAGCCCCTCTTCGACTCGGCCGAGAGCCTTGTTGCCCACCTGGCCTTTGCTGTTCCGGCGGTCAAGGGTGTGGAGTTTGGCGACGGCTTTGCCGTAGCGCAACGTCGCGGCTCGGAGAATAACGACCCGATTATCAATGCCGAGGGTACGACCCTCACGAACCACGCCGGAGGTATCGACGGTGGCATCACCAACGGCAACGAGCTGGTGGTGCGCCTCGCCTTCAAGCCGACCCCCTCGATTGCGCGCGAGCAGATGACCTTCGACCGCGCGCTGGGTGCGATGGCCCCCCTTGCGATTCGTGGCCGACACGACGCCTGTGTGGCACTGCGCGGTCAGGTGGTGGCCGAGGCGGTGGTTGCCATTGCATTGGCAGAACTCTCATTACGCGCTTAAAGAGGATGCAGGCCAAGGAGTTGATTCATATCTTGGAGTGTGCTGTAGCACCGCTGTATGAGGGGCGCGAGGCACACCAGATAGCCCTGCTTGTGGCGGCATACCTGGCCGATCTGGGCGACTACACCGCCCCGCTGGTGGCCGATCCCACGCGCGAAATTCCCGTTGAAAAGAGCACTGTTGAGCGCTACGCCGCACGCCTTGCTGCCGGTGAGCCGATGCAGTATATAATAGGTACGACCGACTTTTTCGGCCGCACCTTCGCGGTCGATGGCCGCGTCTTGATTCCGCGCCCCGAGACCGAGGAGCTGGTCGATTGGATTCGCCGCGAGGAGCGCGCAGCACGCCGTCTGCTCGATGTGGGCACGGGTAGCGGCTGCATCGCCACAACGTTGGCGCTGGAGCTGCCCGAGGCGCGTGTTTTTGCCCTCGATATCTCGCCCGAGGCACTTGCCGTGGCGCGCGCGAATGCCATAAGACTTGGTGCCGAGGTCGATTTCCGTGAGGGCGATGCCTTGAAGGGGTTGGCTGAATGCTTCGACGAGCAGTTCGATGTGATCGTCTCGAATCCCCCCTATGTACCCGATGCCGACCGCGCAACGATGCACTGCAACGTACTTGAGAATGAACCTCATCTGGCCCTCTTTGTTCCCGACGAGGATATTCTGTGCTTCTACCGTGCCATTGCCGAGGCGGGGCGCACGCTGCTCGTCGAGGGCGGTAAGCTCTACTTCGAGATCTACCACGAGGCGGCCGAGGCGATGCGTGATTTGATGGAGCGCTTAGGTTACGAAGAGGTGGTGGTACGTTGCGACCTGCAAGATAAACCGCGTATGCTATGTTGCCGAAATCCAAGAAGATAAACCCCGATAAGCCCCGCACCAAAACGGCCGATGAGGCCCTCGCATCGCTCATGCGCCTCTGTGCCCGTGCCGAGAAGTGCGAGGGGGATGCCCGTCGCCTGATGCGCCGCTGGGGGGTCGCTCCGAGCGATATGGAGCAGGTCTTGGCACGCCTTGTGCGCGATCGCTTTATCGACGACAGCCGCTACGCCGAGCTCTTCGTGCGCGAGAAACTCAACTTGAGCGGCTGGGGAGCCTACAAGATCCGCACCGCCCTGCGCCGCAAGGAGGTAGCCGCGGAGGTTATCGAGGAGGCCCTCGGACAGCTCGACGCTCAGAAGTTGCGCGACCGCCTGCAAGAGCGGCTCGAACGCAAACTGCGCACCGTGCGCGCCAAAACAACTTATGAATTGAAAAACAAGCTGTTCCGCTACGGCCTTTCGCTCGGCTACGACTTCGAGTCGGTGCGCGACGCCGTCGAACAGCTTCCGATAAACGAAGATTTCGAATGCGAAGATTGATACTCCTGATGCTGACCCTCGCCCCGCTGGCGTTGGCGGCACAAACCAAACTCAACCCTGCCGATTACATCTATCCCATCCGCGAGGTTCCCGGCCTCTACTCGGCCAACTTCGGCGAGATGCGCCCCGGTCACTTTCACGCCGGCATCGACATCAAGACCGACGGCGTGGAGGGCAAACCCCTCGTGGCGGTAGCCGATGGCTACGTCTCGCGCATCGTCGTACAGCCGGGCGGCTACGGGCGTGCCATCTACCTCACGCTTGAGAATGGTCAGACGGCCGTCTATGGCCACCTGCAGCGCTTCCGACCCGACATCGAGGCCTTTATGCAGGCCGAGCGTTACCGTCGCAAATCCAATACGGTCGATCGCTGGCTGACGGCCGAGCTGTACCCCGTCAAGCAGGGCGATTTGATCGGTTACTCGGGTAACAGCGGCTCGTCGGGCGGTCCGCACCTCCACTTCGAGCTGCGTGACTCGCGCGACCAGCGTCTGCGCAATGTGGTCAGCGAGGGGATCATCACCCCCAATGACTCGCTTCCGCCCCGCTTTATGAAGCTCCACTATGTGGCGATCGACTCGCTCGAGGGGCGTTGCATCCACTTCCCGCGTGAGAGCTACAACGTGGTGCGCGATGCCGAGCAGGGCTACCGCCTCACGCGCGAGGAACCGATTCCCGTCGGCCGCAAGGGCTATTTCATCGCCGAGGTAACCGACCGTCGCAACGGCGTGGCCAACACCTTTGCCGTGTGGCGCATCGCGGCTACCCTCGACGGAGAGCCGATCTTCGAGTTCCGCATTGACCACTTCACCCACGCCTTCTCGCGTTCGTGCGACGCGGTGAGCTGCTACCCCCTGCAACTCGGCTCGCGCAACGAGGTGATTCGCCTCGCGCAGCTCGAAGGAGCCCCCTCGTTCTGCTATCCGACCCTTGTCGAGCGCGGTCTGGTGCGTAGTGAGGTGGGGCAGGAGCGCACGCTGGAGCTTATCTGCGAGGATGATTGCGGCAACCGCTCGACCCTCAGTATCCCCCTCGTAGGTGTCGAGCGCACAGATTCGATTCCGGTACTTGCTGTGGGCGAAGAGCTGATCCCTATGAAGGAGGGCAAGAGTTTTCGCCTTGAGGATGAGTTTAGCTACTACCTTCCTGCCGAGTCCCTCTATGAGACAACTACGGCGGCCATCGAGCCCGGAACAATCCCCAAGCTCGATTCGACGGTCGTGGTTCTCTCACCCGCCTACCGCGTGCTGGATGCCAAGACTCCGATGCGCAAGGCGGCCACGGTGACCATCCGTACTCATGTGCCCGACTCGCTGCGCCTCAAGACGGTGATGGCGGCGCGCACCTGGCGCGGCTATGCTGCCTCGCTGGGCGGCAAGGTCGAGCACGACGAGATTACTGTCTCGACCCGCACGGCCGGTGATTACTTTGTGGTGGCCGATACGGTGGCCCCCACCATTCGACCCTTCTTCCGCGAAGGGGCTGATTTGCAGAAGGATAACCGCATCACCTTCCGCGTGGCCGACAACTTCACGGGCATCGCCTCCTACCGCCTCGAGATCGACGGCGAGTGGCGTCCGATCGACCGCTACCCCTCGCGTGGCACGCTTGTCTTCCACTTCGATCGACCCGCTACGGGTGCCATGCACAAGGTGCGCCTGGTGGTGCGCGATGGTGTCGGGAATACGACCACGTGGCAGGGAACTTACCGCCACTAAACGCTTTTTGGCTGAAAAAGTTTGCTTTTGGATGGAAAATGCGTACTTTTGCACCGTCGAAAGCCAAAATCGACCGATGGTCGCGTAGCTCAGTTGGATAGAGCAGCAGCCTTCTAAGCTGCCGGTCGAGCGTTCGAGCCGCTCCGCGATCACGAAAAAAGCAACCCGATGAGGGTTGCTTTTTTTGTTTGTATCAGTCGCTTGGGGCGTTACTCCATCGGGAAGATGCGCACGTCGGTCACCCCCTCGAGGGCCGCCTGGAGCGCCTCCAGGTCGGTCTTTTGCTCCACCTGGCCGTAGTGGTAGGGGTAGAAAATGGTCGGCTTGATCGCCTTGACAGCCTCCGCAGCCTGCTCGACGGTCATCGTGTAGGGTTGGTTGACAGGCAGGAAGGCCACATCAATGTTCTTGAGCGCCTTCATCTCCTTGGTCGGCTCCGTGTCGCCTGCGATGTAGATGCGCGTCCCCTCGATGGTGACGATATAACCACAATCCTCACGATCTTTGGGGTGGAATTGGAGGTGCCCCTCCGAGGTGTTGTAGGCCGCTACCGCCTCGATTTTGACCCCCTCGACCGGCGTTGCAATGCTGCCCGGACGCATCGTGTGGCAATTCATATCAAAGGCCTCGGCCGAGGTGCGGTCGCAGACAACCTCCGACGAGCGCGTTGTCACCTCATCGACAGCCTGGCGATCGAAGTGGTCGGAGTGGTGGTGGGTGACAAGCACGATGTCGGCCTTCTTCAGGTTCGAGTAGTCGGCGTGATCCATCACCGGATCGATGTAGATCATCTTCTCGTTCCATTCGATGGCCAGCGAGGCGTGGGCATAGAAGTGGAACGTCAGCTCACTGCCTTCGCGCGTGGTGATTGTATCGGTGGGGTAGACGGGCTTCTTGCCACATCCAAAAATTGATAACAGACCCATAAATAGTAAGGTGTAAAAGGTTTTAGCTTGCATCGTTGTTTCGTCCGAGGACGGTTTGGTTTCCCGAAGATAGTGAATTTTGTCGAATTTGCAAAATCTGAGCCCTCGTGAATCCGCCAATGAGGGGCCAAGGATCCCCATTTTGCATCTTTACCCCCAAATTTTTGATTAAATTTTGGTCATCATCAAAATTTTGCGTACTTTTGCGCGCTATGTTTAACTAATTAACTATTTACAACAATGCCAAAAATGAAAACTAATGCCGCGGCGAAGAAGCGTTTTACCTTCACCGGCACGGGAAAGATCAAGCGTAAGCACGCTTATCACAGTCACATCCTGACCAAAAAGACGACGAAACAGAAGCGTAACCTCTGCTATTCGAGCACCGTTTCTGCGGCTGATGAGGCCAAAATCAAGAATCTGCTGGTTAAATAAATAGCTCGGGAAACCGATTTAACCAACAACATTTTATTAATCGGGAGCGGAACAGCCCCAAAGAATGCGGGAGAACCGCATCGCTGTGAGCTCTACTAAAACTTTTACATTATGCCACGTTCAGTGAATGCTGTTGCGTCTCGCGCGCACAGAAAAAAGGTTTTGAAACTTGCCAAGGGTAACTTTGGTTCAAGGGGAAACGTTTGGACCGTAGCGAAAAATACGGTCGAGAAGGGTTTGCAGTATGCTTATGCACACCGCCAGCTCAAGAAGCGTACGTTCCGTTCGCTGTGGATTGTTCGTATCAACGCTGCAGTTCGCGCCCAGGGAATGACGTATTCGCAGTTTATCGGTAAGCTCAACACGAAGGGTATCGCCCTGAACCGTAAGGTTCTGGCCGACCTGGCTATGAACGAGCCGAAGGCATTCGAGGCAGTAGTTAACGCCGTTAAATAAGCAGGGTGCGGCTTTGCACCGGGAGGGGAGGCTTTTGCTTCCCCTCTTTTTTTT
>JAUMXM010000003.1:68950-77264 GCA_030529085.1 Rikenellaceae bacterium | reverse complement strand
TCGTAGGCCGCTATCTGCTCCTCGATCCAGGGCTCGGAGCTCCATCCTTTACGTTGGAAACAGGAATTGCTCTGAATAATGGCATCGACCTGCATGTCGTTGACATAGAGCAGGAAATGGACCATCGAGCAACGGTCGTCGACCTCGCCATCGGTCATCACAACCACACGGGATTTACCCTCCCAACCACGATCGGTATCGGGAGCAACGGCAGATGAGGTGCAACCTTGCACCATCAAAAGTGCCAATGCACCAAGAAGTAGTGTTCTCATAAATAAAATAGGTATCTACACAAAGATAGGTATAAGTGCGCGAAAATCGATGGGTAGCGACAAAAAAAGGGAGTTGTTTGCACAACTCCCTATTTTTGAGGTCCATCAACCGTCTTCGACTTCACACCGGCGAGCACCGCTCGGTGGCATCTGAGCAACACTTAGTGCTGCAGCGGTCGATTTCTCCTCTACCAACCTAAAACTACTAACCTAAAAATGAACCTTAAAACTTCACTGCAAAGGTAAGGCGACTTTTTGAGTTATGCAAATTTTTTATAAATAAATTAAGAAAATTTAACAATTGCGTAACATTGCGAAATTCAATCGTTTTGTTTTTGATTATTCGAAGATTTTTCTATCTTTGTGGGCCGATGGCCGGAATATACCTCCATATCCCCTTCTGCAAGCGAATTTGCAGCTATTGCGACTTCTACCGCACGGCACTTCTGAAGGATTTGCCTGCGGTTGTGGAGGCGATGTGTCGGGAGATCGAGCAACGGCAAAATTACCTCGGGGGCGCCAAAATCGGGACGCGATACCTCGGCGGAGGCACCCCTTCATGCTGTTCGGTGGAGCAATTGGAGCAACTGATGACCACCAGCGAGCGGTTTTTTGATTGCTCGGAGGTCGAGGAGACAACCCTCGAGGCCAACCCCGACGACCTGACGGGCGACTACCTCAAGGCACTGCGCAGGATCGGCATCAACCGCCTTTCGATGGGGATTCAATCCTTTGACGACGACTGCCTGAAGTTGATGAATCGCCGTCACACCGCCCAAGAGGCCGAAGAGGCCGTCAAGCGGGCCCAAGATGCCGGGTTTGAGAACCTGACCATCGACCTGATGTTCGGCCTGCCGGGTTTTGGCGAGAAGGTGTTAGAGCGATCGCTCGAACGCGCCTTGAAACTCGGGGTGCAACACATCTCGGCCTACCTGCTCACCATCGAGGAGCGAACACGCTTCGGCGCGATGGTCGAAAAGGGGGCGATGAAGCCCATCTCGGACGAGGAGGCTGAAGCAGAATACCTGCTGGTACACAAGCGATTAACCGAGGCCGGATTCGAGCATTACGAAGTCTCGAACTACGCCCTGAAGGGCTACCGTGCACGCCACAACAGCCGCTATTGGGACTCGACACCCTACCTCGGAATTGGCCCCGCAGCCCACTCCTTCGACGGGAAATCGCGGTCGTGGAATGTAAGCTCGGTGACGAACTACCTGGCAGGAGCAGCCCCCGAAACGGAGATCCTGACCGCCGAGGAGCAGCGCGAAGAGTTCCTAATGACCCGCCTGCGCACCTCCGAGGGGTTTTCCCTCTCCGAATATGAGGCTCGCTTTGGAGCCACAGCCACCGCGTTGTTGCTGCGCGAAGTTGAGCTGCTGCGCAAAGAAGGGTTGCTCTCGCCCGAAAAAGAGCAGGTACAAATCCCCCAAGAGCGTCTTTTGCTCTCTGACCGTGTAATCGGCGCCCTTTTTTAGCGCATAAAGCGTTGAAAAACGGGAGAAAGAGGCGAGCGAAAAACATTCTTAAATTTTTTGAAAAAATTGGAATATATAAATATAAGTATTACCTTTGCGGCCGAAAACCGAAAAGTTTATACTTCGGAATAACAACAATTTAACGATATATGAAAAACACAATGATGACTCCCGACTACCTGTTTGAGGTGAGCTGGGAGGTTTGCAACAAGGTCGGTGGTATCCACACCGTCATTGCTACAAAGACCAAGAGCGCTCTCCAGAAGTTTGGAGATCGCTACCTGCTGATCGGTCCCGATTTGCAGCACGAGGGCTCGAGCCCCGAGTTTGAGGAGGATGCTACGCTGCTCCGCGCATGGCGCCAGAGCGTCTACGAGATGGGTATCCGTATCCGCGTAGGCCGCTGGAAGATCCAGGGCGAGCCCGTTGCCATTCTGATCGACTTCACGTCGCTCTTCCCCAAGAAGGACGAGATCCTCAAGGAGCTGTGGGACAAGTACCACGTAGACTCGATCTCGGGTCAGTGGGACTATGTTGAGCCCGTACTCTTCGGTTGGGCCGCAGGTCAGGTGATCGCCTCATATGTAGAGCACTTCTGCACCGCTACGGAGAAGGTTGCCGCACACTTCCACGAGTGGATGACGGCTGCCGGTGCACTCTACCTGCGCTCGAACGCCCCCTACATCGCAACCCTCTTCTCGACCCACGCAACGGTAATCGGTCGCTGCATCGCAGGTAACCACCTGCCCCTCTACAACGACCTGACGAAGTTCAACGCCGACGACCTGGCTCGCCAGTTCAACGTGATGGCCAAGCACTCGATCGAGAAGCAGGCCGCTTCGTTTGCCGACTCGTTCCTCACCGTGAGCGACATCACGGCCAACGAGTGCAAGTACCTGATCGGTCGCGAGCCCGACGGCGTTACGCCCAACGGTTTCGAGAACGACTTCGTATGGACCGGCAAGGAGTTCGATGAGAAGCGCGCCGAGGCTCGCAAGTCGATGATCGAGGTGGCTGAGGCCTGCCTGGGTCAGAAGTTCTCGACCGATCCGCTGATCATCGGCACGAGCGGTCGTTACGAGTTCCGCAACAAGGGCCTGGATATCTTCATCGAGTCGCTCAAGCGTCTGGCTATGTCGGATAAGCTCGAGCGCGAGGTGCTGGCCTACATCACTGTACCGGCTGCCAACAGCGGTGCCCGTCTGGATCTGCAGGCTCACCTGGCCGACAAGAACAACCCGATCGACCAGAGCCAGTGCAAGTACTCGACCCACCGTCTGGAGTACCAGTCGACGGATCAGGTAATCAACGCCATGAGCGGCTCGATCCTCACGACCGAGAACTCGAAGGTGAAGGTTATCTTCGTTCCGACCTACCTGAACGCCAACGACGGTATCTTCAACAAGCACTACTACGAGCTGCTCGTTGGTATGGACGTTACGGTATTCCCGTCGTACTACGAGCCGTGGGGTTACACCCCGCTGGAGTCGGTTGCCTTCTCGGTTCCGACCATCACGACGACCCTCGCCGGCTTCGGTCTGTGGGTTGACAAGCGCTCGGAGCACGCCGGTGTGGAGGTAATCCGCCGCGACGACTACAACGATATGGAGGTGACGATGAAGGTTGCCGACGCCCTGCTGCGCTTCAGCCTGATGGATCAGAAGCAGGTAGAGGCTACGCGCCGCTCGGCTCTCGAGATTTCGAACACGGCTCTGTGGAGCAACCTCTTCCCCTTCTACGAGCAGGCTTACAAGGAGGCTCTCGAGGCCTCGGCTCTGCGTACCAACCGCGCCATCCTGGGCGAGGGCGGTACCCGCACCGAGCAGATCAACTTCGTACGCCAGCAGCTCTTCGCCGAGAAGCCCAACTGGAACCGCATGATGATCGACAAGAACCTGCCGACTCGTCTGCACGCCCTCGAGGAGCTCTCGCGCAACCTCTGGTGGTGCTGGAATGCCGAGGCTCGCGACCTGTTCGAGTGCATCGACCGCAAGCTCTGGGTTGAGTCGTATCAGAACCCCATCGCCTTCCTCGACAAGCTCCCGATGGAGCGTCTCAAGCAGCTCGAGCAGGACAAGGAGTTCCTCGCACAGCTCGACGCAGTCTACAAGCAGTTCCGCACCTACATGGAGGAGAAGCCTGCAAAGGACGCCACGACGATCTCCTACTTCTCGATGGAGTATGGTCTGCACTCGTCGCTGAAGATCTACTCGGGTGGTCTGGGTATTCTGGCCGGTGACTACCTGAAGGAGGCTTCGGACAAGAACGTTCCGATGGCTGCCGTGGGTCTGCTCTACCGCTACGGCTACTTCACGCAGCGCCTTTCGGCTCAGGGTGCCCAGGAGGCTACCTACGAGGCGCAGAACTTCTATAAGCTGCCTATCTCGCCCGTCCGCGATGCTGCCGGTAACTGGGTGACGGTAACCATCGCCCTGCCGGGTCGTACCCTGTCGGCGCGCGTATGGCTCTGCCAGGTAGGTCGCACCGATCTCTACCTCTTGGATACGGACTACGAGGCCAACCTCGAGGAGGATCGTCAGATTACCCACTTCCTCTATGGTGGCGACTGGGAGAACCGCCTCAAGCAGGAGATCCTGCTCGGTATCGGTGGTATCCGCGCCCTGCGCCAGATGGGTATCAAGCACGATGTTTACCACTGCAACGAGGGTCACGCCGCCTTCATCGGCATCGAGCGCATCCGCGACCTGGTAAACCACAAGAAGCTCACCTTCTCGGAGGCTTTGGAGGTTATCCGCTCGTCGTCGCTCTTCACGACCCACACCCCCGTTCCTGCAGGTCACGATGCCTTCCCCGAGTCGATGATGCGTCAGTACATGTCGCACTATCCCGACGTGTTGGGTATCACCTGGGAGCAGTATATCAACCTCGGTAAGACCAACCCGAACGATCCGAACGAGAAGTTCTCGATGTCGGTATTGGCTTGCAACCTTTCGCAGGAGGTCAACGGTGTATCGTGGCTCCACGGTGAGGTTTCGAAGGAGATCCTGGGCAACATGTGGCCGGGCTACTTCAAGAACGAGCTCCACATCGGCTACGTAACGAACGGTGTTCACTTCCCGACCTGGATTGCAACGTCGCTGCGTCGTCTCTACGCACGCTACTTCGGCGATGCCTTCTCGGGCCACGTTTACGACATCCCGGCATGGCAGAAGGTAAACCAGATTCCCGACGAGGAGCTCTGGTCGGAGCGCATGAAGCTCAAGGAGCGCCTGGTGAACCACATTCGCGCTCGCTACAGCGATCCGCGTCAGGTACGTCTCGATTCGCCCCGTCAGATGTTGCAGGTTATCGAGAGCATCAAGCCCGAGGTGCTGACGATCGGTTTCGCCCGTCGTTTCGCCACCTACAAGCGTGCCCACCTGCTCTTCACGAACCTCGACCGTCTGCGCGCCATTGTTAATAATAAGGAGCGCCCCGTGCAGTTCATCTTCGCAGGTAAGGCTCACCCGCACGATAAGCCGGGTCAGGATCTGATCAAGCGCATCGTAGAGGTTTCGGCTATGCCGGAGTTCGTAGGCAAGATCATCTTCCTGCAGAACTACGATATGGAGCTGGCTCGCCGCATGGTACAGGGTGTCGATGTATGGCTCAAC
The DNA here is from genome assembly GCA_030529085.1 of Rikenellaceae bacterium. Classification (GTDB taxonomy): domain Bacteria; phylum Bacteroidota; class Bacteroidia; order Bacteroidales; family Rikenellaceae; genus Alistipes. The sequence continues at coordinate 71,900 of JAUMXM010000003.1, read as the reverse complement.
ACGCCGACCCGTCCTTTGGAGGCTTCGGGTACGTCGGGTGAGAAGTGCGTAATGAATGGTGTTATGCAGTTCTCGGTACTCGATGGCTGGTGGGTCGAGGGTTACAAGGAGGGCGCCGGTTGGATGCTGCCGATGGAGCGCACCTTCACGGACCAGAACTTCCAGAACGAGCTCGACGCCGAGATGATCTACAACACGATCGAGGATCAGATCGCACCGCTCTACTACAACCGTGGCAAGGACAACATCCCGCACGAGTGGGTGAAGTCGGTGAAGAGCTGCGTGGCCGACATCGCATCGAACTTCACGACGAACCGCATGCTCATCGACTACGAGGATCGCTTCTACAACAAGCTGGCTGCCCGCAAGCGTGAGATCGTAGCCGGTGGCTACCAGCTCGCCCGCGAGATCGCCGCTTGGAAGCGTCGCGTTTCGGCCGCTTGGGATTCGGTACGTGTTGTCAATACGGAGCGTGTCCGCATCGAGCAGGAGGCTGTATTTGTAGGCGAGAAGTACCACTTCGAAGTAACGCTCGACGTTCAGAATCTCCGTCCGGAGGATATTGGTGTCGAGATGGTTATCGCCCAGCAGATCGTTGGCCGCGAGTCGGTTGACGTGAAGCGCACGATTGCTCTCGAGCGTTCGAAGGTGGAGGGTAGCCTGGTTACCTACACCTTAGATTATATGCCCGAGGATGCCGGTACCTACGACTACGCACTCCGTATCTTCCCGCAGAACGAGCATCTGCCCTACCGTATGGACTTCGCCCTTGTTAAGTGGGCTTAGCGTCTGTACGTCGGCGTTGACCAACGCCGAATACTCCAGATAGGATTCTCCCCTTTCGCCTGCCCCATTCGGGGTAAGGCGAAGGGGGTGAACCACTTAAAATTAAATAAAAAAACAGCGCCCAAAAAGATTTTTTCGAAAAAAGCGATACAAGTTGCCGTTTTTTTTAATATCTTTATGGGTACGAACAGAATTCTATACGATATGTCAGCCTTAACATTCGACAAAGCCTCGCTGGGAAACCTCGAGTACTCCCTCCAACGCGAGATGCTCGCAACCGACCGTATCGGCGGTTACATGAGCACCACGATTGTCTGCTGCAACACCCGTAAGTACCACGGTTTGATTGTGGCACCGATCGATGACAGTGATCGCACGTATGTCCTGCTCTCGTCGCTCGACGAGACGATTGTGCAGCACGACCAGTCGTTCAACCTGGCCTTGCACCGCTTCCAGGGCGTGTATGAGCCGCGCGGCCACAAGTACATCACCGATTTCGAGTACACCCCGACCCCGACGATCACCTATCGTGTGGGTGGTGTGATTCTGAAGAAGGAGATGCTGTGGATCCACAAGCGCACGCAGCTCATGATTCGCTACACGCTCGTTGATGCTCACTCGGAGACCAAGCTCCGCCTGCGTCCCTTCCTTGCATTCCGCGACAAGCACGCCTTGACGAAGGCCAACATGGAGGCTGACGGCAAGTCGTATCCCGCAATCAACGGCGTGAAGTGCCGCATGTACGGCAACTTCCCCTGGCTCTACATGCAGACCACGAAGGCCGATGCCGAGTTCGTACCTGCTCCCGATTGGTACTACAACTTCGAGTACCTGCAGGATATCGCTCGCGGCTACGACGGCTACGAGGATCTGCTGACGACCGGCTACTTCGAGTGCGAGCTCAAGAAGGGCGAGAGCATCATCTTCTCGGCATCGCTCGACGAGATGAAGTCGGCCCAGGAGATCGAGGAGACGTTCACCTCGTCGATTGCCCGCCGTACGCACAAAGTTGACTTTATCAGCTGCCTGGAGCACGCTGCCCGCCAGTTTGTCATCCGCCGCAAGAATGGCCGCATGGAGGTCATCAAGGGTTATCCCTGGCACGGTGAGCAGGGTCGTCAGACCTTCGTATCGCTCCCCGGCATCACGCTGAACCAAAACCACAAGGAGGACTGCATCGCCGTACTCGACACGCTCGTAGGTGAGATGGAGGACGGTATGTTCACCGGCTCGGCTTCGGCCCGCATCGCTGTGGATGCACCCCTCTGGTTCTTCTGGACGCTGCAGCGCCTCGAGGAGCATGTGGGCAAGAAATACATCTGGGAGCACTATGGCGCAGCCATGAAGGGCATCCTGGAGAACTACCGCAAGGGTATCGACGGCCGCATCGTACTCAACGAGAACGGTCTGATCTGGGCTTCGATGGCCGAGTTCCCCGTAACGTGGATGGACTCGATGATCGACGGCAAGGCCGTAACGCCGCGTAACGGCTACCAGGTCGAGGTCGAGGCTTTGTGGTACAACGCCGTATGCTACGCCCTGGAGCTGGCTTCGGAGTTCAAGGACAAGCAGTTCGTTGCCGAGTGGCAGGAGCTGCCCGCCAAGACGGCCGCTGCGTTCAACGCACTCTTCCCGCTCGACGGCTACCTGGCCGACTACGTAGGCGAGGAGGGCAAGAACGACTTCATCCGTCCCAACATGGTTGTGGCCTGCGGTCTGAAGTACAAGATGATCTCGTCGGAGCTGATTCTCGACGTGCTGCGCACGATTCGCCAGCACCTGCTCACCCCGCGCGGTCTGCGCACCCTTTCGCCCCGCAACCCGCTCTACCGCGGTTCGCAGGAGGGTACCCCCGCCGAGCGTGACTTCGCCGGTAAGAACGGTTCGGTATGGCCCTGGCTGCTGCCCTTCTATGTGGCTGCTGCCTTCGACATCAACGGCGACCGCTACCTGCCGACGGCCGAGGAGATTCTGGAGTACTTCGAGGAGGATATCCAGAGCTACGGCATCGGTTCGATCTGCGAGCTCTACGACGCCGATCCCCCGTATGCTTCGCGTGGTGCCTACTCGCAGGCCTGGAGCGTAAGCGCCGTGCTCGACATCTATGAGATGATCCGTCGCCGCAAGGAGCCCGTAGCTGCCCCCGCGAAGAAGGCCCCCGCCA
>JAUMXM010000003.1:26639-68940 GCA_030529085.1 Rikenellaceae bacterium | reverse complement strand
GCAAACGCCGGCCCCTGCGCAGATTCCGGCAACGGCGGAAGAAAAGAAGGAGCCGGCCAAGAAGGCCCCCGCCAAGAAGGCTGCCACGAAGAAGGTTGCCAAGGTGGAGGAGAAGGCCACGAAGGAGGTAAAGAAGACGGTGAAGAAGACGACGAAAGCCGCTGCGAAAACGAAGTAACAAAAAAAATAAAAAGATAGCATTATGAGAATATTAATGTTCGGCTGGGAGTTCCCCCCTCACATTGCCGGTGGTTTGGGAACGGCTTGCTACGGTATGACCCGTGGTCTGGCTCGCAACGGTGTGGACGTGACCTTCGTCGTGCCCCACGCCTATGGCGATGAGGACCAGCGTTTCATCCGCGTAGTGAACGCCAGCGACGTGGAGGCCGTCTATGGCTCTACGGAGAGTGGCGCAGACGATATTCTGGACAAGATTTCGTTCATTCACATCGACTCGAATATGGTGCCCTACATCTCGCCCGAGGAGTACGCTACGTACCACGACGAGTATGTACAGTCGGGTAAGCGTGTATGGTCGACGACCGACTGCTGGAAGCAGCGCTACACCTTCTCGGGTAAGTATGGTGCAAACCTGATGGAGGAGGTAGCCCGCTACGCCGTGGTTGCCGCTCAGGTTGCCAAGAACCTGGAGGGTCAGTTCGACGTGATCCACGCCCACGACTGGCTCACCTACTACGCCGGTATCGCAGCCAAGCGCGTATCGGGTAAGCCGCTGGTGGTGCACATGCACGCCACGGAGTACGACCGTTCGGGTGAGAATGTCAATACGCAGGTACACGCCATCGAGAAGGCCGGTATGCAGGCTGCCGATTGCGTGATGGCCGTATCGAACCTCACGCGTAACATCGTCATCAACCGCTACGGCATCGACGCCAACAAGGTGGTTACGGTACACAACGCTGTGCGCTTCGCCGAGAATTCGTCGGCAGCTCCCGAGCGTGGTGTAGACGACAAGATCATCACCTTCCTGGGTCGTATCACCTACCAGAAGGGTCCCGACTACTTTGTCGAGGCTGCTGCCAAGGTGCTCAAGCGCGTACCCAACGTACGTTTCGTGATGGCCGGTTCGGGTGATATGATGAACCACGTGATTCGTCGTGTGGCTCGCCTCGGTATCGCCGACCGTTTCCACTTCACGGGCTTCCTGCGCGGTGAGGATGTACACAAGATGTTCCAGCTGTCGGATGTCTATGTGATGCCTTCGGTTTCGGAGCCCTTCGGTATCTCGCCGCTGGAGGCTATGCGTTCGAACGTGCCTGTCATCATCTCGAAGCAGAGTGGTGTTGCCGAGGTGCTCGACTACGCCGTGAAGGTCGATTACTGGGATGTGGATGCCCTGGCCGACGCGATGTATGGTCTGATTAAGTACCCTGCCCTGTCGACGATGTTCGCGACGAAGGGTCTGGAGGAGGTTACCAACCTCAAGTGGAACAATGTCGCCGCCAAGATGAAGACCATCTACGAGCGCATCGTTGAAGAGAGTGAAAACAAATAAAAAACAACAACCGATATGAAAACTGTTTGTCTCTATTTTCAGGTCCACCAGCCTTGGCGTTTGAAGAAGTATCGTTTCTTCAACATGGGTAAGGACCACAACTACCTGGATGACCTCTCGAATCGCGCCATCCTGCAGAAGGTGGCTCGCCAGTGCTACCTGCCGATGAATGCCCTGCTGCTGAAGCTCATTCAGGAGAACAAGGGTAAGTTCCGTTGCTCGTTCTCGATCACGGGTATCGCCGTTGAGCAGTTCAAGGCCTACGCCCCCGAGGTACTCGACTCGTTCAAGCAGCTTGCTGCTACGGGTTGCGTAGAGTTCCTCGCCGAGACCTACTCGCACTCGCTCGCATCGCTGGCCTCGAAGGAGGACTTCACGGATCAGGTGAAGCTGCACGCTGCGATGATCAAGAAGGAGTTCGGTGTGAAGCCGACCGCCTTCCGCAACACGGAGCTCATCTACTCGGATGAGATCGGTGCCATGGTAGCCGAGCTGGGTTACAAGACGATGCTGGCCGAGGGTGCTCGTCACATCCTGGGTTGGAAGTCGCCCAACTACATCTACGCCAACGCTATCGACCAGAAGATGCGCCTCCTGCTGCGCAACTACAAGCTTTCGGATGATATCGCCTTCCGCTTCTCGAACCAGGGCTGGGATCAGTATCCGCTGACGGCCGAGAAGTATGTTTCGTGGGTTGCTTCGGAGGAGACTCCGGGCGAGGTTGTAAACCTCTTCATGGACTACGAGACCTTCGGTGAGCACCAGGGTGTTGAGACGGGTATCTTCGACTTCATGAAGGCTCTGCCCGCCGCTATGCTCAACAACGGCATGGAGTTCGCTACGGTTTCGGAGGCTGCCAAGAAGTACCAGCCCGTTTCGGTGCTCCACTGCCCGCACACGATGTCGTGGGCCGATGAGGAGCGCGACGTTACGGCTTGGCTCGGTAACGAGCTGCAGAACGAGGCCTTCTCGAAGCTCTACGCCCTGAAGGAGAAGGTGGCCAAGCTCAAGAGCGAGGATTTCAACTACGTTTGGAACTTCCTCCAGACCTCGGACCACTTCTACTACATGGCAACCAAGTGGCTCTCGGACGGCGACGTTCACTCCTACTTCAACCCCTACGACTCGGCTTACGACGCCTTCATCAACTACATGAATGTGCTGTCGGACTTCGAGATCGAGGTTACGAAGGCCCTGGAGGCCAAGAAGACCAAGCGCACGAAGAAGGCCTAAAGCCCTCGGCGCACAAAAAAAGGGTCGCTCCGATGTGGAGCGACCCTTTTTGTATGGTGGTTGAACGAGTAACGACAACGCGAAGCGCAGCTACTCTTCTGTGGTTATTGCCTGCGGCTCCTTGAGGGCCTCGATAGCGGCCATAATCACATTGTCCTCGCGGTAGATGTTGGCGTAGTAGCCGTCATCCTCGAGGGCCGTATTGCGACCGATGTAGGCACGGAGCTGTGCCTCGATCAGCGAGCGGGATTCACGAATATCGCCGTAGCGCGGCTTGACACCCTTGCGGGCAGCGTAGCTGATGAAATCCTCGACCAGGCGCTTATCGCTGTCGAGCAGAGCCTGCAACTCGGCCACAGTCGTCACGGCGTTGAGCGCCTCGCGCTTGCGGTCGGCATACTCGATCGTATAGCGGTAGAGGATATTGCGCCCCGAAACCTCCAAATAGTAGGGGGTCATGCCGGTCGTATCGGCCGGAATAAAGCGGTCGGGCATAATGCCACCGCCGCCATAGACCACCTTCCCCTTGGGCGTTACACGCTTCAGCGAGTCGGCAAAGTGGATCGAATCGGCCGTGAAGAACTCGTTGTTCTGATAGCGATTCCAGATGTCGAGCTCGTAGTTCTCATCGTCACCAATCGTATAGGGTTTCTGAATCGAGCGACCCGTGGGGGTGTAGTAGCGAGCGATCGTGAGGCGCAGGGCCGAACCATCGGCAAAGGGGATCTGCTGCTGCACAAGGCCCTTGCCGAAGGAGCGACGACCGAGAATCGTACCACGGTCGTTGTCCTGCAGGGCGCCGGCCAGAATCTCACTCGACGAGGCGCTGTACTCGTCAATCAAGACGGCCACCTCCATATCCTGCGCCATACCCGTGCCGTCGGCATATTGGCGCTGCTGACGATGGTTGCGATCCTCGGTATAGACGATGAGCTGCTCCTTGTGCAGGAACTCGTTGGCGATCATGATTGCCTGATCGAGGAAGCCGCCCGAATTACCGCGCAGGTCGAAAATCAGACGCGTGATACCCTGCGCACGCAACTTCAGGAGCGCGAGCTGCAGCTCCGAATGCGAGGTCTTGGCAAACTGTCCCAGACGGATGTAACCGATGCTGTCGGTCAGGACAAAGGCCGACTCGATGCTCTTGATGGGAATCTTGTCGCGCGTCACCTCCACCTCGACCAAGCCGTCGATGTGCTGACGCTCCAACCCAAGGCGCACGGTCGTACCACGCTTGCCACGCAGTTGCTTGACAATATCGTTCTGCGGAATGTTGCGACCGGCCACAAGCGAGTCGTTAATCTCGATGATGCGGTCACCCGCCTTCACGCCCGCCTTATCACTCGGGCCCTTGGGAATCACGTTGAGCACGATGACCGTGTCGGTCGCCATGTTGAAGACGACACCGATGCCGTCGAACTCCCCCTCAAGCGGATCGCTCAGCTCGGCCATCTCCTTGGCGGGGATGTAGACCGAGTGGGGGTCGAGCTCCTTGAGCACCAACGGAATCAGGTGCTCGGCGAGGGTATCCATCGAGAGCGAATCGACATAGTCGTGCTCGATAAGGGCCAAAGTTTGGGTGAGTTTGTTCTGCGGGATGTGGTTCATCTGCTGCAGCACTCCGCGCAACTGCGCAGCGCTGTTGTGGCGACCGAAGTAGTTGCCACCAAAGAGACCCACGACCACCGCCACCGCAATAATCAGCGGCAACAAAATCGCACCTATTCTGTTTTTGTAGCTTCCCATTACTTGTTCTTAAACGTATAGCTTACGCCGACCGAGAGAATCGTCTTGGTCTGAAGCGCCGTGTGCTGAGCACGGTTGTAGTAGAGCTGGAACGAGATCGAGGTGGTCAAGAGTTTCGTAGCCTTAATATCGATCGTATTCTCCCAACGCACCGTGGGGTGAATCGGCAGACGGGGTTTGGTCTTGATGTTGCCGTCCCACTGCTCAAGGGCAGTTTTGTAGTCGTCCCAGCGCTTAATCTTGTTATCCAAACCCATATTGGTCAACCAACCCCAGAACGAATAGAGCGTCGTTCGGTAGCGCAGAAAATCATCCTTACCAAAGTTGCGGTCGAAGTCGATCTGAATCGAAGAACCACCCTCATACTTCGAACTCTTGTCGGGATCCTCGATACCGTAGTTGAAGGCCTTCTTGATGCGGTTACCCTCCTCGTCGAACTGCTCGCGGCGAATCCAGCTGTTGTTGGCATAGACGGCACTCATGGCGATCGGCGAGAGGTCGACCTTGATGGGCACCTTCTTGCTCGGGCAGACGTAGGTGACACCCACCGAGAGATCCAGATAACCCGGGGTCATGAAGCTGCTCTTCAAATCCTTGCGCTTCTGCTCCGTACGCGAGGCATAACCCTTGGCAATCTGGGTGCGGTACTTGAGTTTCGCACCGTAGGACCAGTTCTTCGACATCTTCCACGAAGGTGAGATCTGCACAGCGAACTCATCCTGATTCTTGAACCAGATACCGTCGCGCTCCATCATCGTCTTACCATTTTCGTCGACCATCGTATTGCCCTCACCGTCGTACATCGGCACAGCCACCTTCATGCGGTTGTAACCAAAGGCCCCCTCGAACTTCGTCTCCACCGAGAAGAGGTTCTTCGTGAAGGTGTGGTGCAGGTAGAGCTTCGCCACCACGGCAATCGAGTTATCACCACCCGAGACATCGACCCAGGGATCGTTGTAGGAGGTGAGCGTTCCCTGCATACCGCTCGTAATCTCGAGCGAGTTGCGCTCCTTGCGAATCGCAGCACGCTCGGCACGGTAGCGTGCACGCGAGAAGTAATCCGAAGCCGCCGTTGTCTGCTTCATCGTGTCGGCCGTCGTAAAGTTGATGCTCTCGGTCTTAGCCTCAACACGGTCGATCGTAAACTGAGCCTTGGCCGGCAGCGCCACCAGCGATGCCACCCATGCAAAAATCGCACAAATGAGGTATCTCTTCATAATCAAAATTTTTCGGTTTGGATTGATAGGACAAAAGTACAAAAAAAATCAATGTCGTGTTTCCCTTTTTTGACACCTATATAATATATAGGGTGCATAAAACAAAAAATGCCCGCCCGACACCTTGGTCGGACGGGCTTTATCTCGCAAGAAGCGGAGAACGACTAATAGTACTTCACGGGGCTCCCCTCGATAGCCGAGATGAGGTTGTTGGCCACCGACGAAGCTCCGATACGGAACAGGTCGGGCGTGAGCCACTCCTGACCCAGGATCTCCTCAACAATCGTATAGTAGAGGGCTGCATCCTCGGCCGTGCGGACACCACCTGCCGCCTTGAAGCCGATCTTCTTACCCGTCTTCTCGTAGTAGTCGCGAATCGCCTGGCACATCACAACCGCCGCCTCGGGGGTAGCAGCCACGTCGATCTTACCCGTCGAGGTCTTCACGAAGTCGGCACCGGCAAACATCGAGAGCAGCGAAGCCTTGCGGATCAGCTCGGGCGTCTTCAGCGCACCCGACTCGATAATCACCTTCAGCACCACATCCTCGGTGCACTCCTCGCGCAACATCTGCACCTCGCCGGCAGCCTCGTTGTACTCACCCGTGAGCATGTGACCTACATTCATCACGATATCGATCTCGTCGGCACCATTCTCAACAGCCATGGCAATCTCGAGGGCCTTGACCTCGAGGAAGGTCTGCGAAGCGGGGAAACCGCCAGCAACGCTCGTGATGCGCATCGGGGTGCCATCCACAGCCAGGCCTACCGTCTCGACAAACGAGGGATAGACACAGATCGAAGCCACATTGGGGATATGGGGGTACTTCTGGTAGAATTCGGCAGCCTTCGTAGCAAAGGCCGTCACCGACTTCACCGAGTCGTTGCACGAGAGGGTCGTAAGGTCGATCGTCGAGTAGCAGAATTTATAGACCTCTGTCGTCTCGTTCTTCTTGGCAGCCTCCTTGATGCGGGCAACCTCTTGATCTACCTGCTCTACACTCCAGGCAGGTGCATAGTCGTTGAGTTGATTGGCGTACATGTTTTTCACTTTTTTAGTACTTTACAAATATAGGTAAAATTCTGCAAATTAAATGCAACGGGGCAAAAAAAAGTAAAGCCGCACGTTGACCAATCACAAAAAAAGTGGGGGCGCAATGCACCCCCACTCATATTGAATTCGAAATTCGATGTTTTGAATTCGAATTAAGCCTCCATGATAGCCTTCAGCAGGACATCCTTAGCAGCCTTCTCAGCCAGCTCGGGAGCCTTAGCGATAGCCGACTTCAGCTGAGCCTTAGCCTGAGCTACCTGACCCTCCTTGGCAGCGATTACAGCGCGGAGGTAGTCAGCGTCAGCCGAAGCCTCGTTAGCCAGCGCCTTCTTGGCAGCAGCCAGGTCGTTGTTCATCACGTAAGCGATAGCAGCGTTGTAGCCCTCGAGCTGAGCGGCAGCAGCCTGGTAGTTACCCTCGGCAGCAGCAACAGCAGCCTTAGCCTCAGCGTCAGCAGCAGCAGCATACTTCTTGGCAGCCTCGGTCTTACCATTAGCCAGGTTAGCCAGGATGAGGTTCTTGTTCAGGTCAGCCGACGGATCAACCTTGGCAGCCTTCTCAAATGCCTTCAGAGCCTCAGCCTTCTCACCGGCCTTCGTCAGAGCAACACCCAGGTTGTTCCATACGCGAGCATCGTTGGGATACTGCTTAGCAGCCTCCTTGAGGAAAGCAACAGCCTGCTCGGGGGTCTTAGCCAGCTCCTGAGCCGTGAAGAGGTACTCCTCAACGGTCATCTCGGCACCCTGGTTAGCAGCGGCGAGCAGCTCAACATCGGTCTTACCCTGGATGTCGGTGCTGTTCACGATCTGAGCACGACGCAGCTCGGGAAGCACGTCATCCTTCAGCTCACCGTAAACCGACGAGAGGTTCTTGATCTCAGCCTCACGCTCAGCGGGCGAGTTGTAGAGGCTCAGTACCTGCAGAATCAGGTTCTTGTCCTTGATATCCGAAGCGGCAACCATCTCCTTGAAGCCGTCCCAGTCCTCACCATAAGCAGCAGCGTCAACATCGAGACCCGTCTCCTTCAGCAGCTCTACAACTACCTCCTTCGACGACTCGCTACGAGCCTTCGAGAGCTTGTCGTTGAACTTCTCCGGACCATCGGGCGAAGCGTAACCCTTCACAGCGATGTTCTGCGTAGCGCGGTCGTTACCCAGCTTCTCATCAACATCACCCTTGAAAGCCTCGAGGTCGGCGTTAGCCTTGTTCTTCTTCGTTACCTTCGACGAGTTGATAGCGTAGAGCAGGTCGGTCTTGTTAACCACCGTCGTAACGCGCTTGTAGTTGTTGGCCATGGGCTCCATCAGGTCACCGTACTTAATGTCCTTCTGCAGCGTGTTCAGACCGTAAGCTACAACGAGGCCGAACTCACGCTCGATAGCGTTCTTGGCAGCAGCGTCGTCGCCGGCCAGGATAGCAGCCTCCTCCTTGGTGGGGATAGCACCGTTGTTCAGGTTCACCAGCGTGAACTCCTTGCACTTACCCTTCGGGCACTTGATCTCGGCACGCATCTGGAGTGCGCACTCGTCCATACGCTCGTCGTAGGGGAACTCTACGTGCATCGTGTAGCTACCACCGTTGTTCTTATCAACAACTGCATAGTTCTCGTCTACCTTCGAGCCCTGGTAGTACTTCGTCTGACCGGCAACCTCACCGCCCTCGAATACGAGAACCGGCGTTACCTTCAGGACAGCCTTCTTGTTGAAATACTCAACGGGGAAGGTTACGTTTACATCGGCTGCAATCACACCGTTGTTCAGCACCAGAATCTCAGGCGTGCAGGTTACCTTAACCTCGTCCTGATACTTGGCCATCTTCTTGAAGCAGTTGCAGCTCGAGAAAGCCAGCGCAGCAGCTACCAGCACCACGCTCAGTTTCAGAAAGTTTTTCATAGTTTGAATTGTTTATTTAAGTGTTTTGTGTTTGTTTGTTCCGTCACTTTGTCGGTCACATTCGCAAATATAAAGAATTTTCTGCGGAAATACTACTTTTTATAGGTAAAAAAATAGTCCTCAGCTCCTCATTTTTACGATTTTAGCCTACTTTTTCTCGTTTTTGTCGCGGCGCGGACGATCCTGACGCTCGGGGCGGGGACGACGCTCACGCTCTACATAACCCTCGGGCTTCGGCAAAAGCACCTTGCGCGAGAGGCGGAGCTTGCCCGTCTTCTCGTCCAGACCGATCAGCTTCACATCGATCTCATCACCCTCCTTGATGCCGGTCTCGTCCATCGTCTCGAAGCGCTTGTAATCGATCTCCGAGATGTGGAGCAGAGCATCCTTGCCGGGCATAATCTCAACGAAAGCACCGAAGGCTACGATCGAACGAACCTTACCGTGGTAGGTCTCGCCCACCTCGGGGATAGCCACGATCGCCTTGATGCGGGCCAGAGCTGCATCGAGCGAGCTCTTATCCACACCGAAGATATCGACGATACCCTTCTCGTCCACCTCCGTGATGGTGATGGTCGTCTGCGTGGTCTTCTGAATATCCTGGATCACCTTACCACCGGGGCCGATCACAGCACCGATCATATCCTGCGGGATGGTGATCTGTACGATGCGCGGCACGAACTCGCGGTAATCCTCGCGCGGCTCGGCGATGCACTCGGTCAGCTTGCCCAGGATGTGCATACGACCCTGACGAGCCTGCTCCAGAGCGGCAGCCAGCACCTCATACGAAAGGCCATCAACCTTGATATCCATCTGCGTAGCGGTGATACCGTCGGCCGTACCCGTCACCTTGAAGTCCATATCGCCCAGGTGGTCCTCATCGCCCAGAATATCCGACAGCACGGCCCACTTGCCCGAAGCCGAATCCGAGATCAGACCCATAGCGATACCCGAAACGGGCTTCTTGAGCTTCACACCGGCATCCATCAGGGCCAGCGTACCGGCGCAGACGGTAGCCATCGACGACGAACCGTTCGACTCGAGGATATCCGAAACAACACGTACTGCGTAGGGGTTCTCCTCGCCCAGCGGAATCATCGGCTTCAGCGCACGCCAAGCCAGGTGGCCGTGGCCGATCTCACGACGCGACAGGCCGCGCGTCGGGCGAGCCTCACCGGTCGAGAACGGGGGGAAGTTGTAGTGGAGCACAAACTGCTCGGTACCCTGTACCAGCACCTCGTCCTTCACCTTCTCGTCGAGCTTCGTACCGAGCGTTACGGTGGTCAGCGACTGGGTCTCACCACGCGTGAAGATGGCCGAACCGTGGGCGCAGGGCAGATAACCTACCTCGCACCAGATGGGGCGAATCTCGTCCGTGCGACGACCGTCGAGGCGCTTACCCTCGTCGAGAATCATATTGCGCATGGCCTTCTTCTGCACATCGTCGTGGAAATACTTGTGGATCAAAACAGCCTTCTCCTCGAGCTCCTCCTCCGTGAAACGGGCAGCGAACTCGGCCTCGAGGTTGTTGAAGAGCTCCTCGCGCTCGTGCTTCATCGTGCCGCTCGTAGCGATGGCGTAAGCCTTGTCGTAGAGCTCCGAGATGATCGTCTGGCGCAGCTCCTCGTCGTTGGTCTCGTGGCAGTACTCGCGTTTCACGTCCTTACCCAGCTCCTTCGAGAGCTCGATCTGTACGGCGCAGTGCTTCTTGATCTCCTCGTGAGCAAACTTGATGGCGCCGAGCATAACCTCCTCGCTCACCTCCTTCATCTCACCCTCGACCATCAGGATGTTGTCGATCGTACCGCCGACCATGATATCCAGGTCGCACTCCTCCATCTCCGAGAAGCCGGGGTTGATCTTGTACTCGCCATTCTTGCGAACAACGCGCACCTCCGAGATCGGGCCACCGAACGGAATGTCCGATACAGCCAGGGCAGCCGAAGCGGCCAGACCGGCCAGTGCATCGGGCTGGATATCCTTCTCGGCCGAAATCAGGTTTACGGTTACAAATACCTCGGCATGGTAATCAGCCGGGAAGAGGGGGCGCAGTGCGCGGTCGATCAGACGTGCCGTCAGCACCTCGCTATCGTTTGCCTTACCTTCACGCTTCATAAAGCCACCGGGGTAGCGACCACAAGCGGCATACTTCTCTTTGTACTCGACCTGAAGGGGCATAAAGTCAGTGTCGGGTTTTGCATCTTTTGCGGCCACCACCGTACCGAGGAGCATCGTGCCGCCCATCTTGACGACAACCGAACCGTCGGCCTGCTTGGCCAGCTTGCCCGTCTCGATCTCGATCACGCGACCATCGGCCAGCGTAATCTCCTTACGGACAGCATTGTACAGCTTCATTTCTTCCATTGTTTTTTCTTTTTCCTATAGTGTTGTGTTTGTTGTTTCATTACGAAAATGAAGGCAACTCCTGCCTCGGCAGGAAATTGCCCTCATTTCTACCTCGCGGATTACTTGCGAAGGTTGAGCTTCTTCACGATAGCGCGATAGCGCTCGATGTCCACTGCCTTCAGGTACTCCAACAACTGACGACGCTTACCGATCATACGCAACATGGCGCGCTGCGTACCGAAGTCGTGACGGTTGTTCTTGAGGTGTGCCGTAAGGTGGGCAATACGGTACGAAAACAAGGCAATCTGGCTTTCGGGCGAACCCGTATCCGTGTTAGACTTGCCGTACTGTCCGAAAAGCTCCTGCTTTTTCTCTGCTGTTAAATAAGCCATAAAAATTTTGTGATTATTTAAGTTCCACTCTACGACGTATTCCCCTTACTTTCAGAATAACGCCAGAGCGTGCGGCAAAGGTACAAATTAAATTGGGATTCCGGAACTAAAACATAGTTTTTTCGCACTCATTTTCAGTTTTTTTGCGATTTTTCGACCGAAAATTTCCGACTTTACGGATAATTTATGTAATTTTGCCGTCAAATAGATGAATTTTTGGTATAAAAAAACCCATAAAGGGCTCATCGCGCTCCTCGCAGGAGCTATGCTCTCGGTCGGTTGTACCACCGAGTCGGAGTATCGTGTGGTCAATGGCGCGATGCTCGGGACTCGTCTGCACATCATCTCCGACTCACCTTGCGACACACTCTATCGCGGCGCAATGGCTCTCGACCGAGAAGCCAAAGCCTCGATGTCGATTTTTGACGAGCAATCGCTCCTCAACCGCATCAATCGCGGCGAGACCGACTCGCTCGACCGCCACATCACCTACAATATTTGTTTGGCCGACTCGATCCATCGCCTCAGCGGAGGGGCCTACGACATCACCGTCAAGCCGTTGGTCGAGGCGTGGGGCTTTGCCGGACGCAGCGCCGAACAGCAGCCGAACATCGACTCACTCCTGGCCTTTGTCGGCATGGAGAAGATCCGCATCGAGGGGGGCCGACTTATTAAAAGTGACAGCCGCGTGGCGCTCGACCTGAACTCGATTGCCAAGGGATACACGGTCGACCTTTTGGCCGACTACGTCGAGCAGACCGGCGCCGAAAACTACCTTGTCGATATCGGTGGTGAGGTGCGCTGCAAGGGGCGCAATCGCCAAGGAAACCCCTGGCGCATCGGCGTCGAATCGCCCTACGACGGCAACATGACCGACGGCGAGTATATCGAGCGCCGCATTGCCCTCACGGCGGGCGCCATGGCGACCTCGGGCAACTACCGCCGCTTCTACCTCGACCAAAAAGGGAACAAAATAGCCCACACGATCGACCCGCGCACGGGACGCAGCCAACTCTCGCGCCTGCTCTCGACGACGGTCGTAGCACCCACCTGCGCCGAGGCCGATGCCATCTGCACGATGCTCCTGGCGATGGGTGACGAGGCGGCTTGCCGCTTCTTGGAGGCCCATCCCGAGGTTGCCGCCTACCTGATCCTGGCAGCCGACGAGGGATCCGAAAACGAATTCGACGAGGTAATCACCCCGGCCATGCAGGCCTTAATGATGTAACCCATACAGCGATGAAACAGGCAGCCTTTCTATACAACCCCCAATCGGGCCGCGGTCGCATTGCACGCGCTCGCGAAGAGATCCTTGCCGTGTTCCGCGCGGCCGACTACACCATCGAGCCGATCGAGATCGACTTCACGGCCAACCCCTTCGAGGGGCGCGCGGAGCTCGACTTGATGGTGGTAGCGGGCGGTGACGGCACCGTAAACTTCGCGCTGAACCGCATGAAGGAGAAGGGGTTGGACATTCCGCTCGGCATCATTCCGGCCGGTACGGCCAACGACTTCGCCCACGCACTCGGCATGGAGAATGACCCCATAGTGGCGGCTCGTCAGATTGCCTCGGGAATCATCGAAAAGGTCGATTGCGGCCGCGTGAACGACATCTATTTTGTCAACATCTTCTCCTTCGGCCTCTTCACGACCACCTCGCAACGCACCTCCGACGAGCGCAAGCACCGCTGGGGGAAGTTGGCCTACATTGCCGAAGGACTCAAAGAGCTGCGCACGATGCACCGCATCCCGCTCTCGATTACGGCCGACGGCAAAGCCTTCCGGATCGACACGCTCATCGCCCTGATTTTCAACGGCGAGACAGCCGGCGGATTTCGCCTGGCACGCCGCTCCTCGGTGCAGGACGGACACTTCGAGTGCCTGCTGCTCGAGAAGCGCAACCTGATATTCGACAGCATCGCCATGGTGCGCTACCTTTTGGGGGGCAACCCCCGCACGGTGCGCCACCTCCACGCCCGCACCATCACAATCGACTCTCCGTGCAAAGAGCTGACCGATGTAGACGGGCAGCGTGGTGCCGAATTCCCCCTTGCGATCGAATGTCTCGAGGGGGCACTGCGCATCCAATGCGCCGCAAACCACCATCACGAGTAACACACTGCACTATTCACCCACTAAATATTGTTCTCAAATGGTACACAAAATGTTACACAGCCGCCACGATGGAGCTCTGCCTCACAAAGTTCCAATCTCGCGCATCAAGAAGACGATGAATCGGGTTGCCTACCTCTCCGACGATTTGGTATTCTTCCCGATGACTGTAGACCTCAACCCCACCGAAGAGGCCCCCAGCTCGATTGATGGTTTTTCGGCCATCATCATGCTTTCGGGCGAGGCTGTTGTGCAAATCAACACAAAGAACTACACCATCAAGCCCAACTCGATCCTCTTCTTCAGCCCCGATTCGGTGATTCGCACCGAGCGCGCTACGACAAATGCTGCCGGTTACTTCCTGGCCTACTCGAAGGCCTTTATCAACCGCGTGCAGATGAGCCTCTCGACCTCGATGCCGATCAACCTGCACTTCCGCAAGTCGCCGATGTTGAAGATCAACGAGCAGGACACGGTCGAGATTCTGGCCACCTTCCGCCTGATGCGCATGCTGCTCGACAGCGACCTGGATCGCTACCGCAACGAGGTGGTCGAGTCGTTGTTCAAGACCGCCTTCTACCTCATTGCCGAGATCAGCAACCGCGAAAAGGAGCAGCTGCCCAAGCACGGACGTTGCGAGGTGATCTTCGACGAGTTCATGGATCTCCTCGAGCAGCACTGCCGCACGGAGCGCAACGTGAGCTTCTACGCCAAGCAGCTCCACATCACCCCCAAATACTTCTCATCGGCCATCAAGGAGGTGAGCGGCAAGACCGCTGCACGCTGGATCGACGAGGCGGTGATCATGGAGGCCAAGAACCTGCTGAAGTTCTCGGGTTTGAGTATTCAGGATATTGCCCAGAAGCTCAACTTCTCGTCGCAATCCTTCTTCGGCAAATACTTCAAGCAGCACACGGGGGTTTCGCCCTCGCGCTATAAGCATTTGTAAACCAAGCGACTATGTTTTACATTGGAGCTCATGTCAGCGCAAGCGGCGGCGTAGAGAACGCCCCGCGCAACGCAGCCCAAATCGGCGCAACAGCCTTCGCGCTCTTCACGAAGAATCAGCGTCAATGGTTGGCCAAGCCCCTCACCGACGAGGAGGCGGCACGCTTCCGCGCCACCTGCGAGGAGTGTGGCTACACCGCTTCGCAGATCCTGCCCCACGACTCCTACCTGATCAACCTGGGTCACCCCGAGGATGAGGCGTTGGAGAAGTCGCGCGAGTCGTTCGAGGAGGAGATGCGTCGCTGTGCCAAATTGGGCCTCGACCGCCTGAACTTCCACCCCGGGAGCCACCTGCGCACCATCACCGAGGAGGAGTCGCTCGACCGCATTGCCGCCTCGATCAACCGCGCCTTGGAGCGCACGGAGGGGGTGACGGCCGTCATCGAGAATACGGCAGGTCAGGGCTCGAACCTCGGCTACCGCTTCGAGCACCTGCGCTACATCATTGACCGCGTGGAGGATAAGAGCCGCGTAGGTGTCTGCATCGACACCTGCCACGCCTTTGCCGCCGGCTACGACCTGCGCAGCGAGGAGCTCTGCCGCGAGACCTTTGCCGAATTCGACCGCGTGGTGGGCTTCGACTACCTGCGCGGCATGCACCTGAACGACGCCATGAAGCCGCGCGGCAGCCACGTCGACCGCCACTCCCCTCTGGGCGAGGGTCTTATCGGCATGGATTGCTTCCGCTTCATCGCCTCCGACAGCCGCTTCGAGGGGATTCCCCTCATCCTCGAGACCCCCGACGAAAGTCGCTGGGCCGAGGAGATCGCCCTGCTGAAGAGCTTCGGAAAATAAGAGCACAAAAAAAGGTTGCCATCTGCGTGGCAACCTTTTTTGTTTCGATCGGTCGGGGGCTACTCGTTGAGCGCCTCGTGGTCCTTGAGGAACTCCTCGGGGGTCAGCGCACGGGGCGTGATGCGGATGCGGTAGAGGTCGCCCTTGAACCAGCAAACCTGATTCTGGCGCACACCTACCGAGGTGATACCCTCAACGATCTCGCGGTAGGGAATCTCGCCCGTAAGCTGCATTTGGCCATCGACATAGCTCGTAGCCTTACCCTCGGCCACGACCATCGCCAGGTTGTACCAGCGGTCGGTCGGGTGGGTCTGGTTGGGATCGATCAGCACAAGATCGGTCTCCTTATCGAGGCGGATGTAGGTGTCGAGGTACCAGGTGCTGTCGGGATTCACACGCGTCTCGAAGAGAATACGCGGGCCATTGACGCGGCCCATGTGGAGGAAGCGCTGCTCGAAGGCGGCATCGGCCTCCTGGCGGAAGATCACCTCGATCGTAAGCTCGGTCATCCCCTTCAGGGGGTTCTCGCCGAGGAAGTAACCATCGCTCTCACCGTTGAAGCGCACGGCCTTGCCCAGCTTCGTATCAACAAGGGTCGGGGCACCCTTCACGCTATCAATCGCAGGGAGCTCTGCCACCTGCCAATCGACCACGGCAGGGCCCTGCTCGGGTGCGGCGCAGGCTACGCCCAGCACCACGATCAGCATCAAAATAAGGTTTTTCATAGTCATCGGGTTATTTTAAGTTGTTCGTTGTCTATTGCTCCAAGCGGTCGAGGGCCTCGCGAATCAGCAGCGTCGACTCCAAAATCTCGGCCTCGGTGATTGTCAGCGGCGGCGAGATGCGGAAGGCGGTATCGCAGTAGAGGAACCAATCGCTCAAGATGCCCAGCTCCTTAAAGAGCTCCATCATGCGGTAGAGTTTCTCGCTCTCGCCCAGCTCGACGGCCAGCAGCAGACCTGCACGGCGCACCTCCTTGACCGCGGGGTGATCTTTGAGGAGCGACTCGTAGAGTGCACCCTTCGCCTCGACACTTTCAAGGAGCTTGTTTTCAAGGATATACTCCATAGCCGCCAAACCTGCTGCGCAGCAGACGGGGTGGCCGCCAAAGGTGGTGATATGGCCCAACACGGGGTTGGTCTGGAGGGTATCCATCACCTCGTGACGTGCCGCAAAGGCGCCAAGGGGCATACCGCCGCCGAGGGCCTTGGCCAGGCAGATGATATCGGGGGTCACGCCATAGCGCTCCGAGGCAAACATCTTGCCCGTGCGTCCCATGCCAACCTGAATCTCGTCGAAAATCAGCAGGGCACCCACCTCGTCGCAACGACGGCGCAGCGCCTCAAGGTAGCCACACTTCGGGGGGCGGACACCCGCCTCGCCCTGCACCGGCTCAACCAAGACGCAGGCCGTGCGCTCGGTGATCTGCTCCAACTGCTCAAAATCGTTGAATTCGATCGCCTTCGTGTCGGGCAGCAGGGGGCGGAAGGCCTGCTTCCACTCCTCACCCTCGGGTTGACCCATCATCGACATCGCTCCGTGGGTCGAGCCGTGATAGGCGCGGCGCATCGAGATCATCTCGGTACGCCCCGTATATCTTTTTGCCAACTTCAAAGCCCCTTCGACCGCCTCAGCTCCCGAATTCAGAAAATAAACGGCGTCGATAGCGGCCGGCAGGTGGTCGGCCAGCAGCTTGGCGTAGCGCACCTGGGGTGTCTCGACCAGCTCACCATAGACCATCACGTGCATATACTTCGCGGCCTGCTCCTGCACCGCTTTGACAACCTGCGGGTTGCAGTGGCCGACATTGCTCACCGAGACACCGGCAATCAGGTCGTAGTAGCGCTTCCCCTCGGGGGTATAGAAGTAGACCCCTTCGGCACGCTCCACCTCGACCAGCATCGGCGACGGGGAGGTTTGACCGACGTGGGCCAGAAATTGTTTGCGTAGGATATTCATCTATTTGCCAAATTTACGTTCCAAAATTCGCTCGGCATCCTTCACGCTGAGCTTCACCCAATCATACAACAATCGCGTGTGCTCCTCCTCGCTGAGCTGCCACCCCTCGACCTGTTCGCGGGTGCGCTGCGTGAGCTGGTAGATCAGAATCGCAGCCGAGGCCGAGACATTCAGGCTCTCGACCATACCGCACATCGGGATACGCAGGTACTCGTCGGCGGCGGCCATCGCCTCGTCGGAGATGCCGGCATGCTCGGTGCCGAAGATCAGGGCAAACTTCCCCTTCGTCACATCGAACGTCTCGGGCGTGCAGCTCTCGCGGTGGGGCGTGGTGGCCACCAGGCGATACCCCTCGGCTTTGAGGGCCGAGAGTGCCTCGGCAGTCGAGGTGTG
This sequence comes from Rikenellaceae bacterium, assembly GCA_030529085.1. Lineage (GTDB taxonomy): Bacteria > Bacteroidota > Bacteroidia > Bacteroidales > Rikenellaceae > Alistipes. The sequence goes on along the minus strand of JAUMXM010000003.1, from coordinate 51,279 downwards.
GCGCACGAGGTTGATCCAGCGATCCGAGCCGCGCGAGATATTCTGCGAGGGGTCGAACGTGCAGCGGGTCTCGATCGTGTGCATCTGCTGCACACCGAAGGCCTCGCAGTGGCGAATCAGAGCCGCCGCATTGTGGGGATGAAAGGTGTTCTCGGTCAGAATCGTGAGGTGCTTCGTGCGCATCGAGAGGGTGCGCTCGAAGAGCGAGAAGCGCTCCTCGGTCATAAAGGTTGCCAGGTAGTCGATACGCTCGCGGTACCAAGCCAAGGTGTGCTCCTCGTCGGGGAGGTCGATTAGGGGTATATTATTTGCGATATTTGTCATCGTCGTCCATCATTTTGAGGTAACTTTCGTAGCGCAAGACCGAAATCTCGCCCGCCTCCAGCGCCGCCACGACGGCACAGCCCGGCTCGTGGGTGTGGGTGCAGTTGTAGAAGCGGCACTCGCGGCCGAAGTGCATCATCTCGGGGAAGTAGTGCCACAGCTCCTCCTCCTCGATGTCGATCAGACCGAAGCCCTTGATGCCCGGCGTGTCGATCAGGGCACCCCCCTCGCTCAAGGGGTACATCGTCGAGAAGGTGGTGGTATGGCGACCCTTGTGGTGGCTTTCGGAGAGGTCGCCCGTGCGGATGTCGAGCGTAGGATCGATGCGCTTGACGAGGGTCGATTTGCCGACTCCCGAGTTACCCGACAGGAGCGTCGTGCGCCCCACCAAAAGGTCGTGCACCGCCTCGACACCCTCGCCCGTCGTGGCCGAGACCTCGATGATGCGGTAGCCGATCGGCTCGTAAATCGAGCGGAAGAGTGCCACCGACTCCTCCTCCTGCAGGTCGATCTTTGCCAAGAGCAGCACCACGGGGATCTTGTAGGCCTCGCAGGTCACCAGAAAGCGATCGACAAACTCAAGGGCCGTCTCGGGTTGGCGCAGGGTAACCATCAACAGCGCCTGGTCGATATTGGCAGCGATGATGTGGGACTCCTTCGAGAGGTTCGAGGCGCGACGAATCACATAGTTGCGGCGGGGGGTGATATCAATGATCAGGTGCGAGCCCTGCTCATCGGTCAGACACTGCACCTCGTCGCCCACCACCACGGGGTTGGTCGAGCGCACCCCTTTGAGGCGCAACTTGCCACGAATGCGGCAGCGAAAGCGCTCGCCCTCGCTCAAAACCTCATACCAGCTACCCGTAGCCTGGGTTACAATGCCCGAAAAATAGTGCTCTGTCATCCGTTACATCTCCTTTTTTAGGTTATTCACCTCCTCGCCAAGCCACTCGACAAAGGGGAGAATCTGACGCGAGAGGTTGCGCACGGGCGCATACCCCTTCGAGGTTTCGATCTTCTCCTTGCTGAGGAAGGCATGATTGACATTGATGTGCTCGAAGGCGGCAAATGCGAGGCTCAAGAGCAACAGATACTTCGCGGCAGCTACCAACACGCCACCCAGCCGATCGATCAGTCCGAAGCCGGCAAACTGAAAGACCTTGCGCACCAGACGCGCCAAGAGGGCAACAAGCAGCAGACCACCGAGGAGCACCACCACAAAACCTGCCGGCTCGCGATAGGCGTCATCCAGCTTCAGAAAAGCACCCGCCTCGCCACCATAACGTGCAGCCAACCAGATGGCTGCCACAATGGCCACGAGTGAAAAAAGTTGCATGATAAGGCCGCGCCGCCACCCATTCCAGAGGGCCAGCGCCAAGACAATCAGGATGATCAGGTCGAGGATATTCATAACAGAGACAAAGATAAGGGTTTTGGATGTAAAAAGTGACAAACAAAGGGTGAAAAATTACTTTTATCCCCCGTGCAAACCTCAACAAACGGGAAAAATTTCACCCCTGAAAATTTCCGTCTCACCCCTCGACGACTCAATTTTTAATTTTTAATTTTTAATTTTCGATTCCAAAGCCCTACCTTTGCAGTCGGTTAGTTACACTAAAAGAGTTGAAAACAATGAAAAAGTTACTCTGCCTTTTGGCGCTTTTGGCATCGATCGGAAGCCTCACGGCGCGCGACATATACCCCCTGAACGATGGGTGGGACTTCTTCTTCAAATCGGAAAATTCGTCGGACAACGCCCGCATCGTGAGCCTGCCCCACTCGTGGAACACCGACCCGATGGCCGGCGAGAATTTCCGCGAGACAACGGGCAACTACCTCCGCGAGGTCTACATCCCCTCCGAGTGGTCGCAGAAGCGACTCTTCATCCGCTTCTACGGCGCTCGCAACGTAGCCGATCTGTTTGTCAACGGTGCCCATATTGGTGAGCACAAAGGGGGCGCAACCGCCTTTACGTTCGAAATCACCGACTACATCCGCTTCGGCATGGATAACTCGTTGCAGGTGGTCGTGAGCAACAATTTCCGCTCCGACGTACTCCCCGTATCGACCGACATGAACCTCTATGGCGGCCTTTACCGCGAGGTGGAACTCATTGTCACCGAACGCAATGCCATCTCGCCCCTCTACTACGGCACGGAGGGTGTCTTCGTACGCCCCACCCGCGTCGACAAGGAGCGTGTCGAGGGCGAAGTGGAGGTTCACCTGCTCACCAACCCCCACACCAACGCGACGCTCCACCTGGAGATCTTCAACCAAAACAGCAAGAAGATCTACACCCGTTCGCACGCCATCGTCGGACGCCAAACATCGGCACGCGTCCCCTTCCTCTTCGAGCTCCCCGAGCTGTGGAGCCCCGAGGATCCCAACCTCTACACGGTTGTCGTACGCTTCTCGAACGAAAGCTTCCGCGACGAGGTGCAACTCAAAACGGGATTCCGCAAGGTGGGCATCGACGAGAAGAGCGGCTGGATCACCATCAACGGCAAGCCGATGCGCCTGCACGGTGTGGCCTACCACCACGACAACGCGCTGGGAGGCATTCAGGACGACGCTACGCTGGATGAGGATTTGCGCCTGATTCAGGAGTTGGGCGCCACGGCGCTGCGCTCGGCCATCCACCCCCACCGCCACTACCTCTACGAACGTTGCGACGAGCAGGGCATGCTCGTTTGGGTCGATATGCCCCTGCACCGTGCCCCCTTTATCGGCGATGTCGATTACTACTCGACACCCGCCTTCGAGCTCAACGGCCGCGAGCAGCTGCGCGAGATCATTCTCCAAAACCTCAACCACCCCTCGGTGATCATGTGGGGTATCTTCTCGCAGATCGTCCCCCGCGGCGACCAAATTTTGGAGTTTGCCAAGAGCCTCAACGAGGAGGCCAAGAGCCTCGATAAGAGTCGCCTGACGGTGGCTGTCAGCGACCAGGATGGCCCGATTAACTTCATCACCGACCTGATCGCCTGGCGACAAGATGTGGGTTGGGACCACGGCTCGACCGAAGATCTGAAGCTGTGGCGCAACCAGCTGGCCAAAAATTGGTCACACCTGCGCTCGGCCGTCACTTATGGTGCCGAAGGATTCCTCGGAATGAACACCCGCGCCTCGCAGCAGTCGCAGCGCAACAATTGGCTCTCGGAAAGCCGTCAGACGCGCTTCCACGAGGAGTACTCGCGCCACCTGGAGGCCGACTCGCTCTTCTGGGGTGTATGGGTGGAAAATATCTTCGAGTATGGCTCCTCGCGCCGTCCCTACAGCCTCAACGGCAATGGCCTGGTGACCCTCGACCGCCGCGAGAAGAAGGATGCCTTCTACCTCTATCGCACCCTGTGGAACAAAGAGCATAGAACCGTCCATCTGGTCGATCGCCGCTACCGCATGCGCGACCGTATGGAGCAGCAGTTCACCATCTACAGCTCGGAGGCGAACCCCACGCTCCACATCAACGACGAGGCGGTACGCCTAAAAAAGGTGGGACAAAACATCTACCGCAGCGACTCGATGCAGCTGCGTGGCCTGGTACAGATACGCGTCTCAGCAGGCGGTCTTGGCGACGGTGTCAATATTCAAATCGGCAACGTCTTACGACCGCATTCGCGTCCGGGCCTGCGTTAAAGAGTAGATCAAGTATCGAAAGATCGGGGTGGAACACCTCGTCGAAGACCTGAATATAGGGGTCGGCCACAAAGGTCGGCCCCTTCTGTTTGGGGCGCAGATCAAGATCGCCCTCCTCAGCCGTGATGTAGGATTCGGATGTCGTCGGCATCGCTACGCCGAGCAGGGTGCAGAGCGTCTGCAGGATAGCCAGATTCAGCTCCACAAGGGTGCGATACTCGCGCTGAAAGAAGGGCTCGATGAAGGGGGCATAGTGATCGAAGAAGGGCGAAGCTTTATAGGCTGCCACCAGGGCTCCCCAATGTTGCTTCTGCCACCGCTTCGAGTAGTCGAGCTCGATGCTTTGCATCGGCTGACGGGGGCGGTTGGCACGCCTCACCTGTGCCGTGAGCTGCATCTCGCCCGCCGCCGTGAGAATCACGGCACGGTTGCGCTCCGAGCGCTTGATGTAGTGCTCGCCCAGGTCGATAACGGCATCACCACGCAGCAGGGCGGCAAAGTAAGAAACCGACGGGAAGTAGGCACAGGGAAGGATGGTCATTCCGAATTAAAAATTAAAGATTAAAAATTAAAAATTGGGGTGAGGGGCGAAGCGCAAAACATCATTCGAGCAACCCTTAGTCTTCCTTAGCCTCCTTTAACCCCCTTAATCTCCTTTAGCCCTCTTTCTAAGGCTCGATCCAATCGCCGTTGGCCTTGATCAGGGCGATAAGGCGGTCGAGGGCCTCCTCCTGCGGGATATTCTTCTCGATCACCTGACGACCCTTGTAGAGGGTGATGCGCCCGGGGGCAGCACCCACATAACCATAGTCGGCATCGGCCATCTCGCCCGGCCCGTTCACGATGCAACCCATCACACCGATGCGGAGATTCTTCAGGTGCGAGGTCTTGCTGCGAATCTCGGCCAATGTTGTCTCGATATCGTAGAGGGTGCGGCCACACGAGGGGCAGGCGATATACTCCGTATGCGAGAAGCGGACACGCGCCGCCTGCAGGATCATCAGCTCCACCTCACGAATCGCAGCCGCCTCCTGCTCGGGGGCGTCGATCCAGATGCCGTCGGCAAGACCGTCGAGGAGCAGCGGGCCCAGATCGGCAGCCGCCTTGACAGCCACCTGCTCCAACTCCTTATCCGCATAGCGGCGGCGCACCACCACAGGCTCGTCGGCCACCTCAAGGTTAAGGATTGCGGCGCGCAGCTCGGCGGTCGGATTCTCGCTCACGGCCTCCAGGATGCGGAAACCGCTCAAATCCTCGTCGTGTACCACCGGAATCTGCACCGAGGAGCGACGACGATAGACCGTCGACGAGTAGCGCTCGGGGTGCTCGACGGTGAATCGGCCCGCACGGCGGGTAAAGTAGTCGGCCAAGAGTTGGGCCGTAGGAATCTCATTTTCGGGGGCCTCGGTGAGCGAGACGCGAATCGTGTCGCCAATGCCGTCGGCCAAAAGGGCTCCGATACCCACCGCACTCTTGATGCGTCCCTCGAGGCCGTTGCCCGCCTCCGTGACGCCCAGGTGGATCGGATAGGTCATCCCCTCCTGCTCCATCGCCTCGACCAAGAGGCGGTAGGCGGCCACCATCACGCGCGTATTGCTCGACTTCATCGAGACGACCACCTGATCGAAGGCCTCGCGGCGGCAGATGCGCAGAAACTCCATGGCCGAGAAGACCATACCCTCGGGGGTATCGCCATACTCATCGAAGACGCGCTTGGCCAGCGAACCGTGGTTCACACCGATGCGCAGGGCCACGCCGCGCTCCTTGCATTGGGCGATGAGGGCCTCCAGCTCACCGCGATCGAGGCGGTAGTTGCCGGGGTTGATGCGCACCTTATCGACATACTTGGCCGCCACGGCCGCCACCTCGGGCAGGAAGTGGATATCGGCCACGATGGCCGTCGAGAAGCCCTCCGTGCGCAGCTGAGCCACAATCGGACCCAGGGCCTCGCCCTCGCGCTTACCCTGCGCCGTGAGGCGGACAATCTTACCGCCGGCGCGGTCGATGCGCTCGATTTGGGCCACCGAAGCGGCTACGTTGTTCGTGTCGGTGTTGGTCATCGACTGTACGGCAATCGGATGCTCGTCACCAACGATGACCGAGCCAATCCGCACTGCATGGCTTTTGCGACGTGCATAGTGGGTAAGTTCCATGGCAAAATCTGTTTCTTTGCAACAAAGGTAGCAAATTATTGCCGATTTGGAAGCCCGCATGTCGATTTTTGAATTATCTTTGTAGGTATGGAACGCATCTGGCAACAGGACATCAAATATGTGGCGGGTGTGGGCGAGGCTCGAGCACGCCTGCTGGAGCGCGAATTGAAGATTTGCACCGTAGGCGATCTGCTGAACCACTACCCCTTCCGCTACATCGACCGCACGCGCATCTACCCGATTCACGAGGTGACCGATGCCGCGCAGCTGACCTATGTCCAGATTCGGGCCCGCGTGATGAGCATCGGCTATGCCGGCGAGGGGCGCAAGAAGCGTTTCACGGCCTACGCCCAGGATGCCACAGGGCGCGTAGAGCTGGTGTGGTTCCAGGGAATCAAGTGGATCGAGAAGAAGATCGAAGTGGGGCGCGAGTACCTTATCTTCGGGCGACCCTCGTTCTATCGCGGCATGCTGCAGTTGGCCCACCCCGAGCTCGAGACGATGGAGCAGCACCTCTCGCGCAAGGCCGAGAGCGGCATGCAGGGCATCTACCCCTCGACCGAGAAGATCTCTTCGTCGCTCGGCACCAAAGGGTTCTACCGCCTGGTGCAGAACGCCTGGGCGCTGTTGCAGGGGCGACAAATCGCAGATCCGCTACCCGCCACGATGCGCCAACAATACGGCCTGATGCCGCTCCATGCAGCCTACTACAACATCCACTTCCCCCAATCGGCCGAGGAGCTGCGCCAAGCGCAGTACCGCCTCAAGTTCGATGAGTTGTTGGGCATTCAGCTCGGCATCCAGAGTCGCCGCTCGGAGCGCATGGCGCGCCAAAACGGCTTCCTCTTCCCGAAGGTGGGTACCGCCTTCAACACCTTCTTCAACGAGCAGCTCCCCTTCCCCCTGACCGGCGCCCAAAAACGCGTCATCAAGGAGATTCGCCAAGATACGGTCACGGGCTACCAGATGAACCGCCTCTTGCAGGGCGATGTGGGGTCTGGCAAGACCCTCGTGGCACTCATGTCGATGCTCCTGGCCGTCGACAACGGCTTCCAGGCCTGCCTGATGGCTCCGACCGAAATCCTTGCAAGACAGCACTTTGCCACCATCACACGCATGCTCGAGAAGATCCCCGTGCGGGTGGCAATCCTCACCGGATCTTCGAAGGCGAAGGAGCGCCGCGAAGCCCTCGAGGGGATTCTCGCGGGCGAGGTCGATATTCTGATCGGCACCCACGCCCTGATCGAAGATAAGGTGCAGTTCCAAAACCTCGGCTTTGTGGTCATCGACGAGCAGCACCGCTTCGGCGTGGAGCAGCGTGCCCGTCTTTGGACCAAAAACCAGCGGCCGCCCCACATCCTGGTGATGACGGCCACCCCCATTCCGCGCACCCTGGCGATGACCCTCTACGGCGATTTGGATGTTTCGGTCATCGACGAGTTGCCCCCGGGTCGCCGTCCGATACAGACCTACCACTACACCGACTCGGCCCGTCTGCGGTTGTGGGGTTTTCTCAAGAAGCAGATCGCCCTCGGACGACAGGTCTATGTGGTCTACCCCCTGATTCAGGAGTCCGAGGCGATGGATTACAAGGATCTCACGGATGGCTACGAGGCCATCTCGCGCGACTTCCCGCTGCCCGACTACGTTACCGAGATCTGCCACGGCAAGATGAAGGCGGCCGACAAGGAGCTCTCGATGGCCCGCTTCAAGCGTGGCGAGGCGCATATCCTGGTTGCCACATCGGTGATCGAGGTGGGTGTCGATGTGCCCAACGCCACGGTGATGGTCATCGAATCGGCCGAGCGCTTCGGACTCTCGCAGCTCCACCAGCTGCGTGGCCGCGTGGGGCGCGGTGGTGAGCAGTCCTACTGCATCCTGATGTCGGGCGAGAAGCTCTCGCGCGAGTCGCGCGCCCGCCTGGATGCGATGTGCGAGACGACCGACGGCTTCAAACTCGCCGAATTGGACCTCAAGCTGCGCGGCGCGGGCGACATCAACGGCACGATGCAGAGCGGTATGGCTTTTGACCTGAAGATCGCCAACCCGACACGCGATGTGCAGGTGCTGACCCTCACACGCGATGCCGCAGCCGAAATTCTCAACCAAGACCCCACCCTCTCGCTCCCCGAACACGGCGGATTGAGACAACTCAAAGCGCGCTACGAAGCGGAAGAAAAGATCGATTTCTCGCGGATTTCGTAATAAAAGCGGCGTGCAACACGTTTTATAAGTAAAACCTGCAAACCATGAAACGACTCACATTGATCCTGATAGCCACCCTGACGACGCTCACCGCCTCGGCACAGCTCTACCACGCCGGCGAGGAGCTCGAATACCGCGTGAGCTACAAAGCCAAATACTTCCCCAACACCGAGATCGGCGCTGTCGAGGTGAAGACCGCAGAGGTCGACTTCGAGGGGGCAAAACACCTGCGCGTCATTGGCGTGGGGCGCACACTGCCCACCTACCGCTGGTTCTTCAACATGGAGGATACCTACACGATCCACATCGACCCCGCGACGATGCGCACCGTTCACTTCCGCAGCGACATCAAGGAGGGTAGCTACACCTTCGAGAGCACCTACCGCTACGACTGGGAGCGGATGGAGGCCGCAACCCGCTGGAGTAGCCGCAAGCGCCCCTTCAAGGAGATGACCCTGCCGCTCACCGAGCAGTCGATGGATGCCATCTCGCTCTTCTTCAACATGCGCACGGCCGAGGCCGAAGCCTTCAACAAGGGGGAGTACGGCACGCTGGAGATGCTCTTGGAGGATACGGTGCGCCGCATCCACTACCGCTACCTGGGACGCGAGGTGAAGAAGATTCGCAACCAGGGCAAGTTCCGCGCCTTGAAGTTTGAGTGTCAGCTCGGTACAACCGAGGGCTACTCCTTCACCGACGGCACGGTCTTCACGCTCTGGATCTCGGACGACCGCAACAAAATACCCCTCTCGATCGAGTCCCCGGTGCGCATCGGAAGCATCCAGGCCTACATTTACGACTTCCGCGGGTTGAAATACCCCCTCGAAAGTTTGATAAAGTAATTTTTTTACTAACTTTGCAACCAGAGTAACCCCCTTTTAATTACAAGATTATGGAAGAGAAGAAATACGGCTACGACCCCGCCGAGGAGGATGACGACTACTACGACGAGCCCTCTGCCGAACAGGACAAATCGATTCGCGGCTACCGCATCGTCATCGGCATCTTGTCGGTGATTCTGGTAGCCATCTCGCTGCTCTACTTCAGCATCCACCGCGAGCAGATGCGCGACAACCAGCTGCTGGCAGCCGATCGCGACTCGATCCAGGCAGGTCTGAACGGTCTGATTCTGGAGTACGACAGCCTCCGCTACCAGAACGACTCGATCGCCGAGTCGCTCACGAAGGCCAACGAGTTGGTCGAGCAGCTCAAGCAGGAGCGCCGCTGGAACTACAACAAGATGCGTCAATACGAGAAGGAGCTGGGCTCGCTGCGCACGGTGATGCGCGGCTACATTCGCCAGATCGACTCGCTCAACACGCTCAACAAGAAGCTCATCACCGAGAACGTAGGCTACCGCAAGGAGATCTCGTCGGCCAACCTGCGTGCCGATATGGCCGAGGAGCGTTCGGCCGAGCTGGAGAACAAGGTGAAGGTGGGTGCCGTGATTCGCGCCCGCGACATTCGCCTGACAGCCCTCAACAACAACGGCCGCGAGGTGAGCCGCATCAAGAATGCCGACCGTCTGCGTGTCGACTTCGCCCTCTCGGCCAACGAGCTGGCTACGCCGGGCAACAAGGCGATCTATGTCCGCATCACCTCGCCCGACGGCTATGTGCTGACCACCGAGGCGATGCCCACCTTCGAGTTCGAGGGCTCGGCGCTGAGCTACTCGGCCATGCGTGAGGTCGATTACCAGAATGCCGACCTGGAGGTAGGTATCTACTTCAACTCCTCGGGCTTTGCCCCCGGCACCTACAAGATCGAACTCTACATGGAGGGCCGCATGATCGGCTCGAACGACCTGGCCATGCGCTAAGAAACAGAGCGCTTCACGCCCCACAATAAAGAAGAGGAGACAGCCCCGAAAGGCTGTCTCCTCTTCTTTGTCGGCTTGAGGCCGAAAATAGTGTCGATTGCGAGAGGGCAGGTCGGCTATAAGTCGTTATAGATCGCTAAAGTCATTACCCCCCCCCTCAAAAGCTCCTAAAAACGCTTCAGGATGCCGTAGATCTCGACCACAAAGCCACCCACGACCAGAATCGGGGCGAGGGTGATGCGGCGGAACGAGAAGATACTCTCATCGAACTCGGTTGCCGAGTGGCTGCCGCCACCCATCATCAGCAGGAAGCCCACCAGCACAATTGCAAAGCCGATGGCCAGGATGATGTAGTTGCGCTTCGTGAGGGGCATATTGGGGTTCTCCTGCGGGAGGTTGTTTTCCGTGTTTGCCATATTAGTAAAGATAGATTTTGTTCGACTTCATATTGACAAATTTGTTGATGGCGATCGTCGTGAAAAAGAGCGAGAGGAGGATACCGGTCACCAACAGACCACCCAGCATGATACCCACGCGCTGCCAATCGGCCAAGGTCGTAAGCTCGGGAATCGCCTCGCCCAGGCCATAGACCGAGAGGGCAAAGAGGGCGGCAGCCAACAGACCCGACCAGATGCCCTGCGTGATGGCACTCGCAAGAAAGGGCTTCATGATAAACCACTTCGTGGCGCCCACCAGCTTCATCGTGTTGATGATGTAGCGTTTCGAGAAGATGGCCAGACGAATCGTATTATTCAACAAAATCAGCGAAATAAAGAGCAACGCACCTCCAAAGAGGAGCAGCACGAAGCGAATCTTGCCCACCGTGGCGTGCAGACGCTCGGCCATCAAGGCGGGATAGGAGGCCTTCTCGACCCCCTCCAACTGCTCGGCAGTGGTGATAAAGCGATCCACCTCGTCGCGGTTCTCCGAGCCGGCCGTGAGCGTCACCTCAAAGGAGTCGAGCAACGGATTTTCGCCCAGCACCTCCTCGAAAGAAGACTCGAAGACCTTGCGGAACTCCTCATCCTCGGCCTTCGCCTCCTTCGTCACGTAGCTTATCGAGGCGGCCAGGGGATCCTCCCTGAGGAGCTTCTCGATGGCCCCCTGCTGCGCCTCGGTGCGGTCGTTCTTGAGCTCGACCATCACCACAATGCTGCTCTGCAGGGTCGAAGCCACCTCCATAGCCGCCATCATCAGATAGCCCACCGAGCCCAACAAGAAGAGCACGAGTGCCATACTGATGGTCGAGACGAGGTAGGAGTTGCGCACCTTGCGCTTTAAGCGTTTGTCATCTTTCATAGGGCGAATGTCGCTGATTTCTTGCAAATATAGTGGTAATTTTTCACAAGCAGAAAAAAAACGCTATATTTGTATATTCATAAACGACCCCTCAAACAAGATGTTGATCCAGATTCTGCTCATCATTGCCATCACGGTGCAGACCATCGCTACGGTCTACGCCCTGAAGTTGGTGCGCGCCACAAAATACAACTCGATCTGGATCCTCTTCATCATCGGATTCTCGGCCCTCTCGGTCGAGCGCTTCATCCAGCTGCTGCTCTTCGCCGACTACCCCATTCCGCGCCTCTTTATGGCCGACATCGGTGTGGTGGTCTCGATCTGCCTCTCGATCGGTGTGATGTATGCCCACAAGCTCTTCAAGTACATCGACCGCCTGAACTACCAGCGTCAGCTCTGGAACCGTCGCATGCTCACCGCCACGCTGCGTGCCGAGGAGCGTGCCCGTTCGAACTTCTCGAAGGAGCTGCACGACGGCTTGGGGCCGCTGCTCTCGTCGGCAAAGCTCTCGCTCTCGGCCCTGAAGATGGAGGACCAGGACCCGAAGCACCGCGAGTGGATCGACCAGACGACCTACGTCATCGAGGAGGCAATCCGCTCCGTGCGCGAGATCTCGAACAACCTCTCGCCCCACATTCTGATCGACTTCGGCCTGGCCCGCGCCATCCGCACCTTTATCGACAAGAGCGTCTCGATCCACCCGCTCGAGATCTCGTTCGAGACCAACCTGCGTAATGAGCGTTTCGACAAGGATATCGAGGTGATTCTCTACCGCGTGGTCTGCGAACTGATCAACAATTCGCTCAAACACGCCGCCTGCCAGCGCATTGAACTACGCCTGAAGGCTTCGGGCGAGGAGCTGAAGCTCCGCTACAGCGACAATGGGCGCGGCTTCGATCCCAAGGCGATGATGGATTGCGGCATGGGGCTCTCGAACATCAACTCGCGCGTCGGCTCGCTGGGGGGCAGCTGCGTCATCGAGTCGGCACCCGGCAAGGGGATGCACGCCACGATTTACATCCCCCTCCACCAAACAGAGAGTGCGCCAAAAAACAAGTCAAGCCGCAAACGGACAAAAAAACAGCTTTCGTAACTACTTTCAACCCTATGAAATACCGTATTGCTTTGGTCGATGACCACGCCCTATTCCGCACAGGACTACGCGGATTGCTCGAACATGCCGGCCACCAGGTGGTAGCCGAAGCTGCTTCGGGCGAGGAGTTCCTGGCTCTCGTGCAAGATTTGGAGGCCGACGTGGTCTTCATGGACTTCTCGATGCCGGGCCTCGACGGTGCGCAAACCACCGAGCGTGCTTTGGAGCATCGCCCCGAATTGCGCATCATCACCCTCTCGATGTTTGGCGAGGAGAGCTACTATTCGCGCATGGTCAAGGCGGGCGCCTGCGGCTTCCTGCTCAAGGACTCGGCCATCGACGAGGTGTTGGAGGCGATCGAAGAGGTAAATAACGAAGGGAGCTACTTCTCGCCCTCGTTGCTACAAACCCTCACACGCCACATGCACCTGGAGTGCGACAGCGAGGAGGAGACCCTCTCGGAGCGCGAGAAGGAGATCCTGGTAGCGGTTTGTCGCGGATTGTCGAACCAAGAGATTGCCGACGAGCTCTTCATCTCGAAGCGCACGGTCGACAAGCACCGCGCCAACATCCTCGAAAAGACGGGCTGCAAGAATACCGCTGCGCTGGTCGTCTACGCCATCCGCCACGGCCTGGTCGAGGTATAACCCCCACGAAGAAACACTCCGCAAAAATACCCTTACTACCTCTATGCTGAAGAAACCCACCCTGCTGCTAATCCTTTTGTGTGGCTTGACCGCACTGCGAGCCTCGGCACAAGACGAATTGATCGACCTGCGCCTCGAGGTGCGTGCCGACTATGTTCAAGAGCACCTTGACGGCCACAAAGTCGAGGGTAACTCGGGCTTCAAAGGGCGCTTTTTCAACCTCTGCCTCAACGGCACAATCACCGACGGCTTGAGCTACGCCTACCGACATCGCCTGAACCGCATCAACAAGGATAACACCTTCTTCGATGCCATCGACTGGCTCAACCTGACCTACCGACCCAACGATCGCTGGGGCTTCTCGGCCGGTAAGGTGGTCGTAGCAATGGGAGGCTGGGAGTATGACCAGACCCCGATCGACGCCTACTTCTTCTCGGAGTTTTGCAGCCAGGTGGCCTGCTACCAATGGGGAGCCCAGGTGATGCACACCCTCAAAGGGGGAAGAGACACCTTCACGCTGCAGGCGAGCCAAAGCCCCTCGGCAGCCGGTCGCGACCTCTACGCCTACGGCCTGCAGTGGAGTGGCCGTCACGGCATCTTCCGCACCCTCTACTCGGTCAATATGGTCGAGTATGCCAAGGGGCGATTTTTGAACTACATCATCCTGGGTAACCGCTTCGATTTGGGGCGCGTGACCCTCGATTTAGACCTCACGCACCGCGCCACCGACCAACACCCCTTCTGGTTGCGCAACTGCACCCTCTTTGGCAAGGTCAAGGTCGAGGCATGCGAGAAGTTGCACCTCTTTGCCGAGGCGACCTACGATGTGAATCAAACCACGACGGCCGACCTCACAGTACAGCCCGACACGGAGATTACGCGCCTGGGTGGCGGTGTCGAATACTACCCCCTGAAGGGTGGTAAGCGCAACCTGCGCCTCCACGCCGCCTACTGCTACTCGTTTGGTTCGAACCCCACAGAGAGCGCCGTCACGCAGCCCAAGCTCTCGATTGTCAATGTGGGTCTGACCTGGCGCATGGATATCCTTTCGTTCGTTCATAAAATCACCCACGACTGATGAAAAAATCACTCTTCCGCATCCCCGACGGCATTGGATGCCTCGTGATCATCGGCCTCATCTTCGGTTACCTCGGCTCGATCATGGGGTTGCCGAACATGCTCAACACGATCATGCACACGGCCCACGACCTGCTGCTCAACACGGTCTTCTACCTGATGGCCATCTGCGTCATCACGGGTGCTCTGGGACGACTCTTTGTCGAGTTTGGCGTCGTGAAGCTCATCGAACGACTGCTGCGCCCCCTGATGGGACCCCTCTTCAACCTGCCGGGTGTCGCCTCGCTCGGTGCAGTGGTCACCTTCCTCTCGGATAACCCCGCCATCATCTCGCTGGCACAGGATAAGCGCTTCTCGGGCTACTTCAAGAAGTACCAATACATCTCGCTCACCAACTTCGGCACCGCCTTCGGCATGGGACTCCTGGTCATCGTCTTTATGATGGGTCAAGGCTTCTACGCCGAGCCCTTCATCGGGTTGCTGGGGGCCTTTATCGGTTGCATCGTCTCGACGCGCCTCATGCAGCGCTTCGTCGTGAAGGCCTATCCTAACTACGCCGAGGAAAATGTTGTCGAGGAGGCTGTCGAAACCCACCGCGAGGAGGAGGAGCAAAAAGATTCGCTCTTCATTCGTATCCTGAACGCCCTTTTGGACGGTGGCCGTTCAGGTGTCGATGTTGGCCTGGCAATTATTCCGGGTGTGCTGATCATCTCGACGCTGGTGATGATTCTCACTTTTGGTCCTGCCACCGAGGGATATACGGGCGGAGCCTACGAAGGTGTCGAGCTGCTGCCGCGCATGGCCGGCAAAGTTTCGAGGTTCTTCGAGTGGCTCTTCGGCTTCCACGATCCGCACCTGATCGCCTTCCCGATCACCGCGCTGGGTGCTGTCGGTGCCGCGCTGGGTGTTGTTCCCAACTTTGTGGCCGAGGGGTGGATGGATGGCAACGCCATTGCTGTCTGCACGGCTATCGGCATGTGCTGGAGCGGCTACCTGAGCACCCATACGGCGATGCTCGACTCGCTCGGCTACCGCAAGCTCACCTCCAAGGCAATCCTGGCCCACACGATCGGTGGCTTCGTGGCTGCGATTGTTGCCCACTGGATCTACGTGCTCTACGCGCTCATCGGCTAACAACGCAGAGCCAACAACAAAACAGCGAGGGCTGCCCCGATTGGGACAGCCCTCATTTTAATACTTTAATTCATTCTATTCGCGACGTTTTTCGATTTGGCGCTTGATGGCATCCATTGCCGTATCGAAGGCCTCCTCAAAGGTTCGAGCCTGCGCTTCGGCGCGCATATCGCCACCGGGGATGCGAAGGGTGATCACTGCAATCTTATTGCCTTTCTCGGCATCCTTTTCGAGCTTGAGCACCACCTCGGCACTCGTAGGCTCTGCGAAACGCTCCAATTTAGCCATCTTAGCATTGATGAACTCGACGAGCTGCTTGCTCGCATCGAACTTAACGGATTGAATCTGTACGTCCATAGTTGTAGTATTTTAAGTTCATAATCTTGGCAGGCCTCGCCACCTGCACTATTTCTCATAAGTCGGGAACCGACTTTATTTTTACACTTTAACTATTAAATAAACTCCCTCACCCTAATCACGAAGTTCCTCTCTCCTCTTCATCGCTCTCCTCTCGGATGGGCGGCGGCATAGACTTCGCTCAGGCGGGCTATGCTGTTGTGGGTATAGACCTCGGTCGATTGGAGCGAGCTGTGACCCATCAACTCCTGAATCTCGCGCAGGTCGGCACCCCCATTCATCAGGTGAGTGGCAAAGGTATGACGCAACACGTGGGGACTCTTCTTGCCCTGCACATTCGCCGCTTCGAGCACTCGACGCACAACGCGATAGACCTTCGTACGGGAGATGCGAACACCTTTGCACGATAAAAATAGCGCTTTTTCTCCATTTATGCAAATTTGGAGCCGTCGAATTTCATCGTAGTAACGACGGATTTCGCGCCGCAAAAGGGGTACAATGGGCACAAGTCGCTCTTTATCACCCTTTCCGACGACGCGCAGCGAGGTGAGGTCGGCCGAAAAATCATCGCGGTCGATTGCCACCACTTCGGCCAGACGAAGCCCCGTGGCGTAGAGCAGCAGAATCAGGAGTCGATCGCGCAGGGTTTCGAAATCGGGGGTCTCGCCCTCGGTAATCTCCGCGACCAGGGGCTCCATACGGCTCTCGGGGACAAACGATGGAAGACGCTTCGCGGTGCGGAGCGAGGGGATCTGTCGCGCCGGATCTTTCGAGATGCGCTCGGTGGTGTGCAACCAGCGAAAAAAGGCCCGAATCGAGGAGAATTCGCGGTTGATCGAGGCGGCCGAGAGCGTTTTTCCGCCCCCTTTGCCCCCCCTGCCGCTGCGGCTGCGCCAGACGATCCATTGGCGAAGCTCCTCGCTCTTGACCTTTCGGGGGTCGAAGGGCTCCTCGCACCCCTCCCTCTCGAGGCGCGTCACACTCCACCAGTGCACAAACTGCTCCACATCGTGGCGGTAGTTGCGCACGGTGAGGGGCGAGTAGCGTCGCTCGGAGCTCAGGTATCGGACAAAGGCTTCGACCATAGAGCAAAGATAGCAAAAAAATCGCTATCTTTGTCCTACAAAATTCGTCAATATGCAACGCGAAGATTTCAAGCCCGGAACTTTGATCTACCCCCTGCCCGCCGTTTTGGTAAGCTGCGGCGACAGCGAGGAGTATAACCTCATCACCGTAGCCTGGACGGGCACGATCTGCTCCGACCCCGCGATGTGCTACATCTCGGTACGCAAGGAGCGCCACTCACACGCCCTGCTGATGCGCACGGGGGAGTTTGTCATCAACCTCACGACCCGCAAGCTGGCACGCGCCACCGATTGGTGCGGCGTACGCTCGGGGCGCGACTACGACAAATTCAAGGAGATGGGGCTCACGGCCGCCCCTGCACGCCACGTCGGGGTACCCCTCGTGGCCGAATCGCCCGTCAATATCGAGTGTAAGGTGAAGCAGGTCTTGGAGTTGGGTTCGCACGATATGTTCATCGCCGAGGTGGTCGGCGTGGAGGTCGATCCGCAGTATATCGACCCCGAGACGGGCAAATTCCACCTCGAGAAGGCCGACCTGATGGCCTACTCGCACGGGGCTTACTACACGCTGGGCGAGCAGCTGGGCACCTTCGGCTGGAGCGTCAGAAAACGACCGGCGGTGAAGAAGAGGCAAGAGGAAAGAGCGAAGAGGACAAAAGGAGACTAAGGGAAATTAAAGGGAACTAAAGGGCCCCTATAACGACCTATAACCCTTAATCACCCTTAGCAACCCTTACCTCCCCCAAAAACCAACCACAGATGTACTATTTCTCTCGCTTTTCGCGTTAGGTAGGTAAGAACCAAAACTTTGTGTGCCATGAAAAAGATGATGTTCCTGTTGGCGCTCGCCACGATGACCCTATTTACAGCCTCGGCACAGCAGTCGGAGGCCTTCCCGAGCTATGTGGAGGTGAGCGGCGTAGCCGAAAAGGAGGTTGTGCCCAACGAAATCTACCTCTCGATTACAATCAACGAGCGCGACTCGAAGGGGAAAATCTCGGTCGATGAACAGCAGCGCGAGATGCTCGCCACACTGAAAAAGCTGGGCGTGAAGCCCGATGAGCAGCTCAAGATGTTGGATCTCACCAGCTCCTACTTCAAGCGCGGCAACGCCCTGGCGCGTGCAAACTACGAGCTGAAACTCTCGTCGGCCGCCGAGGTGGCGCGCGTATGGCGTGCTCTTGACGGGCTGGGAATCTCGGAGGTTACTGTGAGCCGCACGACCCACAGCGAGATCGAGCGCTTCAAGGCCGAGACCCGCACCGAGGCGATGCGCATTGCGCGCGACAATGCCCGTGCCCTTGCCGAGGCAATCGACCAAAAGATCGGCAAGTGCTTCTGGATCTACGACATGTCCTCGCCCGTGCGGACCACCTATGCCGTGGCCAACATCAAGGCGCGCGGCGTGATGGAGGATTCGCTCTCGTTCGACGAGGCAGTTGCAGAGGAGGGGCTGGAGTTCCAAACCATCAAGCTCCAACACCGCGTGCAAGCGAAATTTGTCCTCGAGTAGAGGCCAAGCAACAACAAAAAAGGGTGTCCGTTTTGGGACACCCTTTTTTCTATTTCTCGCGACGGATGAGCTTCACCACATTCTCCACATGGTGGGTGTGGGGGAACATATCGACCGGCTGCACGGCAACCACCTTGTAGTCGGCATCCAGAATTGCCAAGTCGCGCGCCTGGGTCGCGGGGTTGCAGCTCACATAGACGATACGCTCGGGGGCTGCACGCAGAATCACCTCCAAGACAGGCTCATCGACACCGGCGCGGGGCGGGTCGAGGATAATCACGTCGGGGTGGCCGTTCTCGGCGACGAAACGGTCGCTCAAGACATGCTTCATATCGCCGGCATAGAAGCTCGTGTTCTCGATGTTGTTGGCAGCCGAATTCACTTTTGCATCCTCGATAGCCTCGGCCACATACTCGATGCCGACCACCTTCTTGCACTGACGGGCGCAGAAGTTGGCAATCGTACCCGTACCCGTGTAGAGGTCGTAGAGGGTATCCTCGGCCTTCAGGTCGGCAAAATCGCGTGCTACTTTGTAGAGCTCGTAGGCCTGCTTCGAGTTGGTCTGGTAGAAGCTCTTGGGGCCCACCTTGAACTGCAAGCCCTCCATCTCCTCGATGATGTGGTCCTTGCCGCGGTAGCAGATGACATCCAGGTCGCCCGTCGAGTCGTTCCACTTCTCATTGACGATGTAGTTCAGCGAGGTGATCTCGGGGAACTTCGCCGCGAGGTGATCGAGCAACGCGGTGATGCGCTCACGCTCGTCGGCATTGAAGACCACGATGACCATCACCTCACCCGTCGAGGCGGTGCGGATCGTGATATTGCGCATCAGACCCTCGTGGGCGCGAGCGTTGTGGAAGGTGTAGCCGTTCTCGATGCAGAACTGCTTGACAGCCTGACGAATACCATTCGACGGCTCGGCCTGCAAGTGGCAGTGATCGATGTCGAGCACCTTATCAAACATGCCCGGGATGTGGAATCCGAGGGCGGGGCTGTGCTCCAGATCGGCCCCCGAAGCGACCTCCTCGAAGGTGAGCCAGCGGCGGTCGGCGAAGGTAAATTCGAGCTTGTTGCGGTAGTAGCTCGTCTCGGCAGAGGCGAGGCAGGGGCGAATCTCGGGCAGCTCGACCTTACCGATGCGGCGCAGCTGGTCGCTCACCTGCTCGGTTTTGAAGCGGAGCTGCTCCTCGTAGGGGAGGTTCTGCCACTTACAGCCGCCACAAATCCCGAAGTGGGCGCAGAAGGGCTCGGCACGCAGGGGTGAGCGCTTCACATAGTTGACCACATAGCCCTCCATAAAACGGCGGCGTTTTTGGCGAATCTGCACATCGACCACATCGCCCGGAACGGTCATCGGCACGAAGACCACCTGTTCGTTCCAGCGACCCATTGCTTTACCCTCGGCAGCGAGCGTCGTAATTTCAAGACCCTCTAAAAGAGGGTAGTTATTCTTCTTTCTTGCCATAATTTCAATCTTTGAGGGCAAAGATAACTAAAATTTACCTATCTTTGTCAAAAATCGTTCTCTATGAAGATTGCATCCTTAACTTTCAACCCCATTGGGGAGAATACTTACCTCCTCTGGGACGAAACTTCCGAGTGCGCCATCATCGACGCCGGCAACTCGACGGCTGCCGAACATGCGGCCCTCGATAACTTTATCCTCGAGCATCAACTCAAGCCCGTTGTGGCTGTCAATACGCACGGTCACTTCGACCACGTGCTGGGTGTAAACCACCTCAAGCGCCGCTACGCAATCCCCTTCGCCTGCTCAACGAAGGATCAATACCTGCTGGATGGCGCGGCTGCTCAAGGCAACATCTACGGCATTCCGACCCACGACATGCCCTCGATCGACATCGACCTGGCAACCGAAAGCGAGATCCGCTTCGGCACAACCACCCTGCAGGTGATCCCCACCCCGGGCCATACGCCGGGCGGCGCGACCCTCTTCGAGCCCAACACGAAGGTGGCCTTCACGGGCGACACGCTCTTCTGCGAGTCGATTGGCCGCACCGACCTCGAGGGGGGCGACTACCCGACCCTGATGCGCTCGATTCTGGGTTCGCTCCTCAAGCTGGGCGACGAGGTAAAAATCTACCCCGGCCACGCCCAATCTTCGACCATCGGCCACGAGTCGATCTACAACCCCTTTGTTGTCGAGGCATTGCAGGACCAAATTAACTACAAGAACTAATCGACTATGCGTATCGATATTATCTCCTCGGTGCCCGACCTGATGGCATCGCCGCTCAACGAATCGATCCTCAAGCGCGCCCAAGAGAAGGGACTCGTGGAGATCGTGGTGCACAACCTCCACGATTGGGCCCACGACAAGCGCAAGACCACCGACGACTACCCCTTTGGAGGCGAGGCGGGGATGGTGATGAAGTGCGAGCCCGTCTTTGAGCTTGTCGAGCACCTCCAGTCCGAGCGCCACTACGACGAGATCATCTACACCTCGCCCGACGGCATTCGCTACAACCAACACGAGGCCAACCGCCTCTCGATGTGCGAGAATATCATCATCCTCTGCGGCCACTACAAGGGGATCGACCACCGCATCCGCGAGCACCTCATCACGCGCGAGATCTCGATCGGCGACTATGTGCTGACGGGTGGCGAGCTGGCCGCCTGCATCATCACCGACTCGGTCGTACGCCTCGTGCCGGGCGCCATTGGCGACGAGGCTTCGGCCCTCACGGATTGCTTCCAGGACGACCTGCTGGCACCTCCGGTCTATACCCGCCCGGCGGAGTTCCGCGGCTGGCACGTACCCGATGTGCTGCTCTCGGGCAACTTTGCCGAGATCGAGAAGTGGCAGGAGAACATGGCCTACGAGCGCACCAAGGCCCTGCGCCCCGACCTGCTCGGCGAGTAATCAAAGTTAAGCAGAGGAGCAAAACCTTTAGTACCCCTTAATTACCTATAACTCCCCCTATTTTATGCGCTACTACCTCATCGTGGGCGAGCCTTCGGGCGACCTGCACGGCTCAAAGCTGATCGAAGGGCTGAAAAAAGCCGACTCGGAGGCGCAATTCCGCTTCTGGGGCGGTGATTTGATGGCCGAGGCTGCAGGCTGCGAGAACCTCGTGAAGCACTACCGCGAGACCTCGTTTTTCGGTTTTGTGAATGTGCTGATGAACCTCCGCACGATCGGTCGTCAGATGGCCGAGTGCAAGGCCGACATCGCCGCCTATAACCCCGATGTGGTGATTCTCATCGACTACCCGGGCTTCAACCTCAAGATTGCCAAGTGGACCAAGAAGCAGGGTATCAAGACCTTCTACTACATCGCCCCCAAGGCGTGGGCCTGGAAGGAGCACCGCGTGAAGCAGCTCAAAAAATATGTCGATAGCCTCTACATCATCTTCCCCTTCGAGACTGCCTGGTTCGGTAAGTTCGGCATCGAGACCACCTTCTGCGGCAACCCCCTCGCGGACGATATCGAGGCACGCCGACAGGGGATGATCTCGCGCGAGGAGTTTCTCCGAAAGAATAACCTCGACAACCGCCCAATTGTAGCGCTGGTAGCCGGCAGCCGCGTGAATGAGATTCGCGCCAACCTGCCCGACATGGTGGCCCTCTCGAAGCGACTCCCCGACTACCAATTCATCGTCACGGCGGTGCCCTGGCTCGATCGCACGCTCTACGAGAGCCTCTTGCAGGGCTCCGATGTGCGCTACCTCGTGGAGCAGACCCAGCAGACCCTCACCCACAGCGAGGCGGCGATCGTCACCTCGGGAACGGCAACCCTCGAAACGGCCTTGATGGGAATCCCCGAGATTGTCCTCTACCGCATCCCGAAGCTTTACGAGGTGCTGCGCCCATACGTACTAAAGATCCCTTTCGTTTCGTTGGTTAATATCAACCTTCAGCGTGAGGCGGTCAAGGAGATTGTCTGCCACAAGGTCGATATGGCGGCTGCCGAAGAGGAGCTTCGCGCCATCCTCCCCGGCGGTGCGAAGCGTCAAAAGATGCTCGACGACTTTAAGGAGCTGCAAAACATCATCGGCGGTGCCGGAGCCAGCGACCGCTTTGCTGAAGCGATGGTCGAGACCCTGAGCAAGGAGAAATAACACCCCTAAGCAAAAACAAACGAACGAAATGAAAATCATCTGCATAGGCCGCAACTACAACGACCACATCCAGGAGAAGGATCTGGGTGGCGGTGGCAAGCGTCCTGACGAGCCCCTCTTCTTTATGAAGCCCGACACGGCGCTGCTGCGCAACAACGACCCCTTCTACATCCCCTCGTTCTCGAACGAGATTCACTACGAGTGCGAGCTGGTGGTAAAGATCAACCGCGTGGGCCGCTGCATCGAGGAGCGCTTCGCCCACCGCTACTACGACGAGGTGGGTCTGGGCATCGACTTCACGGCCCGCGACCTGCAACGCAAGGCGATTGCCGAGGGACTCCCCTGGGAGTGCTGCAAGTCGTTCGACTACTCGGCAGCCATTGCCCCCCGCTTTATTCCCCTCGCCGAGCTGGGTGGAGATGTGCAAAACCTCCACTTCGAGCTGGAGCTCAACGGCGAGAAGCGCCAAATCGGCGAGACGAAAGAGATGCTCTGGAGCGTCGATCAGCTCATCGCCCACGTCTCACGCTTCGTGATGCTGCGCATGGGCGATTTGATCTTCACGGGAACACCTGCGGGGGTCGGCAAGGTGACGGCCGGCGACAACCTGTGCGCCACGCTCGGCGGCGAGGAGTTGTTAAACTTTGACATCCGCTAATATGCTCTTACACGAAAAGTTAGCCCCCTATCGCCTGCTTCTGGCCTCGCAATCGCCCCGCCGTCGGGAGCTGATTGCAGGGTGCGGCATCCCCTTCACGCTGACGGCCAAATACGACTGCGAGGAGTCCTTCCCCGAAGGCTTGACGGCCGAGGAGGTACCCGCCTACCTCTCGCGCCTCAAGAGCGAGGCCTACCCCGAACCGCTCGGAGCGCAAGATATCCTTCTGACGGCCGACACGGTGGTCATCCTCGAGGGGGAGGTGCTCGGTAAGCCCCATGACCGAGGCGAGGCGATCGAGATGCTGAAGCGCCTCTCGGGCAACCGCCACACGGTCATCACGGGGGTCACGCTCCGCGACCAGGCCCGCACCCACACCTTTGCAGCGCGAAGCGATGTCTGGTTTCGCCCCTTGAGCGTGGAGGAGATCGCCCACTACATCGACACCTACCGTCCCTACGACAAGGCGGGCTCCTACGGCATTCAGGAGTGGATCGGCTATGTGGGTATCGAGCGCATCGACGGCTCCTTCTACAACGTGATGGGGCTCCCGATCCAAAAACTCTACGTCGAATTGGAAAAATTTATAAACGAAGCATAGTATGAAGAAACAATTACTGACCCTGCTGTTGGCCGTTGCGGTGCTGTTGCCTGCCGCCGCCGATGAGGGTATGTGGCTCCCGAGCCTCATCTCGTCGCGCATCAAGGATATGTGCTCGAAAGGTTTTAAACTCACGACCGAGGATATCTACAGCATCAACAAGGCCTCGATGAAGGATGCCGTGGTGCTCTTTGGCGGTTTCTGTACGGGCGAAATTGTCTCGGAGGAGGGCTTGGTGCTCACCAACCACCACTGCGGCTACGACGCCATCCAGTACCACTCGTCCATCGAGCACGACTACCTCACCAACGGCTTCTGGGCCCGCAACCGCCAAGAGGAGCTCCCCAACGAGGGGCTTTGGGTGCGCATCCTGATCCGCATGGAGGAGGTGACCGACCGCATCGCGGCGGGCGAGGAGCCCAAGGCGATCATCGCCGAGGCGGAAAAGGAGGGTAAGAACTACCGCGCCTCGATCGAGCAGATGTACTACGGCAACCAGCAGTTCCTCTTCCTCTACCAGCAGTACGACGACGTACGCCTGGTGGGTGCGCCCCCCTCGTCGATCGGCAAGTTTGGTGGCGATACCGACAACTGGATCTGGCCGCGCCACACGGGCGACTTCTCGCTCTTCCGCATCTATGCTGACCAGAACAACGAGCCTGCCGCCTACTCGGCCGACAACGTGCCCTACACTCCGAAACGCCGCTTCAAGGTCTCGACCAAGGGTATCGAGGAGGGTGACTTCACGATGATCTACGGCTTCCCGGGCAACACGCAGCAGTACATCACCTCGGCGGCCGTGAAGTATGTACAGCACCGCTCCGACCCGATGAAGATCGACCTGCGCACGCGCCGCCTCGAGATCATCGGCAAGGCCCAGGCTGCCGACCCCAAGATCCGCATCCAATACGCCGCCAAGCACGCCAACATCGCCAACGCCTGGAAGAAGTGGCAGGGCGA
>JAUMXM010000003.1:24362-26539 GCA_030529085.1 Rikenellaceae bacterium | reverse complement strand
ATCGAGAAGTGGTTCCGCCCCTACCTCAAGGCACTGATGGCCTTCGACCCCGAGCGAGCCTTCTTCCCCGATGCCAACATGACCCTGCGCGTGGCCTACGGCGCCGTGGCGGGTTACGAGTATGCCGATGGCGAGTACCACACGCCCCACACGACCCTCGACGGCATCATCGCCAAGGATAACCCCGAGATCTACGACTACGACATCCCCCAATCGCTCCGCGACCTCTACGCCAAGAAGGAGTATGGCCGCTGGGGTGTTGATATGAACGGCCATTGGACGGTGCCTGTCTGCCTCCTGGCCACAAACCACACAACGGGTGGCAACTCCGGATCGCCGATCCTCAACGCCCGCGGCGAGCTGGTGGGCGTAAACTTCGACCGCACGTGGCGTTCGACGATGAGCGACATCGCCTTCGATCCCACGATCTGCCGCAACATCGGTGTCGATATCCGCTATGTGCTGATGGTCATCGACAAGGTGGGCGGCGCTGGGTATCTGGTCGAGGAGATGCTGCGAGAGTAGATTTTCAAATTGAAAATTAAAGATTAAAAATTGATCGATATGAAACGTATTACCGTATTATTTGTTTCGCTTCTGGCGACGCTCAACTGCTTCGCCTGGGGTCAGAAGGGTCACGATGTGGTGGCCTACATTGCCGAGTGCCACCTCACGCCGACGGCAGCACAGCGCGTAGCCGAGGTGTTGGGCGGCCGCTCGCTGGTCTACTACGCCAACTGGATGGACAACGCCAGCAACACCCCCGAGTATGCCTACTCGAAGACCTGGCACTACATGAACATCGACGAGGGCGAGACCCTCGATAGCCAGCCCCGCAACCCCAAGGGCGATGCCCTGACCGCCATTGCGGGCATCGTGAAGGGCATCGAGAAGGGTAAGTTGAGCGATAAGGAGCACTTCGACCAGCTCCGCATGCTCATCCACCTCATGGGCGACATTCACTGTCCGATGCACGCCGGTCGCTCGACCGACCTGGGTGGCAACCGCGTGCCGGTCATCTACTTCAACCGCGAGACGAACCTCCACTCGATTTGGGATACAGCACTCGTCGAGTCGGCCCACAATTGGAGCTACTCGGAGTGGCAGTGGAATATCGACCGCGTAACCGACGAGTTTGCCCAGCAGGTACAGCAGGGCAGCGTCGAGGAGTGGTTCGAGCAGACGGTACGCATCGCCAAGCGTATCTATGAGGTGACCCCCGAGGGCACGAAAGTCTCCTACGACTACCTCAACGCCATGACCCCCGTCATCGAGCAGCAGCTCCTCTTCGGCGGTCTGCGCCTGGCCGGCATGCTCAACGCCCTCTACGGCGAGTAGCAAGGAATAGAGGAGATTCCTCCGCTATGCGTTCGGAATGACACGTTTGCGTCATAGCGAGGAGCGAAGCGACGTGGCTATCTCGCCGAGAAAGAGGACCCTTCGTGGAGCTTGTTCGGATTGCCACGCACCCCTTCGGGCCGCTCGCAATGACGAAGAGACGATCCTATAGCGACTTATAGCGACCTATAACCTTTAATCTCCCTTATCACACCTTTACTCGCAACAACAACAATCGAAAGGCAGGGACACACCCTGCCTTTTTTAGGCTCTTGCGGGCAAATTTTGTTTTTTCGGTTTTTTGCACTATTTTTGTCACATCATCCCGCAAGAAGCGGTCGTTCGACCGCCCAAATTCCGATTACAATCACACTTACTATACTTTTATGCAAGAATTAGAGGCCCTCGAAGGCAAAAGCCTCTCCGAGCTCAAAGCAATCGCAAAAGCTCTCGGCATCGACTCGCGTCTGCGCCGTGAGAAGCTCATCGAACGCATCATGAATGGTGGCAGCGAGGCTGCAACCGCGCCCGAAGCCCCTGCTGCGGCACCCGAAACGCCCCAAAGCGGCGAGGAGGCCCCCCGTCGTGCGCGCCGTCCGCGTCTGGCCAAAGCCGAGAGCATCACCTCCGAGAAGGGGGAGACGGTGGTAATGCCCACCGCAGTAGCCCCCACGACACCGACCCCGACCGAGCCGACCGCCCCGGCAGCAGAGCCGACCCCGACCGAAGGCCCTGCAGCAACCGAAGCTGCACCTCAGCCCAAGCGTCGCGGCCGCAAGCCCAAGCAGCAGGCTGTCGTCGAGGCTGAGGCTCCGAAAGCCGCACCCAATGAGGTGGAG
>JAUMXM010000003.1:17296-24262 GCA_030529085.1 Rikenellaceae bacterium | reverse complement strand
GGTGAGAAGTACTTCCCGCTGGTGCGCGTCGATGAGATCAACGGTCTGAAGCCCGAATACATCCGCGACCGCGTGCAGTTCGAGTATATGACGCCCCTCTTCCCGAGTGAGAAGTTCTGCCTGACGGGCAACGGCCACAACACCCTCTCGAATCGTGTCGTGGACCTCTTCTCGCCCATCGGCAAGGGTCAGCGCGCCCTGATTGTCGCCC
Source organism: Rikenellaceae bacterium (assembly GCA_030529085.1). GTDB lineage: Bacteria > Bacteroidota > Bacteroidia > Bacteroidales > Rikenellaceae > Alistipes. The sequence goes on along the minus strand of JAUMXM010000003.1, from coordinate 24,051 downwards.
AGCCCAAGACCGGTAAGACGATGCTCCTGCAATCGATTGCCAACGCCATCGCCGACAACCACCCCGAGGTCTATATGATTGTGCTCTTGATCGACGAGCGCCCCGAGGAGGTGACCGAGATGGCGCGCCACGTCAAAGCCGAGGTGGTGGCCTCGACCTTCGACGAGCAGGCCTCGCGCCACGTCAAGGTGGCCGAGATGGTCCTCGAGAAGGCAAAGCGCATGGTCGAGTGCGGCCACGATGTGGTGATTCTGCTCGACTCGATTACCCGCCTGGCACGCGCCTACAACTCGGTGCAGCCCGCCTCGGGTAAGGTGCTCTCGGGTGGTGTCGATGCCAACGCCCTGCACAAACCCAAGCGTTTCTTTGGTGCGGCCCGCAACACGGAGGAGAAGGGCTCACTGACGATCATCGCCACAGCCCTGATCGACACCGGCTCGAAGATGGACGAGGTGATCTTCGAGGAGTTCAAGGGTACGGGTAATATGGAGCTTCAGCTCGATCGCAAGCTCGCCAACAAGCGCATCTACCCCGCCGTGGATGTCATCTCGTCGAGCACCCGCCGCGAGGATCTGCTCCTGCCGCGCGAGATTATGAACCGCACCTGGATTCTGCGCAAGTACCTCTCGGAGATGACCACCGTCGAGGCGATGGAGTTCCTCGAGAAGCAGCTGTCGCTCACGGCAACCAACGAGGAGTTCCTGGCCACGATGAACCAATAAACACTGCCCCGAACAATGAAAATGGATTTACGCAAACTCGCACTGCTGGTCGTTGTGCTGATCGTCGCCGACCAGGTGCTTAAGATTTGGATCAAGACCCACTTCGCGCTGGGCGAATTCGTCACAGTCTTCCCCGATTGGTTCCAGCTCCGCTTCATCGAAAACCCGGGAGCAGCCTTCGGCATGCGCCTCACGACGGGTGGCGGTTACGACTGGGGGAAGCTCCTGCTGGGCCTCTTCCGCATCGCCGCCTCGTGCGGTATCGGCTACCTGATGGTCTACCTGAATCGCCACAAGGAGACCCCGAAGGGTGTTCTGGTAGGTCTGGCGCTGATTCTGGCCGGCGCCGTGGGCAACATCCTCGACTCGGCCCTCTACGGCCTCTGCTTCTCGGCCTCGACACCGATGACCGTGGCCCACTTTGGGGGCTCCTATGCCGGCTTTATGATGGGTAAGGTGGTCGATATGTTCTACTTCCCGCTCTTCCAATGGAACGGCTGCCCCGAGTGGCTCTCGTTCCTGGTGGATCAGAACAACTACTTCTTCGGTCCGGTATTCAACCTCGCCGACAGCTACATCTCGGTAGCAGTGGTCTACCTGCTGATTTTCCAATACCGCTTCTTGAACAAGTAGCGATGCAAAGGCACAGCGAGGAAGATTTTGTAAAAAAAACATCAAAACGCTTGCAGGTTGCATTTTTTTCACTACCTTTGCCCCTGCAAAACCGAAATGCCCAGGTGGCGGAATAGGTAGACGCGCACGTTTCAGGTGCGTGTGCCGCAAGGCGTGCAGGTTCGATTCCTGTCCTGGGCACTGAGAGGGTTGGCTGAAAAGCCGACCCTTTTGCTTTTTCTAAGGGCTCCCCTCCCCCGCTTCAATCCGACAAGACAATCCGCAAACACTGACCGATACGCAAGGGCTGCGAGGCACCATCCCGACCCTTTTACCGATTACTTTCGCGAATCGGGGCATGGGCACTTTATTTTTCGTTTTTTTTCGCTATATTTGTTTTTTAGAACCTAAAAAAACCGCCTCGCTATGTCTGTACACGACAGCTATCGGCCAAGTGGTGGTGGTGCATCCCACCGCTATATGAAATACCGCATCCAGCGCATCCTGCTCGTATGCTCCTCCTACGACGGCTACATCCTAGAGGAGGATGGCCACATCGAGTCGCAAATCAACCGCGAATACCTCGATCTGAACCTCTCGAATCCCCCCGCCCTGACCCGCGTCAGCTCGACAGCCGAGGCGCTGGCACTGCTCGAAGAGGAGCGCAGCTTCGACCTGATTCTTACGATGTACAACATCGGTGAACCCGACGTCTTCAACTTCGGGCGCATCGTGCGCGAAAAATATGGCATCCCCGTAGCACTGCTCACCTCCTTCTCGAAGGATATCTACCGCCGCATCAAGGAGCAGGACCGCACGGGACTCGACTACATCTTCTGCTGGCACGGCAACGCCGATCTGATCATCGCCATCATCAAGCTCATCGAGGATTCGATGAATGCTGCCGAGGATATCGAGCAGGGGGGCGTGCAAGCCATTCTGCTGGTCGAGGACTCGATCCGTTTCTACTCGAGCTACCTGCCCGAGCTTTACAAGCTCCTGCTGCTGCAAAATACCGAATTCTTGCAGGATGCCTACAACGAACAACAACAGATTCTGCGCAAGCGTGCCCGCCCGAAGGTACTGCTGGCCACCAATTACGAGGAGGCCGAGGCCCTCTATGGGCGCTACAAGAAGAACCTGCTGGGTGTAATCTCCGATGTGGGTTTCGTGATGAAGGCCACCGACAAACCCGAAGATGAGCGCCTCGATGCCGGCATCGAGCTCTGCCGCCTGATCAAGGAGGACAACCCCCTGATGCCCGTCGTGCTGCAATCCTCGCAGACCGACTTCAGTACGGTGGCCGAGGAGCTGGGGGCAGGCTTCATTGCCAAGAACTCCAAGACCCTGATGGCCGAGCTGGGCGACTTCATCCGCCGCGAATTTGCCTTCGGCGACTTCATCTTCAAGGACCCCGAGACGGGCGAGGAGGTGGGCCGCGCCAAGGATCTGCGCCAGATGCAGGAGATGATCGCCACGATTCCCGACGATGCCTTCGAGTACCACACCTCGCAAAACCACCTCTCGAAGTGGCTCTACTCGCGCGGTTTGTTCCCGCTGGCCGCCTCGATTCGCCAATACGATGCCAGCCACTTCGATACAATCGAAGCCCACCGCCGCTCGATTGTGGGCGCCATCCGCGACTACCGCACCCTGCTCGGTCAGGGTGTGATTGCCCGCTTCGACGCCGCAACCTACACCGACGCCATCGCCTTTGCCCGCATTGGCGAGGGGTCGATTGGTGGCAAGGCGCGCGGTTTGGCCTTCATGAACTCGATGCTCATCAAGCACCACCAATACGACAAGCACGAGGGGGTGCGCATCCTGATTCCCCGCTCGGTGGTCATCGCCACGGAGTATTTCGACCTTTTCCTCCAGCAGAACGGCCTGGACTACCTCCTGATGCAGGACTACTCGGACGAGGAGGTGCTCTCCGAATTTGTCGCCTCGACATTGCCCGAGAAGCTCCTCAGCGACTTGCGCGCCTACATACGCACAGTGCGCGGACCGTTGGCCGTGCGCTCCTCGTCGAAGCTCGAAGATTCGCATTTTCAGCCCTTTGCAGGTGTCTATTCGACCTACATGGTCCCCTACACCCCCAACGAGGATCAGATGTTGCGTCTGGTGATGCGCGCCATCAAGTCGGTCTACGCCTCGGTCTACTTTGCCGAGTCGAAGGCCTATATCCAGACCTCGCAAAACCTCATCTCGGAGGAGAAGATGGCCGTCATCCTGCAGGAGGTGTGCGGCACGGAACAAAATGGCGTGCTGATGCCCACCTTCTCGGGTGTCGCCCGCTCGATCAACTGCTACCCTGTAGGGGATGAGCGCGCCGAAGATGGCGTCTGCAATGTCGCAATGGGTCTTGGCAAGCTGGTGGTCGACGGCGGTCGCACGCTGCGCTTCTCGCCCGCCTACCCGCAACATGTGCTCCAGACCTCAACCCCGGAACTCGCCCTGCGCGAGACCCAAAACGAGGTCCTGGCGCTCGACCTTGACCCCGCCGCCTTCCGCTCCTCGACCGACGATGGCATAAACCTCAAACACCTGCGCCTCACGGAGCTGGAGCCGCTGCGCCACACGCGCTATGTCACCTCGGTTTGGGACCGCGAGAACGAGCGCATCTCCGACTCGCCCTTCGATCGGGGTCGCCGCGTGATTACCTTCAACAACATCCTAAAATACAACACCTTCCCCCTGGCGCAAATCGTAAGCGACATGCTGCGCCTGGGCACCGAGGAGATGCGTTGCCCGGTCGAGGTGGAGTTTGCTGTCAATATGGATGTCAAGCGTGGCGAGGAGTGCATCTTCAACCTGCTGCAGATTCGCCCCATCATCGACAACCAGGACAACCGTCCGCTCGATTGGGAGCAGGAGGATTGCTCCGAGGCCCTTATCTACGGTGAGCAGGCGTTGGGCATCGGTCGCATGAACGACCTGAAGCACATCCTCTATGTGAAGCCCGAGACCTTCTCGTCGCTCGTCACCGAGCGCGTGGCCGAGGAGCTGCTTGCAATCAACCGCCGCATGGGCGAGGAGAAGAAACCCTACATCCTGGTGGGCCCGGGTCGTTGGGGCTCGTCGGATCCCTTCCTGGGTGTTCCTGCCAAGTGGCACCACATCTCGGAGGCGAAGGTGATTGTCGAGTGTTCGATCCCCTCGTTCGAGATAGAGCCTTCGCAGGGGTCGCACTTCTTCCAGAATGTCACCTCGCTTGGCGTGGGCTACCTGACGATCAACCCCCACCGAGGCGACGGCATCTTCCGTCGCGAGCTGCTCGATGCGATGGAGGCCGAGTATGAAGGCGACTACCTGCGCCTGGTGGCCTTCGAGGAGCCGTTGGAGGTGGTCATCGACGGCCGCTCGAATCGCGGCATGGTGAAAAAGAGTTGATAACGAGCAAGTCGGACACCGAGAGGAGGAGCAAAACGAAAAAAAAACGAATGGCCACCAACGGCAACTTATAGCGATTTTGCCCCTTGATTCTAAAAATTTGCTAAAAAATTCCGATTTTTGATTATCAACTATCAAAAAATAGTTTATATTTGTAAAGAGATTGTATCCTATCAGCCAACATACCTAAAACATACACTAACCAAAAGCTGTTATGAACGTACAAAAACTTATGGCAGAACTGGAGCGTCGCCACGCCGGCGAGAGCGAGTATCTGCAAGCAGTCCGCGAGGTGCTGACCACCGTTGAGGAGGCCTACAACCAACACCCCGAATTTGAGGCCAACCGCATCGCCGAGCGCATCGTGGAGCCCGATCGTCAATTCACCTTCAAGGTGGTGTGGACCGACGACAAGGGCGATGTGCAGGTCAATACGGGTTACCGCGTGCAGTTCAACAACGCCATCGGTCCCTACAAGGGCGGTCTGCGTTTCCACCCCTCGGTAAACCCCTCGATTCTGAAGTTCCTCGGCTTTGAGCAGATCTTCAAGAACGCCCTGACGACCCTCCCGATGGGTGGTGCGAAGGGTGGCTCGGATTTCAACCCGAAGGGTAAGTCCGACCGCGAGGTGATGCGCTTCTGCCAGGCCTTTATGACCGAGCTGTGGCGCCATATCGGCCCCCAGACCGACGTGCCGGCAGGCGACATCGGCGTGGGTGCACGCGAGATCGGCTACCTCTACGGTATGTATCGCAAGTTGGCCCTCGAGAATACGGGCGTGCTGACGGGTAAGGGTATGACCTACGGCGGTTCGCTGATTCGTCCCGAGGCTACGGGCTTCGGTGCTGTCTACTTCCTCTGCCAGATGCTCACGAAGCACGGCATGGAGATCAAGGGTCAGCGCATCGCCATCTCGGGCTTCGGTAATGTGGCCTGGGGTGCAGCCAAGAAGGCTACGGAGCTGGGCGCCAAGGTGGTGACCATCTCGGGTCCCGATGGTTACATCTACGACGAGGCGGGTCTCGATGCCGAGAAGATCGCCTACATGTTGGAGCTGCGCGCCTCGAACAACGACGTGGTGGCCCCCTATGCCGAGAAGTTCCCCGGTTCGGTATTCGTAGCCGGCCGCAAACCCTGGGAGGTGGCTGTCGATATCGCCATGCCCTGCGCTACGCAGAACGAGTTGGGCGGTGAGGATGCCAAGCAGCTCCTGGCCAACGGCGTGAAGATGGTGGCCGAGGTGTCGAACATGGGTTGCCGTCCCGAGGCGATCGAGGCCTTCATCGAGGCGAAGATCCCCTACGGCCCGGGCAAGGCTGTCAATGCCGGTGGTGTTGCTACGTCGGGTCTGGAGATGACGCAGAACTCGCAGAAGCTGAACTGGACGGCCGAGGAGGTCGACGCCAAGTTGCACCAGATCATGAACTCGATCCACGTGGCCTGCCTCGAGTATGGTACCGAGGAGGATGGCTACATCAACTACATGAAGGGCGCCAACATCGCCGGCTTCATGAAGGTGGCCAAGTCGATGGTCGAGCAGGGCATCTTGTAGCTATATAAATAGAGGTGCGACTCGCTAACTTGCACCCCTAAAAAGAAGAGGGATCTCTATGAAGCCGATGGCTGCAATAGAGATCCCTCTTCTTTTTCGTCGGCATATTTGAGCTGTTGACTCGTTTGACCGCCTAATGGCGGTCGAGCCTCTCTCGCTGCCGCGGGGGCGCTATCAAAGCAAATCTCACACGGAAGGTTTTCGCTTGTGGAGGGGTGTTGACTCGTTTGACCGCCTTGGCAGGCGGTCGAGCCTCTCTCGCTGCCGCGGGGGCGCCATCAAAGCGAGCAAACGCAACAAAAGCAAATCTCCCTTCGGGAGTCGGGTTTGCCGTTTATGGCGTGGGCCTCTATGCGAGCATAGGCCCGGCCATAAACGACAAACGCCACCTTGCGGTGGCATTTGCTTTTGTTGCGTTTTGTTTGTTTTGAGCTGTTGACGAGGCTTGAACTCGTGACCTCTTCCTTACCAAGGAA
>JAUMXM010000003.1:0-17196 GCA_030529085.1 Rikenellaceae bacterium | reverse complement strand
TTTGTTTTGAGCTGTTGACGAGGCTTGAACTCGTGACCTCTTCCTTACCAAGGAAGTGCTCTACCACTGAGCTACAACAGCAACGTTTCCTCGTTTGAGTGGTGCAAAAGTACGTAAGAAAAATGAAAAGACCAAAAAAATAAGGAACTTTTCGGATTATTTTCTATCTTTGGACAAAGTTTTTGCCCAATTTATCGTATGAAAAAGATTCTTATCGTTGGTGCAGGTGGCCAGATTGGCTCGGAATTGACCGTCTACCTGCGTAAAATTTATGGTAACCAGAACGTCGTGGCAACCGATATGCGCGACTGCAAAGAGCTGGGTGCCGATGGTCCGTTTGAGGTGCTTAACGCCCTCGATGCTACGGCGATGGCCTCGGTGGTGGCCCGCTATCAGATCGACACGATCTTCAACCTCGTGGCACTCCTCTCGGCGGTGGGCGAGCGCAATCCCCAGATGGCCTGGGCCGTGAATATGGGTGCGCTCAACAACTCGCTCGAGGTGGCTCGCCAGCACCACTGCGCCCTCTTCACCCCCTCGTCGATCGGTGCCTTTGGCCCCTCGTCACCCAAGGATGGCACGCCGCAGGACACCATCATGCAGCCCACGACCATCTACGGTATCTGCAAATATACGGGTGAGATGCTCTCGAACTACTACTACAAGAAGTTCGGTGTCGATACCCGCTCGGTGCGCTTCCCCGGCATCATCTCGAATGTGACCCTTCCGGGTGGCGGTACGACCGACTACGCCGTGGAGATCTATTACGAGGCGATCCGCTCGGGACGCTTCACCTGCCCGATTCCGCCCAACGTCTATATGGATATGATCTATATGCCCGATGCGCTGCGTGCCTGTGTCGAGCTGATGGAGGCCGACCCTGCGTGTCTGGTTCACCGCAACAGCTTCAACCTCGCCTCGATGAGCTTCACGCCCGAGATTATCTGCGCCGAGATCCAGAAGCGTATGCCCGACTTCACGATGGACTACGATGTCGATCCCGTCAAGCAGGCGATTGCCGAGAGCTGGCCCAACTCGCTCGACGACAGCTGCGCCCGTGAGGAGTGGGGCTGGAAGCCCGAGTGGGATCTCTCGTCGATGACCGACGATATGCTGCTCCACATCCGCAAAAAATTGCTCCAGTAAATCGTTATGCGACGCGTGATGATGTGGTGCGTGGGGTTGGTCGTGTTGCTCGCGGTGGCTGCCTTGGTGGGTGGCCTGTTGCTGCTCAACCTTGCGCTCAAGCCCTCTTTCGAGCGGGGTGAGGAGCCTTGCTACGCCTCTTTTGCCGAGAATTACCCCGCGCTCAAGCCCTGGGCCGACTCGTTGCGCCGTGAGGGGTTGCTGCGCGAGGTGACCCTCACGGCCGAGGATGGCACGCCCCTCCACGCCTACCTGATTCCCGCTGCCGAGCCCTCGACGCGCACGGCTGTTGTCGTGCACGGCTATACGGATCACCCCTTCGGGATGTTGGCCTTTGCCCACCTCTACCGCGAGGAGTTGGGGTGCAACATCCTGCTGCCGACCCTCCGCTACCACGGCAAGACCCCCGGCGACTATATCCAAATGGGGTGGTACGACCGCCTCGACATCCTGCGCTGGACGGAGGAGATTCCCACCCTCTTCGGGGGTGAGCAGTCGGTGGTGCTGCACGGTATGTCGATGGGTGCCGCTACGGTGATGTTTACCGCCGGCGAGTCTTCGCTCCCCGCGCGCGTGAAGTGTGTGGTCGAGGATTGTGGCTATATGGGTGTCTGGGAGCAGTTCCAAAAGGAACTGAAGGAGGATTATCACCTCCCGAGCTTTCCCGTGCTCCACCTTGCCGATCTGTTTTGCCGTCTGCGCTACGGCTGGTCGATCCTCGAGGCCTCGACCCTCGAGGCTGTGCGTCGTACGACGCGCCCGATGCTCTTTATTCACGGCAGCGACGACCACTATGTCCCCACCTGGATGCTCTTCCCCCTCTACTATGAGCACCGTGGTGAGAAGGCTCGCTGGCTCTCGCCCGATGCGGGTCACGCCGATGCCTACCGCGACCACCCCGAGGCCTATACCGAGCAGGTGGTTGCCTTTGTGGGTCGCTATTTGTAGGTTGAGCCGCTTTTTTTTCAGTATCAGGAGCTGCGCCCGAGGGGGTGCAGCTCCTTTGTTTTCGGGGTCGGCCTCTATCCTTATTCCGAGAAAAATGGGTTATTCGACCCAAAATTTGCAAAATGTTCCTTATTTGACTACCTTTGTGCTCGAATTATTTAAAAATAACCCAAAGATTTAGCATAATGAAGAACGTGAAGTATGTAGCTCCCGAAGTGGAGCTTTTAGTGCTTGCTGTTGAGCAAGGTTTTGCCACGTCGAATGTTGGTGGCAGCAGCAACGAAGAGTTGGAAGAGGATAATGGTGGAAACCCCATTTGGTAAAAGAGCGCTATGATGAAAAAGATTTTAGGTTTGATGGCCGTGGCGATGTTGCTCGGCTTGACGGCGTGTAGCACCGACGAGGGTGTTGCAACAGCACCGGTAAAGGATGCTGTGTCGTTCACCGCCTCGTTTGACGAAAATACGCGTATCGCCATTGATGGCAAGAAGATTGAGTGGGTGAAAGGCGATTCGATCGGTATCGTACACAGCGGCTCGTTTATTGCCGATGAGTACAATCCGGGCAGCCACTACATTATGTCGTCGCTCTACTTCACGGAGGATGAGGGTGCCTCGGCCTCGTTTGTCAAGGATGAGTGGGCTGCAACACCCGAGGGTACGACCTTCTATGGTGTTTATCCCCATTGGGGTCTCGATTGGAACGCGGGCAGCATCGAGGAGGGTTACTTCGATCTGGAGCTTCGCGCCGACCAAAAGGCAAATCCCAAGGGCGGCTTCTGCTATCCCCACCCCTTCATGATGGCCTACACGGCGGGCAATGAGCTCGAGTTCAAGAATCTTTGCGCCATCTTTAAGATTACGATTGCCTCGGACGGTGTGAGTGAGATTCTGCTCGAGGGTGCAAACCTGGCCGGCCAATGCCGCGTGGGTGGCGTTAAGGAGGGTGCTTTCACCTATCTCCCCATCACGGATTCGGAAAACAATCACCAGATTCGCATTGCCGGCAACTTTATGATAGGCACGACCATCTATGCCTTTGGTTGGCCTACGACGACCACGCTCCGTATGTCGGTCAATGGCGAGGTGGTCAAGGAGCTGACCGAGGCGAAGGAGTTCAAGCGCAACACGATCTACAACCTGGGTGAGGTGAAGATTCCCAACCACATCTATGTCTATAACTTCATCGAGGAGAGTGACTCGACGGATTGGAGCGGTCAGATGAACCTCTGGTCGTGGAACAACTTCAATACCTCGATCAACTACACAGGTGGCACTTGGCCGGGCGTGGTGATGACGGCTCCCGACCGCGAGAATTACGAGGATTTGTACAGCTTCGAGATGCCCGAGGAGGCGCGTGGCGAGCTTATTCAACTGCTCTTTAACGACGGCAAGGGCGCGTACCAAACGGGCGACTCGATGCCTTTCATCCTGAATCGTGATTTCTTCTTCCGCGTCTTTTACGACACGGTGGCAAAGAGCTACTCGGTCAGCTTTGCGCACGATTGGGACTACTACTACGAAGGCGGCTACCGCGAGATTTATGTACCGACCGAGAGCCTTCCTACCGATTGGGAGAAGCTCTACATCTACGCTTGGGACGAGTCGGGTACCCCCATTACATCAGACTGGCCGGGCGATTGTATGAGCGAGGAGGATTGGATTTGTCGCTTCAGCGATGGTAAATCCTATTACCGATACAGCTTCAATGACGAGATGTCGATGAGCACGCGCATCAATATCATTTTCAACAATGGTAAGAGTGGTGGCGGCAGCAACCAGACGGGCGATATGAAGGTTCGCATGGATCAGAATCGTTGCTTTGTGCTCTCGAACAGCCTCGATAGCTACGGCAATCGCGCCTGGAGCGAAGTTTTGTCGCCCTGCTATCAGTGGAGAGAGGTTTATGAGTAACGAACCCGTTTGAACGAAACAGCGTCAAAGGCCAAGCCGGCAGGCAATGGCTTTTGGCCCTGCAAAGCGTTCACATACGGAATGTAAAACTGCATAGAGGCGGCCAAGCGTTGGTCGCCTCTATTTTTCACCCTTCGGGTTGCACCAATACCCATTTTTTTCGTATCTTCGTATCATGCAACTTCGAAGACTTCTATCACTACTCCTTATGCTGCTCCCGATGCTCATATCGGCACAGGGCAGCACCATCCTCTTTTGGGGTGACTCGATTACCGACGGCGGCTGGGGGCGCAGTGGCGGCTCGATGGCCTCGGCCGAGGAGCGCAACCACACCGACCTGAACCACCTCTACGGCCACAGCTACATGCTACTGGCCGCCTCGGAGCTCGAGAGCCGCTACCCCGAGCGGGGCTACCAATGCTTCAACCGCGGCATCAGTGGCTATACGCTCAGCGACCTCACGGCGCGCTGGGAAAAGGATGTCGAGGCGCTGCGACCCGATGTGCTTTCGATTCTGGTAGGCACAAACGATGTAGCCCGCTACCTGCAGGGCAAGCAAAGTGCCCCCTTCGACATCGCGGGTTGGGAGGAGGCCTACCGCACCCTTCTACGTCGCGCGCGCACGCTCAACCCCGCAATGAAGATCATCCTCGGTACCCCCTTTGTGGCCCACACGGGGCGTCTGGCCACCACGCACGACTACGAACAGCGCGTGCAGCTCATCGCAGCCTGCAGTGAGGCGGTACGTCGCCTGGCCAAGGAGTTCGACGCCGAGGTGGTCGACTACGAAAGACTCTTTGCACAGCTCACCACCCGCTACGAGGTGGCGGGCGAGCATTGGATCTGGGACGGCATCCACCCCACGGCAGCAGGCCACCGCCGCATGGCCGACCTGTGGCTGAAGACTTTTCGAAAATTCTAACACCCAAACACGACAACGATGATCTACTTCGACTCTGACTATATGTCGGGCGCCCATCCCGAGGTGCTCGAACGACTGATTGCCACCAACGCCGAACAGAGCGTAGGCTACGGCTGCGATGGCTACACACAGCGCGCCGTGGAGCTGATTCGCAAGGCGTGTGATGCCCCCGAGGCGCGTGTGCAGCTCCTGGTGGGCGGCACGCAGACCAACGCCACGCTGATCGACGGCCTCCTGGCGCGCCACGAGGGTGTCCTGGCAGCCGAGAGCGGCCACATCGCCGTACACGAGGCGGGAGCCATCGAGGCTACGGGCCACAAGGTGCTCACCCTGCCCCAGCACGACGGCAAGGTGAAGGCCGAGGAGGTGGAGCGCTACATCGCCGACTTCTACCGCGACGAAACCTACGAACACATGGTCGCCCCGGGTATGCTCTACATCTCGCAGCCCACCGAGTATGGCACCGTCTACTCGTTGCAGGAATTGGAGGCCCTGAGCCGCGTATGCCACGAGGCCAACATCCCCCTTTACGCCGACGGCGCACGCCTGGGCTACGCCCTCGCGGCCGAGGGGTGCGACTTCACGCTGCAGGATATGGCGCGCCTGTGCGATGTGTTCTACATCGGCGGCACGAAGGTAGGCGCACTCTTTGGCGAGGCGGTTGTGGTGAGCAATCCGCGTCTGGTACCCCACCTCTTTCCGCTCGTCAAGCAGCACGGCGCCCTGCTGGCCAAGGGGCGTCTGTTGGGGGTGCAGTTCGAGGCACTCTTCACGAACGACCTCTATCAACGCATCGGGATGCGTGCCGTAGGTCAGGCGCTGCGCATCCGCGAAGCCTTCACGGCACACGGCTACGAAGTGGTGGTCCCCTCGCCCACCAACCAGCAGTTCTTCCGCCTGCCCAACACGGTCATCGACCGCCTGAAGCAGGAGGCAAGCTTCGAACTGTGGGGACCGCGCGGCGACAAGGAGAGCGTCGTGCGCTTCGTGACGGGCTGGAGCACCACCGACGAGGATATCGACCGCCTGATAGCGTTGCTGCAAAACGCGGGATAACAAGCCCCGATTTTCAGCAGGTTTTGAGTGAGTTTTCGGCGGGTTTCCGGCGGATTTTCGGTGGGCCGCGCGAAAAAAAATAATTTTTCGGCCCAAAATTTTGGTTTTTGTAAAATCCTCCCTATATTTGCACTCCCGAATGGCGATAAAGCCTGCGGGAAAGTGTCTGCCCAGGTGGTGAAATTGGTAGACACGCTACTTTGAGGGGGTAGTGAGCATTAGCTCGTGCAAGTTCGAGTCTTGTCCTGGGCACAAAGCGTTAGACGTTGCGTCTAACGCTTTTTTTTGGCTCTCTATCGACCGTCCGTACACATTCATGCGCGCACCCTCATGCACAGAGACAAAAAAACGGACAGCCATCAGGCTATCCGCTTTTCAGAGCCGAAACCGAGATTTGAACTCGGGAGTTGCTTCGCAGCTCCGGTTTTATATAGACAATCCCTCCAAACCTCCCTTTGATAAGGGAGGCTTCGGGGTCCCGAGTTCCATCTCATGCACAATACAAAAGGAGAGGAAATAACAATGTTATCTCCTCTCCTTTGAGCCGAAACCGAGATTTGAACTCGGGAGTTGCTTCGCAGCTCCGGTTTTATATAGACAATCCCTCCAAACCTCCCTTTGATAAGGGAGGCTTCGGGGTCCCGAGTTCCATCTCATGCACAATACAAAAGGAGAGGAAATAACAATGTTATCTCCTCTCCTTTGAGCCGAAACCGAGATTTGAACTCGGGACCCCTTCATTACGAGTGAAGTGCTCTACCGCTGAGCTATTTCGGCAACTGGAAACTTTGTTCCTCGTTTCGGTGTGCAAATATCCGAAAAAAATTTAAATCCGCAAACTATTTTGCAAAAAAACTCACTTTTCTTTGTTATCTTCGCATAAAATTGGACTCGAATGATCACTTTTCTGGTTTGTTTGGCACTTTTGGTGACCGCTTACTTCACCTATGGACGCTATTTGGAGCGATTGGTCAAGATCGACCCGCAAGCCGAAACGCCCAGCCGTCGCCTCTACGACGGAGTTGATTACGTAGAACTCCCCCGCTGGCGTACCTTTTTAATACAGTTGCTCAACATCGCCGGCACGGGCCCCATCTTCGGTGCCGTGCTGGGTGCCTGCTTCGGCCCCGTGGCCTTCATCTGGATTACGTTGGGCGGCATCCTGCTGGGGGCGATGCACGACTTCTTCTCGGGCGTGCTCCTCGTGCGTCACGACGGACTCAGCATCCCCGAGGTGGTCGGACACTACCTGGGTGGCGGGATGCGCCTCTTTATGCGTATATTCTCGGTGCTGCTGCTCGTGCTGGTGGGCACGGTCTTCATCTTGAGCCCGGCGCAGCTGCTGGCCGGTATGACCCCCTCGATCGGGGTCACAACCTGGGTGTGGATCATCCTGGGCTACTACTTCGTGGCTACGCTGCTGCCCATCGACAAGCTCATCGCCAACCTTTACCCCCTCTTCGGCCTGGTGCTGATCGTAATGGCACTCGGTCTGCTGGGGGCAGCCTTCGTAGGCGACTATACGATCCCCGAGCTGACCACCTTCAAGAACCACCAACTCGATCCCCACACACTCCCCATCATACCGACCCTCTTTATCACGATTGCCTGTGGTGCCATTTCGGGTTTCCACGCCACGCAGTCGCCCCTGATGGCGCGCTGCATCGGCAACGAGAAGGAGTGCCGCTCCGTATTCTACGGCGCGATGATCTCCGAATCGATCATCGCCCTGATTTGGGCCGCCGTGGCGATGACCTTCTTTGGGGGTGCCGACGAGCTGGCCCTGAACCTCGAGGAGCATAACGGCAGTGCTGCGTGGGCCGTAGATGCCATCTCGAACGGAATGCTCGGCATTGCGGGCGGCGTTCTGGCACTGCTGGGCGTTGTGGCTGCCCCGATCACATCGGGCGACACCGCCTTCCGCTCGGCACGCCTCATTATCGCCGACATCTTCCGCATCGAACAACGCTCGAAGCGCAAGCGATTCCTCATCGCCATACCCCTCTTCGCCATCGGTTATTGGCTCACGACAATCGATTTCGATATCGTATGGCGTTATTTCGCCTGGACCAACCAATCGCTCGCCACGGTGGTACTCTGGACCATCACGGTCTACCTCTACCGCCGCAACTCGAACTATTGGGTATCGCTGCTGCCCGCCATTATGATGACCTACATCTGTTCGTCGTTTCTCTTCATTTCGGGGCAGTTCTTCGGAATGGAGCAGCGCACGGCGGCCTACCTGTTGGGTGGCGTACTGACCATTCTTATTTCACTCTTAATGCTTCACACCCTTCGCAAAAATGCAACGCGCAACGCTTAAACCCACCCCCGACCAGACCTTCGAGCTCCACGGCTCGGGGCTCTACGACTTCGCCCGCACCCTCGACGAGAGCCGCCGCCTCGAAGCCAAGGGGCTGTACGAAGAGGCGTGCAACAGCCGCTTTCAGGCCTTCCAACGACTCATGGGGCTGCTGCCCGACGACGAGGAGATCATCCTGGAGTGGAACCACCGCAACTCGCGGGCTGCCATCGAGCTGCTCAACGCCTCGGCTGTAGACCACTTCCTGGTGGGCGACTACGAGATGTCGGCGGCCCAGCTCGAGCTGCTGCTCGAACTCGACCCCGAAGACCACCTCGAAGCTTCGAATCTGCTCGCCTTCGACTACCAGGCGATGGATGAGCAGGAGCTCTTCGACGAGGTGATCAACGATGTCTCGGACAAGCACGCCGACCGCATCATCCTGCTCCTCTGGGCAGGACTGCAACGCGACGGCAAGCTGCCACAGGGGGAGCTGAAGCGTTTCAAGGAGCGTTATGCAATCTACTACCGCGAATTTACGGCCGAGGAGCACCCCGCCGATGAGGCCTACCTCCGCTCGATCGAGTCGGAGAAGCCATCACTCGAGGCCGAGGCGCGCGAGCTGTGGCTCCGCACCGAGTCGCTCTGGACGCGCTTCCCGCAATTTATCGAGGCACTGAAGAGGTGCTAAAAGGTTGATTCGAAGGTATAAAAAATGCGAGATCTATCGTGTAGATCTCGCATTTTCTGTTATAATCGCTCGGATTTCGGACGAGGATTTTCTACCCTAAAATCGGCACCCGGGCCCTGCGCACTAGAGATTACCCTCTTCGGCCCACTCCTCGACAGCCGCCTCATAGCGAGCGAGGGTCTCGGCCATCGGCTCGAAGGATTTACCGCCGGCGGCATTCTTGTGGCCACCACCGTTGAAGTAGCGGCGGGCAAAGAGATTGACATCGACAGCACCGCGTGAACGGAACGAGATACGGATAAAGTCGTGCTGCTCGATAAAGATGGCCGACATCTTCATCTTCTTGATAGTCAGGGGGTAGTTCACAAATCCCTCCGAGTCGCCCTGCTGGAAGCAGAAGCGGCGCATCTCCTCCTCGGTGAGCGACATGTGGGCCACGCGACCGCCGTGAATGAGCTTCATCTTGCGGTTGATGGCATAGCCAAACAAGCGCGCACGCCCTGCCGTATAGGAGTTATAGACGCGGTTGTGGATATCGGGAATGACGATGCCGCGCTCCAAGAGGACAGCCACGGCACGGAACAATTCGGGGGTGAGGAACGAGAAGGCGAAGTTGCCCGTATCGGTCATCATGCCCACGTAGAGCAGTTCGGCCATCTCGCGCGTGATGCACTCCGCACCCCACAATGCCTCGATAAGCTGATAGACCAGGAAGGCCGTGCTCGAACATTCGGGGTAGGAGAAGGTGAGGGCGAAACCCTCCTCGGGCGAGAGGTGGTGGTCGATCAGGATGCGGCGTGCCGAGCTGTTGGCACCGAGCGCCTCGCTCAGAATCTCCAGGCGCGAAAGGGCGTTGAAGTCGAGGCAGAAGATCAACTCCGCCTCACGAATCGCCTCGTTGGCGCGCTCCGAATCCTGCTTGAAGATGACCAGCTCGTCGATGTGGGGCATCCAATTCAGGAAGTAGGGATGGCGGTTGGGAACGATCGAGGTGACCGTATGTCCCAATTGGCGCAACGCCTCGGCCCAGGCCAGCGACGAGCCTATGGCATCGCCGTCGGGGTTCGTATGCGAGACGGTGACAATCTTCATCGGACGCTCCGAGAGCATCGCACGCAACTGTTCGATATGTTCCTTAACTAACTCCATCGGATGCAAAGATACGTCAAAGGAGCGAAAAATGAAAATCGACCCCTATTTTTCTTTGGCTATCGCGTTGGCGTAGTGGCGACAAAGAGCACGAATGCCGCACTTCGCACACTTCGGGGCGCGTGCCGTGCAGACGTAGCGACCATGCAAGATGAGCCAATGGTGCGCCACGGGGAGCAGGTGGCCCGGGATATTTTTCGAGAGGGTCTTCTCGGTCTGCAGGGGGGTCTTCGAGCGGTAGGTGAGTCCGATGCGCTCCGCGACACGGAAGACGTGGGTATCGACCGGCATCACTTCGCGTTGCCAGAGGACAGCCCCAAGCACGTTAGCCGTCTTGCGCCCCACACCCGGCAGGCGCTGCAGAGCCTCCAAATCGTCGGGCACCACGCCACCAAACTCCTCGACGAGCATGCGTGCCGCCGAGGCGAGGTGCTTGGCCTTGTTGTTGGGGTAGGAGATCGAGCGGATGTACGAAAAGATCTCCTCGGGGGTTGCCGCCGCCATCTTCTCGGGGGTGGGATAGGCCTCGAAGAGGGCCGGCGTGGTCATATTGACCCGCTTGTCGGTGCATTGGGCCGAGAGGACCACTGCCACCAGCAGCTGCCACTCATTCTCGTAGTGCAGCTCACTCTCGGCCGTGGGCATCTCCTGCTGGAAGTAGGCAATGATGCCGTCGTATCGCTCGCGCAGGGTCATCGCTTAGGTTATAGTTTTCGCAGTTTGGCGAATTTGGCCAGCAGGGTCTTCTGCCCCGCCGTTTTGAAGTCGACCACCAGCTTCACATCGCCTGCAGCAGCCTCGATGCGGAGAATCTCGCCCCGCCCGAAGATGGCGTGCTCGACACGATCGCCGGCGTGGAAGTCGCACGCTACGGGGGCACTCGACGGGCTTGGTGTGGTGGTTGCGGCGGTGCGCACCAGGCGGCGCTGGCCGTCGCTCAACTTACTCAAGGCCTGCTCGATGCGGTTGTCGAACTGGGTCTTGACGTGGGGATAGCTCGAAGGGGTGCGCTTCCCCTCGGCAGGCTGTGTACGGTTGCGATAGGGGTCGTTTTGGCGCGTGAAACGCTGCACGCGACCCGACTCACCCACAGCCTCGTCGCGCTTCTGCTGGAAGCGGTAGTCGAAGCGGCGGCGCAACTCGTCGATCGCCTGCGTTCCCTCCTCGCTCGGCTCAGGACGGCGGCGTGCAGCGCGGAAATCGACCTCCGAGTCGATGTATTGGGGGTCGATCTCGCGCAGGAAGCAGCTCGGGCGCGAGAACTCCATGTTGCCCCACTTGAAGCGCATCTCGGCGTAGGAGATTACGGCCGAGCACTTGGCACGCGTCAAGGCTACATAGAACAAGCGGCGCTCCTCCTCGATACCGTCGGGGCTCTCCATGGCGCGCATCGAGGGGAAGAGGTTATCCTCCAAGCCCACGATATAGACATATTTATACTCCAGACCCTTGGCCGAATGGACCGTCATCAGGGTCACCTTGTTTTGATCCTCGGGGTCATCCTTGTCGGCATCGGTCATCAGCATCACCTCCTGCAGCCACTCCTCGACCGTCGCTTCGGCCTCCGGCTCGCGCTCTCCGTTGCGAATCTCGGCATCGCAGCGCTCCTTGAACTCCTGCATCGAGTTCAAAAGCTCCTCGATATTGGCGACGGCTGAATCGTTCTCGGGGCTCTTCTCGGCACGGTAGAGGGCCAAGATTCCCGAACGCGTAGCCACCTGAAGACCAAACTCATAGAGCGTGAGGTTGGCGCGTGCCAACGAGAGCTCGCGGATCATCTGCACGAACTCGGTCACCTTGCGAACAATGGCTCGCTGCACGGCATCGGTCACCGGCTCGGCCACGAGCTGATCGACCGCCTCCCACATCGAGCAGCCGCGCTGTGCAGCGAGCTGAGCGATGCGCTCGATGGTCGTGTCGCCAATACCGCGTGCCGGGTAGTTCACGATGCGCTTGAAGGCCTCATCGTCGCGCGGGTTGATCACCAGGCGCAGGTAGCCCATCATATCGCGGATCTCCTTGTGGTCGTAGAACGACGATCCCTTGTAGATGCGGTAGGGAATACCTCGACGGCGCAACTGCTCCTCCAAGACAGCCGACTGGTTGTTCGTGCGGTAGAGAATCACCGCCTCAGACCACTGATCCTCCTGCTCGCGCACCTTGTCGATCAGATCTCCCACGACCATCTCGGCCTCCTCGCGGTCGGTGTAGGCCCCCAGGATGCGGATCTTCTCGCCATCGCCACCCATCGAGTAGCACTGCTTCTTGAGGCGCTTCTGGTTGTGGGCAATCACCGAGTTGGCGGCATTGACAATGGTCTGCGTCGAGCGGTAGTTCTGCTCCAACTTGAAGACCTCGGCTGTCGGGTAGTCGTTCTGGAAGGTGAGGATATTCTCGATCTTCGCACCGCGGAACGAGTAGATCGACTGCGCATCGTCGCCCACGACGCAGACCCTGCCGTGGAGCTGCGAGAGGCGGCGGATGATGATATACTGGGCGTAGTTCGTATCCTGATACTCATCGACGAGGATATATTGAAAAAGCTCCTGGTAGCGCGCCAGAACATCGGGGCAGTCGCGCAGCAGGATGTTGGTCTGCAGCAGCAGGTCGTCGAAATCCATCGCGCCATTCTGCTTGCAGCGGCGGCAATACTCGGCGTAGATGTTGCCGAACTCGGGGATCTTGGCCTGGCGATCCTCGGCGGCAAAGGCCGTCTTGGCGAGGTAGGCACCGGGGGTAATCAGGGCATTTTTAGCCATCGAGATACGCGAGGCGAGCACCGCAGGCTTATAACGGTCGTCGGGCAGGCGCATCTCCTTGACGATCGTCTTCAGCAGGCTCTTGGCATCGTTCGGCTCATAGATCGTGTAGCTCTGGGGGTAGCCGATGCGGTCGGCATTTTCACGCAGGATGCGCGAGAAGACCGAGTGGAAGGTACCCATGCGGATATGGCGGCTGTCGGGGCCCACCATCTGCTCGATACGGGCACGCATCTCGGCAGCGGCCTTGTTGGTAAAGGTGAGGGCCAGGATACTCCAGGGTTTCACCCCGTTGGCTATCATGTAGGCGATGCGCGAAGTGAGCACACGGGTCTTGCCCGAGCCGGCACCTGCGATGATGAGCGAGGGCTTCTCGTAGCCCACGACCGCGGCGTGCTGGGCAGGGTTTAGACCTTTCAATATCTCGGTTTGCATCATGTCTCTCGATTTTGGGGTAACAAAGATACTACTTTCGGAATTAAGAATTAAAAAATAATGTAAATAATAATTACTAAATTTGTTCATCAATCAATTCCAAATGCCATGAAACGACTCTTTTTGTGTGCCGTTGCTACGATAACGGCTCTTCTATTTTCTGGTAGTGCTTTATCACAACAGCCTCAACAGCCAATTGCGCCGAAGCAGACTACCGCGAATCGGTTGGGAGTAAATAAGAATTTTATTTTTTCGGTCTTGCTATTGAGGCAAGGCCGAATTTTTTGAGATGAAAGAGAAAAGACAACTAAAGGCAGTTAAAGGAGACTAAGGGAGCCTTAGTAACCCTTAATCACCTTTAGCCCCCCCTATTGCGACCTATAGCCTCCACATTTGATTTTCTCCTAATTTTACAATAAATTTGCAATTTCGTACGTTTCACTTTGGTGAAACGACTTATCAGCGACGCCGAAGGCGACGCAAACCGGGATTAAAAAGCAAGAAAACAAAAAAATAACTAAAAACGAATTGCAATGTCTGACGTAATCAACATCAAAGAGCTCAACGAGCGCATCGAGCGCGAATCGGTCTTTGTCGATACCCTGCGCAACGAGATGGGCAAGGTCATCGTCGGCCAGCAGCACCTGGTCGATACGCTCCTGATTGGTCTTCTCTCGAACGGCCACATCCTCCTGGAGGGTGTGCCGGGTCTGGCCAAGACCCTCGCCATCACGACCCTGGCCAAGGCTGTCGATGCCAACTTCTCGCGCATCCAGTTCACCCCCGACCTTTTGCCTGCCGACCTGCTGGGTACGCTGATCTACTCGCAGAAGAGCGAGGACTTCATTGTCAAGAAGGGTCCCGTTTTTGCCAACTTCGTGCTGGCCGATGAGATCAACCGCTCGCCTGCCAAGGTGCAGTCGGCCCTGCTGGAGGCGATGCAGGAGCGTCAGGTGACCATCGGTGATGAGACCTACCCCCTGCCGCAGCCCTTCCTGGTGCTCGCCACGCAGAACCCCCTCGAGCAGGAGGGCACCTATCCGCTGCCCGAGGCCCAGGTCGACCGTTTTATGCTCAAGGCCAAGATCTCCTACCCCAAGAAGCAGGAGGAGCGCGACATTGTCCGCATGAACCTCTCGGGTGCCGGTATGCCCCAGGTCAATAAGGTGGTTACGCCCGAAGATATCGTCAAGGCCCGCAAGGTGGTCGAGGATGTCTACATGGACGAGAAGATCGAGAAGTACATCGTCGACATCATCTTCGCTACGCGCGAGCCGAAGGAGTACAACCTCGACCGTCTGCAGTCGCTCATCGCCTACGGTGGCTCGCCCCGTGCCTCGATCTCGCTGGCCAAGGCGGCTCGTGCCTACGCCTTCATCCGCCGTCGCGGCTATGTGATCCCCGAGGATGTGCGCGCCGTATGCCACGATGTGCTGCGCCACCGCATCGGTCTGACCTATGAGGCCGAGGCCGAGAACATCACCACCGAGGAGATCATCACCGATATTCTGAACAACGTAATTGTGCCCTAATGCGCGATAACGAGAACGATATTCTGAAGCGCGTTCGAAAGATCGAGATCAAGACCCGTGGTCTGTCGAACGAGATCTTTGCCGGAAAGTACCATACGGCTTTCCGCGGACGCGGTATGTCGTTTTCCGAGGTGCGCGAGTACCGCGCCGGCGATGATGTGCGCGACATCGACTGGAATGTGACGGCCCGCTCCCGCAAGCCCCACATCAAGGTCTATGAGGAGGAGCGCGAGCTGACGATGATGCTCCTGGTCGACGTCTCGGCCTCGGGCGAGTTTGGCTCGACCGAGCGCCTCAAGCGCAGCATCATGACCGAGATTGCCGCCGTGCTGGCCTTCTCGGCCTCGCAGAACAACGACAAGGTGGGCTGCATCTTCTTCTCGGACAAGGTCGAGAAGTTCATCCCCCCGAAGAAGGGGCGCAGCCACATCCTCACCATCATCCGCGAGCTGATCGGCTTCGAGCCCGAATCGCGCCTCACGAAGCTCTCGGAGCCGATTCGCTTCCTGACAAATGTCAACAAGAAGCGCTGCACGACCTTCATCCTTTCGGACTTCCTCGACTCCTCGCGCGACGTGGAGGCGCTGGACGACGCCCTGAAGATTGCCCGCGGTAAGCACGACCTGGTGGGCATCCGCATCGTCGATCCCCGCGAGAAGGAGCTGCCCGATGTGGGCATCGTCGAGCTGCGCGACGCCGAGTCGGGATGCAAGGTGTGGGTCGATACCTCCTCGGCGCGTGTCCGTGAGCACTACGCCGCCACCTGGCAGGAGCGCTCCGAGCGCATCGCCGAGACGCTCAAACACAACCGCATCGACACGGTCGAGGTTGCCACCGATGGCGACTATGTGGCCGAGCTGATTAAACTCTTCAAGCAACGATGAAACGACTCCTTTCGATAACCCTGCTTGCACTTCTCGCCCTGACGGCCTTTGCCCAGAGCGAGACCCCGATTGTGACGGCACGCGTCGAGCCCGACAGCATCTTTATTGGCGACAGGTTCGACTACGTCATCGAGATCGAGAAGGATCAGGTGCAGACCACCCTCTTTCCCGACTTCACGCCCCCCGAAAACGGTGCCGTGGAGCTGATCGAGGTGCTGCCCGTCGACACCCTCGAGCGCGATGGCCGTCGCATGAAGATCGCCCGTCGCTACCGCCTGGCCGCCTTCGAGGAGGGTTTGCTCAACATGGGTGCTGCGGGGGTGCTCTACGCCGATAAGAACATCGTCGATACGCTCTATGCCCGCGATTCGGTCTACCTGAAGGTGGCCACCTTCGAGATCGACTCCACCTCGCAGTCGATCTACGACCTGAAGCCGCAGATGACCCTGCAATTCAAGTTCGCCGAGATTCGCGGCTACCTCCTTTGGTCGCTGCTGATCCTCGTGCTGCTGGGAGTGGGTATCTACCTTCTGCATCGCTACCTCGAGGAGCGTGGTCGCCACCTGAAGGATATCTTCAAGAAGGCACCCCCCGAGCCGCCCCACGTGGTGGCCATCAAAGCCCTCGAGGCGCTCCACCACCAGAAGCTGTGGCAGAACAACAAACACAAGCTCTACTACTCGCTCCTGACCGACATCCTGCGCACCTACATTGCGGGTCGCTGGGGTGTGGGGGCTATGGAGATGACCTCCGACGAGATCCTCACGGCGATGCGCAGCATCGAGCTGCCCGACAAGGCGCGCATGGACCTCACGTCGATCCTGATGGATGGCGACCTGGTGAAGTTTGCCAAGTTCACCCCCGAGGCCGAGCAGAACGAGTCGGACTACACGAAGGCCTACTATTTTGTCGAGGAGACGAAGCCCGTCGAGGTGGACCCCGAGACCGAAAACGAAGACTAAACGATGAGAAAGACACTTTTTGTTCTGCTGCTGCTCTTCGCAGTGCTCCCGCTGGCGGCTCAAAAGCTGCCCGAGCGTGGCGAGGTGCGCAGCGGTAACCGCCAATACAACAAGGGCAACTACGAGCGGAGCGCCGAGCGCTACAACCGCGCGTTGGAGCTCGACCCGGCCAACTTCGAGGCGACCTACAACCTGGGTAATGCGCAGTATAAGATGGAGCGCTACGAGGCGGCCGAGCAGACCCTCGTAAAGGCTGCTGCCGACTCGCTGCACACCGACGAGGAGCGCGCACAGGCCTTCTACAACCTGGGCAATGCGCAATTCAAGCAGGAGAAGCTCAAGGAGGCGCTCCAGAGCTACAAGAACTCGCTACTGCTCAACCCCTCGGACATGGAGGCCAAGTACAACTACGCCTACACGAAGAAGCTCTTGGACGACCAGGAGCAAAATGGCGGCGACGGTGAGAATGACCAGAATCAGGATCAAAACCAGGATCA
>JAUMXM010000050.1 GCA_030529085.1 Rikenellaceae bacterium | reverse complement strand
TCGCAATTCGGCACCGTAGCTTAATTGAATAGAGCATCTGACTACGGATCAGAAGGTTACAGGTTTGAGTCCTGTCGGTGTCACTCGAGCGGCCTATTTAGGCCGCTTTTTTTGTTTTGGTGCTAATGACCGCACATACACTGACGAGTGCTAACGACCGTATACACCGCCGGAGCCAACAACCCTCTCCTCAATAGCTCGATCTCAAAAAAAGGAAAAAACGCACCCAGAACCGCCATCCAACGATTTTTTCCACACCTTCTACTATTTTTTTCACATCGGAGGGGCCTTTTTTTCTGAAATTTGTATTCAGAAAACAGACCACAGCCCACCGACCATGAAACGGATAGCACTTCTGATCCTCCTCCTTGCCACTTCGCTGACCCCCCTATCGGCAACCGAGCGTCTTTGGGTTGTAGCCCAAGATGGGTCGGGAGACTTTCAATCGATCCAGGAGGCCATCAACGCCGTACCCGAAATGAGCGACGAGCGTACCGTGATTCTGATCAAAGCGGGGCTCTACGACCAGGAGAAGCTCATCATCCACGAAAACAAACCCAACATCACCCTGCGTGGTGAGGGGCGCGATAAGACAATCATCTCCTACCGCATGTTCAACGGCCCAAGTCCCGAGACGCGCGGCGTACTGCCTCTCGACCTGTGGCAAAAGTGGAGCTACGACAAACTCCTGGTGCGCACCACAGCCACCCTGACCATCATGGCCGAGGGGACAACCCTCGAACACCTGACCCTGCAAAATACGGCGGGACCCGTCGGTCAGGCCCTGGCCGTCACCGTGTGTGGCGACCGCACAAAGTTCATCCGCTGCAACCTGATCGCCTACCAGGATACTATCTTCCTGTGGCGTAGCGGCAAGCGCAGCTACTTCGACCACTGCCTCGTTGTCGGCTGTGTCGACTACATCTACGGAGGCGGCATCGGCTACTTCGACCGCTGCCACATCAGCAGCTATGGTGCCGGGTGGGTAACAGCCCCCTCGACCGACATTGCGCAACCCTACGGGTTTGTATTCGACCGCTGCCGCTTCACCTACCGCGACAACTCGCCTCGCGTCAGCGACGATGGCAAGATGTACGCCATAGGTCGCCCCTGGCACAACTACCCCAAAGTGGCGCTGCTGCGATGCCGCTTATCAAAGGAGCTCGATCCGCTCGGGTGGCACACCTGGAACATGCCCTACGCCACCACGAGCCCCGATCTGCACCTCTACGAGTACAAGAATCGCGGCAAGGGAGCCGATATGAGCCGCCGCGCCAAATGGACCGGACTGCGCGCCCTGACCAAGGAGGAGTCCAAACGCTACCGCATCGAGGAGGTCTTCGGATCGCACCCCGACACCTGGTAGCCACACACAAAAAGACCTTCATGAGGTAAGATAATAGTTAATAAAAACGGGTAATACCCGCTCGGCATCCACCGAGCGGGTATTATTTGAGGGTAGCAGATAAGGGAGTTAAAGGTGATTAAGGGTTGCTAAGGGAGTCCTTAGTTTCCCTTAGTCCTCTTTCCTCTACTTCTTTAGTTGCGAGGGAGACACACCGTAGCGCTTCTTGAAGCACTTCGAGAAGTAGCGCGGATCGGA
The DNA here is from genome assembly GCA_030529085.1 of Rikenellaceae bacterium. Taxonomy (GTDB): domain Bacteria; phylum Bacteroidota; class Bacteroidia; order Bacteroidales; family Rikenellaceae; genus Alistipes. Next base: position 10,571 of record JAUMXM010000050.1, on the reverse strand, counting down.
GAAGCCCACCATGTAGCTCACCGTCGAGACATCATAGCCGCCGCTCTGCAAGAGCTGATGGCCTCGTTTGAGACGCATCTCGCGGATAAATTCAACGGGGGTGATGCCGATCAGCGACTTCACCTTATTATAGAAGGTCGAGTGGGCCATATTGAGCTCGCGGGCAAACTCCTCGATGGTCATATCCGTATTGTCGATATGGTTCTCGATCACCGCCACCAGGTTCGCCATAAACTCCTCGTCGGACGAGACCACATGAGGTTGCTGCGACTCCCCGTCGCCGGCAACTTGCTGATAGGTGGCACCACCCGAATTGATCAGCTGCTCGAGGTAACGCTCACGCAACTGACGATAGCGCTCCAGCAGGGTACGGATACGTATTTTGAGCAGGTTGGCCACAAAGGGCTTGGTGATATAGTCGTCGACACCCTCTTCGAGTCCCTCGATACGGTCGTCGAGCGAGGATTTGGCAGTCAGGAGGATGATCGGCAGATGGCACAGCTCGCGATCCTCCTTGATGCGACGCACCATCTCGAGGCCATCCATCTCGGGCATCATCACATCGCTCAAAATCAAATCGGGGAGCTCTTGACGCGCCAAGTCGAGACCCTCGCGTCCATTCTGAGCCGTGACAATCCGATACTCCGAGGCGAGCATATCGGTCAGAATCTCGCGCAGCTCCATATTATCCTCGACCACCAGAATCGTCGTGCGGCGCTGCCCTGCAGCGGGAGCCTCGACCGACACAGCACTGCTATCGGCCTCCTTCGGCTGGGCGCTGTCGCCCAAGATCAGCTCCGTGTCGGGTCGTGCGGCATAGTGGGCACGCGACAACGGCAGACGCACCGTGAAGGTCGACCCAAGATTGGGGGCACTTTCGACCGTGATGCTGCCGCCCATCAAATCCAACAACTCCTTGACCATCGAGAGGCCGATACCCGACGAGGGGAAGTTCGAAGTGGTGCAGAGCGCCTCAAAACGGCGGAAGAGCTTCTGGCGAGCCTTCTCATCCATTCCGACACCCTCATCGATCACCTTCAACTGCAACCACTCCTCTTCGACGACCGCCTCGAGACGAATACCACGCCCCGAAGGGGTATATTTAAAGGCGTTGGAGAGCAGGTTGGCCACGATCTTCTCGGTCTTGTCGCGATCGAGCCACCCAACCACACCCTCCTCGGGTAACTCGCATTGGTAAACGATCTTATTGCGCTCGGCCAGCGGACGGAATTGGTCGACGATGTGGAGCAGGACGGGGCGCACCTCGCTCGCCTCGACCAGCACCTTCATCTTGCCGCTCTCGATCTTGCGCAGGTCGAGAATCTGATTCACCAGGCGCAACATGCGTTGTGTGTTTTGCTCGACGATTGTCAGGTGGTTACGCCCCCTGGGGGAGAGTTTCTCGCGTTCGAGCACCTCGCTGATCGGCGATGCGATGAGGGTCAGCGGCGTGCGCAACTCATGCGAGACGTCGGTAAAGAAGCGCAATTTAATGTTGGCAATCTGCTGTTCGAGGCCGATCTGACTGTTCAGACGATAGATCTTCAAGCGGATGTGAGCCACGATAATCAGCAGGGAAATCAACAGCAAGCCGCCAATCAACCAGGGCCACGGGGTTTCCCAGAAGGTGGGAACCACATGCACCGCCAATTCGCGCCGATTGCCCACCCACAAACCATCGCTGTTCGTGGAGCGCACCTCAAAGAGATAGCGCCCGGCCGAGAGGTTGGTATAGGTTGCTGTCCGCTGCTCGGAGGGCTCGCTCCAGCGATCATCCAACCCCCGCAAGCGATAGGAGTACCGCACAGCCGCCGCATCTGTATAGTCGAGCGCCGCGAAATGGAAGGTCACATAACGCTCATTCTTTTGCAACTTCACCTCGCGCAGATGATCCACGATACGACGCTCGTTGGTGACCTGCAGGTGGATGGGGTTGAGCACTATGGGCGATTTGTGGCTGGCGAGGTAGACATTGTCGGTATCGACGAAGGCCAACCCCGAGTGGGTGGCAAAGACCAACTTACCGCCCCAAAAGATGGGAGCCTCCTCGCTATAATGGTGGCCCACCTCGTCGAAGCGCGTGACATGAGCCATCTCGGGATCATACAGATCGATCGCATCCTCGTGTTGGATCCAATAACGCCCCTTGGGGTCCTGCACCATGGCACACACCAAATCGGAGCTCAACTTCCCGGCAAAGAGCTCGTTGTCGAAGCGAATGGCATCGGTAGCCGTCGCCGCAGAGGCGATACGGCTGATACCACCCGTATGGGTCACCACAAAATGTTGTCCCTCGACATCGCGCAGGAAGGAGAAGACATTGTTCGACATCAGGCAATACTGATCCTTGGGGCGCGCCTGATTGAGGTAGAACTGCGCCTCGGAGGGTTTCTCGAAATCGGTCGGCACGGCCAGCAAACCCTCGCTTGTACCGATCAGGACTGCATCGGAGGTCTCGCTGAACGAGCGCACCTGCTCGCAGGTCGAGATGGGATAGTTCGTAAAACCGTTACCGGCATGAATGAAGGAGACCTTGCCATCGGCATCGCGCTGCAAGAGATTGGCACCTCCGCCGAACGTTCCGATCCACAAACGTTTCCGACGATCGCGATAGAGGGCAAAGATTGCATCTTCGCTCAGCGAGGTCGGATCAGCAGGATCGTGCTGATAGCGTGTCACCCGAAAACGATCTTGGTCGATACGATTCAAACACACCAAGCCGCGCGTACGTGTGCCGAGCCAAATCTCATCGTTTTCGCTCTGCTGGAAGCAGTAGACGTTACCCGGGAAGAGGGTCGGGGTCGAACTGATGGTTCCCGAGGGAGTCAAGAAGCCGCGCAACGTACCATCGGGGCGGAAGATGCGGATATAGCCACGCTTGCTGGCCACCCACAGATTGCCCTCAATATCGTGCAACAAGGCACGCGTCTCATACCCGTCGAGGGTCACATAGCGCACATTGGCGGGGCTAAAGGTGAGTCGATGCAATCCCGAAGAAGTCACACACCACAGATTGCCCTGCAAATCGGCTTGATAGTTGAGCATAATAGGGGCAATCTTGGATTCGGGGCGCCCCGGCTCGTCGAAATAGGTCTTCAGGGTTTCGCTCTCGGGATCGTAGTAGCAGAGGTGTCCTTTTTGGGGCACCAGCCAAACTGTGCCGTGTCGATCCTCGTAGCAGCAACACATGCTGCTTCGATCCGTCGCAGGCATATCGGCCACATCCGACTGCAGCCACTGCAGCCTGCCGGTCGGCAGATGAAGGCGCACAACACCCTCATCGTCGCCAAAGATCCACAGATTCTCGCGGCTGTCCTTCACGAAATACCATACGCTGCGCTCCTTGCCATCGTGTAGGCGGAGATCGTAGTAGCTAAACTTATGTTGGTGTACGGCATAAAGCACCAACCCCCGCTGTGTGCCGATAGCCAACAAATCGGGGCTCACAACGGCCAACGTGTGTGGCTCGAGATCGAGCATCGGGAGGTATTCGTAGTGGAGAGTCTCGGTGTCGGAGTGAAAGGTTATGAGCTGGTGTTGCTTCGTGATGAGGAAGATATTATCATCGGCCGACACCGCATCGACAACCTCGCCGGGGATCGAGATATGTCCCCCTTCGGGATGTAGCAGAGCCCGTTCGGTCACCACCCAGGGGAGCCCTTCGGCACCGGCCACCACCTCGACAACATGGTTGCCATGCTTCTCGCGCTCGAGCAGCACTTCGCGTAGTGCCTCATCCTTACAATCGGCACGGCGCAAAACGGTCTCGTCGAGGCAAAAAAGGCGACCTGCGGCGGTAATATAGCTCTCTTTCTGCGCAAAGTTGTAGACTTCGTTGACCCGGTTGCGCACCTCGGCATAGCGCGACGAGGAAAAGATATCCGTAAAGCGCTCGGTTTGTTGGTCGAAGAAGTAGAGGTTTCGATCGGCCGTAAGGCAATAGATACCCTCGGCATGGCTGAGCCACAAACGATTGATGCGGTTCGACGAGAGGATATAATCCTCACCCGGTCGGGTTTTGTAGTGGTGGAAGGTATAACCATCGTAGCAACGCAGGCCGTTGCCGCTACAGAGCCACAGCAAGCCACGCTCATCGAGGAGCAGGTCGGTCACCATATATTCGGGGAGTTCACGCGAAAGGTCGTGCAGACGACAACGCGAAGCGCCCTCGGCACTCCACGCCGCGACAACGGCACACACCACCGCCACCCAACAATACCACCGTATTCTTTTCATAGTTCAAATATACGAAAAAATCCCACACCCCGATGTCGATTTTTTCGACCGAGGTGTGGAATTTTTCTTCGAGAGGGCGCTTTTAGCTACTTGGCAGCGTCAATCTCCTGCAAAAGTTGGCGTACGGCCGCCTCCAGCTGCTCATCGCGACCCTCCACGATCAGCTCCTTGCTGTTGGCCACCTTCACATCGGGCTCGAGCTGCTTATTCTCCAAATAGGAGCCGTCGGCCGTGCGGTAGCCCACCACCGGAATACCGAAGTAGAGCGTCGGATCCTGCAACGTCTCCCACGTCACGCTGGTCATCGTACCCGGCACCGGCATGCCGACCAGCGAGCCCATCTCCTTGAACTTATAGACCCAGGGGGTACCGTGCGCATTCGAGTAGTTCGCCTCACCCATAATCATGATCGAGGCCTTGTTCCAGCGACGCGAGGGCATATCGCACGAATTCTTGCCGCGAATCTCCTGCGTGAGGTACTTCTCACCGCTGAAGAGCACCTCGACATCCTCGTGCAGACGACCACCACCGTTGAAGCGCGTATCGATCACGATACCCTCGCAGTGGTTGTAGCGACCCAAAATATCGGAGTAGACGGTACGGAACGAGGGATCACCCATCGACTTGATGTGGACATAACCCAGGCGACCACCCGAGAGGCGCTCCACCTCGGCAGCGGCGCGCTTCACCCAGCGCTTGTACATCGCATCGGACATGCCACCCGCCGTAACGGGCTTCACGACCTCCTCGATCACCTCGCCATCGGCCGTGCGGAAACGAATCAGGGTACGTTTACCCGCCTTGCGATTCAGCAGGGGATAGAAATCCTCGCCGGCCTTGATCGGCGTGCCATCGATCGACTCGACAACGGCACCGGCTGCCATCTTCGAGGCGGCACGATCGAAGGGACCGCGCTCGACAACCTCCTCAACCAGCAGGCCATCGCCCGCATAATTCCAATCGAAGAGCAGACCCAACTGCGCCGTAGCATCTCCGCTCGGCGAGGCAGCCTTGCGATAGCCGCTACCCGTGTGCGACACATTCAGCTCACCCAGCCACTCGCTCAAGAGCTCGGCAAAGTCGTAGTTGTTGTTAATATGGGGCAGGAACTTCTGATAGGCATCGCGCAGCATCTCCCAATCCACCCCGTGCATCTTCTCGTTGTAGAAACGAGCCTTCTCCTGACGATAGACATGGTCGAACATATAGGCACGCTCGGCCGCATAGTCCCAAACGAGTTCGGCCGAGATTGTAATCGGCTCGGGACGCTTGGTGGCCGGCTTGAGCTTCTTGGCTTGCGGACCGAGGATGTAGAGCGTAGTCATCTTCTTATCCCACACCATCTGACCGCTCGCCGGGCCGATCTTCGTGGGGGTCTTCTTCTCCAGGTCGAACTGCCAGAGGCTCATCGCACCCTCGTAGGCGGCCTGGTAATAGAGGTTCTTACCCTCCTTGTCGAGTGTCGCGGCACCCAGCTGCGACGACGAGGGGGTCAGGCGCACAATGCGATCCTCGATGTTGCGCAGCTCGACCACAATATCCTTCTGCTTCTCGGCAGGCTTCTTGGCGGCAGGCTTCTTCTCCTTGTCCCCCTGCTTGGCCTCCTTATCCTCCTCGGCCGGCTCCTTCTTCTCCAACTTCTCGATCTCGGCCTGCAGCTCGCGCTCCTCCTTCGTCAGGTGGAATTTATCGTAGGCCTCACGGTTCAAGAATAGGATCATCACATCGCGCAACGTGCCCCACGAGGCGTGGTTACGCATGCCGTAGCGCTCCGACGTGAAGAGGATGGCATCACCGCCCAACACCCACTGGGGCGAGGAGTCGGTATAACCGCTGTTGGTCAGGTTGTGAATCGGCTCACCACCGGCAGCCGAGACGATACCGATATCGGTGTAGGGCTCGTGACCGTTACCCGTGTAGCTCATCGCAAACCACTTACCGTCGGGCGACCAGGAGTAGTTGAAGGCTCCCGTCGTCGAGTAGCACTGGCTGCCATCGGTGATTTGGCGCACCTTGCCCGTAGCGAGGTTCTTGACCATCAGGCGGTCGCGATTCTCGATGAAGGCCACCTCCTTGCCATCGGGCGAGAAGATTGGGGCACGGCGATCGAACTTATTATCCTTGAAGAGCGGCTCCTCCTTGACAAGCGTGGCGTTCGGGAAGTTGACATCCTCCTTGCGCTCCAATACGGCGGTGTAGATCTGCCACTTACCGTCGCGCTCCGAGGCGTAGGCCACCTTGCGACCATCGGGTGAGAAGACCACATCCGACTCGGCAGCTGCCGTGCGGGTGATCTGCTTGGTGGTGGCGTAGTCGGTCGAGGTGACAAAGACCTCTCCGCGGAAGATAAAGGCCAACTGCTTGCCATCCTCCGATACGGCGGCATCGCTGCCCATTCTGACGGGCAGGATTGCGCGATTGGCAGCCGTATTGTCACCCTCGATCGTAACGGCCAGACGACGCGCTGCGCCGGAGGTCGGTTTGATGTAGATGTCGCCATCGTAGGCGTAGCACAACGTACCATTGTCGGCCACCGAGAGGAAACGCACGGGGTGCGTCTTGTGATTCGTAATGCGCTTTACCTGCGTCGGATTATCGAGCGGGAACTCATAGACATTGAACGAGCCTCCGCGCTCGCTCAAGAAGTAAACCGTCTTACCATCGGCCGAGAGGCGCGGCTGGCGATCCTCGCCCGCAAAGTCGGTCAGCCGGGTATGCTTCGCACCGTCGTAGAGCCACAAATCGCGCGTAATCGACGAGGTGTGGTGCTTACGCCAAATATTCTCACCGCCCTTGCGATCCTGGTAGACAAACATTCCGCTCGCGCCGACAAAAGAGATCTCCTCGGCGGGCGTTGCCAACACCTGACGCGGACGACCGCCCAAATGCGAAACGGCATACAATTCGCTCATCGAAGCGGTGGGGAACTGCGCACTCGCTGCGGGATCCTGCAACACCGCCGAATAGAGAATCTCCTCACCGTTGGGGCTGTAGCTCCAGGGGGTCTCGCCGGCCGAATTGGTCGTCACACGACGCGGCTCACCGCCACGCATCGAGAGGGTGTAGATATCAAAATTACCGTTACGATCCGATGCAAAGGCGATCTCCTTGCCATCGGGCGAGAAGACGGGGGCATAGTCGTAGGCCGTATGCGAGGTGAGTTGTCGCGCCGAGCCACCGCTCGTCGGTACCGCCCACAGGTCGCCCTTGTAGCTGAATACCACCTGCTCGCCGTCGGGCGAAATAACCGGATAACGCATCCATTGCGGCGTAGCTGCAACACCCACGCCCGCTCCAAAGAGCAGCAGGATCAAAAGAAGTCGTTTCATAGTCGTATGGTTTTAAATGATTGTTTTTAGGTTGTTCAATAGCTGTTATCGACTACAAAATTAGCGGAAAAAGCGATTTTTCCGCCTATTTGGCTACTTATTTTTTTAGCCACAGGAGCTATAAAAGGGGATTTTATAGGGAAAATCAGCACCATTGTAGGTATAAATCGGAACTATTTTGGCAGGTGTAAAAAAAATGGCGTACTTTTGCTTTGTTTAAAGCATATTGAACCATGAACTCTCAATCCAAGATAAACATCTACCCACCGATGCTGTTACCCGATGAGAGCTTTTCGGTGGGTCAATCAACCATGCAGTGCTACATCGAAGCCGAGCGCCTCAAGATCGGCTTTGTGGCACTTTGTACCAAAGGAAAGGCGGAGTTGGTCATCGACAACGAGTCGGTGATTTTGCACCGCCACCGCTCGCTGTTTATCATGCCGGGCACCATGTTTCTCTTCAAAAGTTGCTCGTCCGACTTTCGGGTGCGCTACTTTGCCTTCTCGGCCGACCTCTTCGCCGAGACCACCTACCGCCTCCCGATCGACTTTCTGCACGAGCTGAAGGGCAACCCTCTGCAGGATATCAGCGAGGCGGGCGAGCACAAGCTCAACCTCTGGTTCCAGATGTTGGAGTACAACTACCGCGACAAGGAGCACCACTTCCGCGAGACGATTGTTAAAAACCGCCTGCAGAATGCCCTGCTCGAGGTGTGCGACAAGCTGCTGCGCCGCCCCGGAAACAAGATCATCATCGAGGAGCCCACATCGCGCAAACGCGATCTTTTCCAGCAATTCATAAAGCTCGTAAGCACGCACTACCGCGAGGAGCGCGAGGTGAGTTTCTACGCACAGGAGCTCTGCATATCAACGCGTTACCTCTCCTCGATTGTGCGCCTCACGACCAACCACACGGCCAAGGATATCATCGACCACGCCGTGGTGCTCGAGATTAAAATGTTGCTGCGAAGCACCCGTCTCTCGGTCCAGGAGATTGCCTACCAACTCCACTTCCCCGACCAAAGCTACCTGGGTCGTTTCTTCCGCAAGCACACCGGAAAATCGCCCACGGAATTCCGCAAGCAAGAGCAATAAAAAAAAAAGAGCCGCCCCAAGGTAGGGCGGCTCCTTTATTTTCGTGCGAGAGCTGTTAGATCGAGATGTCGAGGATCTCGAAGGTGAGCACACCGGCCGGCACCGTAACCTCGACCTCGTCACCCTTCTTGTGCCCCAGCAAAGCCTTGGCAATCGGCGTACCGATAGCGAGCTTACCCTCGCGCAGATTAGCCTCGTGCTCGGCTACGATCGTGTAGGTAACCTCCTTGTTCGTCTTCTTGTTCAGCAGCGTCACCTTGCTCAGAATCTGCACCTTCGACTTGTCGATCTTCGTCTCGTCGATCACACGGGCATTGGCCATCGTGTCCTCCAATTTAGCAATGCGCATCTCCAAAAGACCCTGCGCCTCACGAGCGGCATCATACTCGGCATTCTCCGACAAATCGCCCTTATCGCGCGCCTCGGCAATAGCCGCCGAAGCTGCAGGACGCTCGACCGAGCGCAGGTGATCCAACTCCGCCTTCAGCTTTTTGTAACCCTCGGCGGTGAGGTAAATAATCTCTTTAGCCATATCTTTTTCTGTTTAATTTTTTCGCCAATACACAAAAAACAAGAATCCTGACCCTATAAAGGTCAGAACCCCATCCATATCTTGGACAAAGGTAGCAACATTTTTTTGATTTACAAAACTTTTTCCACATACGAATTTTATTTTGCTTTTCGTTACTTTTTTATGTAACTTTGCGCGATAATGTGCGCTTAACCTCAAACAGGTAAGCACCAACAGCATCAATAAGAGAGGAATGAAGCAGACTTTTAAACACCTAATGATGGCACTCGTTGCACTCTTCGTCTTGAGTGGCTGCGGCGGCATCAACGCACTCATCAAAGAGGGTGACCCGAACGAGATATATGCCAAGGCACTCGAATTTTACAAAAACGGGAAGTGGAATCGTGCCGCCACGCTGTTCGAAAGCGTAGCCTCGGTCTACCTGGGCACCGAGCGTGAGGATAGCATCGCCTTCTACCACGCACACTGCAAATACAAGGGCTCGGACTACGACACCGCCTCACAGCTGCTCGACGAATTCCGTCGTCGCTTTGGCCGAAGCGTCTTCATCGAGGATGCCGAAGGCATGTATGCCGACTGCTTCTACCGCATGTCGCCCGGCCCATCGCGCGACCAGACGATGACCAGCAAGGCAATTATCGCCATCAACGAGTTTATCTCGCGCTACCCCGAGAGCGACAAGGTGGAGGATTTCCAGAAGATCAACGACGAGCTGACACAGCGTCTGCACGACAAAACCTACCTCAACGCCTACACCTACTACAAGATCGGGCGTTACAAGTCGGCCATCGTGGCACTCAAAAATGCCCTGCGCACCTACCCCGAGTCGAACCACCGCGAGGAGATCATGTTCCTGATTGTCGATTCGTCGTATCGTCTGGCCGAAAACTCGATTGCCAGCAAGCAGACCGACCGCTACCTCACGATGCTCGACTCCTACCTCTCGTTCTGCGAGGAGTTCCCCGAGTCGAAGCACCGCAAGACGGTGGATCGCCATGCCGAGAAGGCCCGCGACTACCTCGATCGCAACAATGCCGGCCAAGAGACTCAGGCAAACTAACAACTTCGAGAAGCAAAGATGCGTCGCAGAGCAGCGACACCCAACAACGGATAACTAAAAAACATCATATCAAACCCTATGGAGATTAAGAAGAACATTCCGAACAACACCGTAACGCGCCAGCTGGTCGATCTGGACCAGGAGACGGGCAACATCTACGAGTCGATCAACATCATCGCTCGTCGTGCCAACCAGATTTCGAGCGAGCTGAAGAGCGAGCTGACGCGCAAGCTGGCCGACTTCTCGTCGCCCACCGACACGATGGAGGAGACCTTCGAGAACCGCGAGCAGATCGAGATTTCGCGCTACTACGAGCGTCT
>JAUMXM010000070.1 GCA_030529085.1 Rikenellaceae bacterium | reverse complement strand
GCCTTGTAGTGCTTGTCGAACTCGACATAGTACTTACCCACCAGGTGGTCGCCCTTCATACCCGACGACTGGGGCGTCTCGCCCTCGCCGTAGAGCTGCCAGGCAAGCATCGACTTGCAGATGTGGATACCGCGGTCGTTCACCAGGTTCGCCTTGATCACCTTGTGGCCATTGGCCTTCAGAATCTCGGCCACCGAGTAGCCGAGCAGGTTGTTGCGGATGTGACCCAGGTGGAGGGGCTTGTTGGTGTTGGGCGACGAGTACTCGATCATAATCGTGCGGCCCGTATCGGCTGCCTGACCGAAGCTCTTGTCGGCCATAATCTCGGCAAAGCGGTCGGCCCAGAAGGCGGGAGCCAGCTCGATATTGAGGAAGCCCTTGATGACGTTAAAGCCCTTGATTTCGGCCGTCGAGGCCACCAGGTGCTCGCCAATCTCGTTGGCCGTAGCCTCGGGCGACTTGCGGCTGAGCTTCAAAAGCGGGAAGGTAACCAGCGTATAGTCGCCGGCAAACTCCTTGCGGGTCTTCTGCAGCTGAATCTGCGCTGCAGGGCAGGCGCCGTAGAGCGACTCAATCGAGCGACCTACGGCTTCGAGTACAAACTGTTCCGTATTCATAGTTTAATTATCTTTGTTCAGAAAGAAGATGGGTATATTGGCAATAAACAAATCCTTTTCGTGCAGGCGGTTGCGCTTGGCAATCAGCTCCGAGAGTTTAATCTCACCGATGATATAGTTGCTCTCGTCGCTCATATACTGCTCCAGGACACGGTCGAATTTCAAGATGTGGCGGATGTTGGTCTCCGAGTAGCGCACATAGATCTTGAGGGTGATATCGGTCGTGTAGTCGGGCTTCTGCAGGTAGTTCTGCTTCTTATATTCGTAGCGGTAGTCGTGCAGACGAGCCATCACATCGCTCAGGATCGACGAGGCGGTGGGCAGCGAACCGGCGCCCTTACCGAACATAAATTGGCGGTCGTAACATTCGCCACGAATCACCACGCCGTTGTACTCGTCATCGACACTGTAGATATACTTGTTCGGGCCGACAAACTCGGGCATGACGAACATCGTGAAGTGCTCCTCGCTCACCTTAACCACCTGGGCCACGAGCTTGATCTTCACACCCTTCTCGCGGGCATAGAGGATATCCGAGTCGTGGATGGTCGAGATGCCGTAGGTGAAGATCTTGTCGGGTGCGACATAGGTACCCAGGGCGTGCACGGTGATGATCACGAGCTTGAAGAGCGAGTCGTAGCCCTCGATATCGAACGAGGGATCCTTCTCGGCGAAACCCAACTCCTGAGCCTTGCGCAGGGCACTCTCGTAGGCCTCGTGGTGGTCGAAGACGCGCGAAAGAATGTAGTTCGACGAGCCGTTCAGAATACCCTTCACCTCGAGCAGCAGGTCGTTGTCGTAGTACTCCTCGAGGTTGCGGATGACGGGAATCGAGCCGCACGACGAGGCATCGTAGAGCAGCGCTACGCCCTTCTGCTTCTGAATCTCAATCAGCTCGGGAAGGTGCTGTGCCAACATCGCCTTGCTGCCCGAAACAACGGGAACACCATTCAGGAGCGAGGTTTTGACGATGTGGAAGGCATCCTCGGCATTGTTGATCACCTCGACTACGAGGTTAATCTCCGGATTGTTCAGAATATCCTCGGCACGATCGGTCAAGAGCGAGGGATCGACCTCGACACCGCGCGGCTTCTTCAGATCGCTCACACAAATCTTGACAATCTCGGCGTGGGCATTCTTCGACTTGCGAATCACCTCATAGACGCCCTGTCCGACGACACCAAAGCCGAAAAGACCGATTTTCAGATTACTCATTGCTAACTATGGATAAAAGGGTACAAAATATTGTTCAACTGCTCGTGCTCGACCAGGAAACCGTCGTGGCCGAAGGGGGAATCAATCTCGAAGTAGCGACTCTGCGGAATACGGCTCTGCAAGAGGCGCATCTCGGCAGGGGTGAAGATGATATCGGAAGTGATACCCACCACCACCGTCTCGGCCTCGATCGTAGCCAACGCTGCCGCTACCCCACCGCGCTCGAAGCCCACATCGTGGGTATCGAAGGCGTCGAGAATGGCGTAGTAGGAGTAGGCGTTGTAGCGACGGCAAAGCTTCTCGCCCTGGTACTGCTGGTAGGTCGAAGCGCGATGCTCCGCAGGATTCGGCTCCCGATCCTGCTGCGTGAGGTTGTAGCCCAGCGAGCCGCGATAGGTCAGAAGACCCAAGGCGCGCGCTGCGGCCATACCCTGCATGCCGGCATCCGAACGACGCTCACCAAAGGTCGCATCGGCCTTGATGGCCATGCGCTGCGTCTCGTCGATGGCGATGGTCCAGGGCGAAGCCTTGGCATCGGTAGCAATCAGAATCAGCTTCTCGAAGCGCGTCGGCTCCTCGACAGCCCACTCTACGGCCTGAAAACCGCCCACCGAGCTACCAACCAGCGCCTTGATGCGCTCGATACCGAGCTCCTCGGCCAAACGCTTGTGGGCCGCCACCATGTCGCGAATCGTAAAATGGGGAAAATCGCCGTAGTAGGGCTCGCCCGTCGTCGGATTGATCGACAGAGGGCCCGTGGTGCCGTAGTGCGACCCCAGGATGTTGGCACAGATGATGAAGTGTTTATCGGGATCGAGAAAACGTCCCTGCTCCACCGTGTGGGGCCACCAATCGGCCACATCCGAATTGGCCGTCAGGGCGTGGCAGACCCATACCACATTCGAACGCTCGGCATTGAGCGCACCGTAGGTGTGGTAGGCGATCTCCAAGGCGGGCAGTTCAACACCCGACTCCAACACAAAAGGGCCCTGTTTCGAAAGATTCATAGGCGCAAAGATACACCTTTATGAATTAAAAATGAAAAATTAAAAATTAA
>JAUMXM010000049.1:1491-12648 GCA_030529085.1 Rikenellaceae bacterium | reverse complement strand
CGCGCCGCTCGGTTTAGATAGGATGCGCCTCGGCACTGCCTTCAATCGGGTAAAAATCACAACGCTTGTCAGCACCACCCAAGGAGCGCAGCGACCAAGTCCCCCTTCTCAAAGGGGGATTTAGGGGGATTGTCTATATTTTTTTTATTTCAGGTGAGGTTCTCCCTTTGGCCGTTTTAGCCTTTCGGTTGCCGCAGGCAACACACAAGAGGATATGCCACCTCGCGGCATCAAGCTAGCTTGTGCACGAGGTGGCATATCCCCTTGTGCCTCCTACGGAGGTCACGAAAGGCTAAAACCGCTCTCTCTCGCTCTTGTCGGGTCTGTTCGTCGTGCTTTTTGCCCGATTTTTTGGCTATGCTCTCAGCTTTCACTATCTTTGCATCAATTTATGGAAATGCAGCACTTCATACTCCCCTTCCTCCTGACACTCGGAGCCGGTCTGGCGACGGGCATCGGCAGCGTGATCGCCTTCGTGGCCAAGAGCACCAACCGACGCCTGCTCTCCTTCTCGCTCGGTCTGTCGGGCGGCGTGATGATCTATGTCTCGTTTGCCGAGCTCATGCCCCAAGGGGCCGAGCTGCTCACGGGAGCCATCGCCGGCAAGGGTGCCGAGTGGATCAACCTCGCAGCCTTCTTCGGAGGCATGGCCCTGATCGGTCTGATCGACCACCTGGTCCCCTCGTTCGAGAATCCCCACGAGGCACACCGCGTCGAGGAGCTACAGGAGCGCCCCAAGCAGATGAAGCTGATGCGTGTGGGGCTGATGTCGGCCTTAGCCATCGCCATCCACAACTTTCCCGAGGGCATTGCCACCTTCACGGCAGGCCTCAACGACCCGACACTCGGTCTGGCCATCGCCCTCGCCGTAGCGATTCACAACATCCCCGAGGGTATCGCCGTCTCGGTGCCCATCTTCTACGCCACCGAGAGCCGCCGCAAGGCCTTCCTTTGGTCGCTCATTTCGGGGTTGGCCGAGCCGCTCGGAGCCCTGGTTGCCTGGCTGGTGCTGGCTCCGCTGCTCACCGACACGTTGCTGGGATGTGTACTGACGGGTGTGGCGGGTATCATGGTCTACATCTCGCTCGACGAGCTGCTGCCCGCAGCCCGCGAATACGGCGAGGCCCACACCTCCATCCTGGGTGTCGTGGTCGGCATGGCCATCATGGCCGTGAGCCTGCTGATGCTGTGATAAGCATGAGAAAAACGAAACAAAACTGAAAATAGATGGATTTACTTTTACTCTTGGTAGGCCTCGCACTGATTTTAGGCGGCGGTAACTACCTGACCGACGGTGCTTCGGCACTTGCACAACGCCTGCGCATGCCTGAATTTTTGATCGGTATGACCATCGTGGCCATCGGCACCTCGATGCCCGAGCTGGTTGTATCGGTGCTCTCGTCGATGAAGGGGCAACCCGAGATGGCGATCGGCAACGTGGTTGGCTCGAACGTGATGAACATCTGCCTGATTCTGGGTCTGTGCGCCGTGGTGCGCCCCATCGCATTCACCCGCGACAACATTCGCTTCGACATCCCCTTCACGATTGCGGCCTCGCTGCTGCTCATCATCCTGGCCCTCGATACGGTCATCGGAACCGGCATGGTCGACACCATCGGCCGTGGCGACGGCATCCTGATGTTGGCGCTCTACATCGCCTTGATGATCTTCATGATTCGCCATGCCGAGCGCCCCGAGCCCAAGGAGGGAGGCGAGAAACCCATGGCCTTGTGGCTCTCGTTGGTGATGATCGTAGGAGGTCTGGGTGCGCTGATCTATGGTGGCGACCTCTTCCTCGACAGCGCCACGAACATCGCCCTCAAGCTGGGTGTCTCGGAGTCGGTCATCGCCCTGACGCTCGTTGCCGGTGGCACTTCGCTCCCCGAGCTGGCCGCCTCGCTCATCTCGCTCATCAAGGGTAAGTCGGATATGGCTCTGGGTAACATCCTCGGCTCGAACATCATGAATATCCTCGGCATCCTCGGCATCTCGGCCCTGATTCAACCCCTGCCGATGGGCGGCATCCTGCCGCGCGACCTCTTCGTGGTGTTGATGACCGCCGTGCTGGTATTCCTCTCGGCCTTCACCTTCCGTTCACGCGAGCTGGATCGCGCCGAGGGAGGCATCCTGTTAGCCGTCTACGCAGTCTATATCTACATCTTGGTAGCCTAAGTATCTGAAAGAACAAAGCGCTCAAAACGCACCTCCGAAAAAGAGGTGCGTTTTTCTTTTAAAAAAAGCGTACAAAAAAGAACAATCTCACAAATATTTACTTATCTTTGCTTTAATATACGACACTAACCAAAATTCAACCAATACACTAACACAATGGAACAAACCAAGGTGCAGGAGTTGCACGACGTGGTGATTCGCTTCTCGGGCGACTCGGGCGACGGTATGCAGCTCACCGGCACACTCTTTTCCGACACGGCCGCTTTGGAGGGCAACAGCATTTCGACCTTCCCCGACTATCCGGCCGAAATTCGCGCTCCGCAGGGAACCGTTGCGGGCGTTTCGGGTTTTCAGGTCCACTTCGGTGACCACCAGGAGCTCAATCCCGGAGACTTCTGCGACGTACTCGTTGCGATGAATCCCGCCGCGCTGAAGGCCAACCGCAAGTGGCTCAAGCGTACCGCCACGGTGATCCTCGACGGTGACTCGATCACCGAGGAGAACCTCAAGAAGGCAGGCTTTGCCACCCTCGATCCGATTGCCGAGCTGGGTCTGGGCGACTACAACATCGTAGCCCCCGACATCACGACGCTGACGCGCGAAGCGCTCAAGGATACGGGTCTGGACAACCGTGCCATCGTCAAGTGTAAGAACATGTTTGCCCTGGGTATCTGCTTCTGGCTCTTCGATCGCCAGGCAAAGCACGCCTACGAATACCTCGAGGCCAAGTTCAACAAGAAGAATCCCGTCATTGCCGAAGCCAACAAGCTCGCCATCAAGGCCGGCTTCAACTTCGCTGCCAATACCCACCAGTTTGCCAGCCACTACCACGTAGGTCCGGCCCACCTGGAGAAGGGTACCTACCGCACCATTTCGGGCAACGTTGCCACGGCTTGGGGTCTGATGGCCGCCGCCGAGAAGGCCGGTCTGCCCCTCTTCTGCGGCTCCTACCCCATCACCCCCGCCACGGTAATCCTCGAGGAGCTTGCCAAGCGCAAGGATCTCGGCGTGAAGACCGTACAGGCCGAGGATGAGATCGCCGGCATCTGCACGGCCATCGGTGCCGCCTATGCCGGTAACTTCGCCGTCACCTCGACCTCAGGTCCGGGTCTCTCGCTCAAGAGCGAGGCGCTGGGTCTGGCCGTGATGATCGAGCTGCCGCTCGTGGTTGTCGACGTACAGCGCGGTGGCCCCTCGACGGGTCTGCCTACGAAGACCGAGCAGAGCGACCTGGTACAGGCACTCTACGGCCGCAACGGCGAGTGTCCGCTGATCGTGGTGGCCGCCTCGTCGCCCAGCGACTGCTTCCACTACGCCTTCGAGGCGGGTCGTCTGGCCATGGAGCACATGACCCCCGTCATCCTGCTCACCGACGGCTTTATCGCCAACGGCTCGGAGCCGTGGCGCATCCCCTCGATGCAGGACTACCCGACGATCGTGCCCCCCATCGTGGAGACGGCTCCCGAGGGTGGTTTCATGCCCTACGTGCGCAACGAGAAGTTGGCACGCGGTTGGGCCTTCCCCGGTAAGACGGGTCTGGAGCACCGCGTAGGTGGTCTTGAGAAGGATGCCGTGAAGGGCTCGATCTCGCACGATCCGGCCAACCACCAGAAGATGACCCACCTGCGCGCCGCCAAGGTGGCAAAGGTTGCCGACTATATCCCCGCACAGGAGGTCTATGGCGACACGGAGGGCGAGTTGCTGGTTGTAGGTTGGGGCGGTACGCGCGGCCACCTGCAGAATGCTGTCGATCAGCTGCGCGAGGAGGGCAAGAGCGTTTCGCTGTGCCACTTCAACTACATCAACCCCCTGCCGAAGGGTGTCGAGGATATCTTCGCGAAGTTCAAGAAGATCATCGTCTGCGAGCTCAACGAGGGTCAGTTCGCCAACTACCTCCGTCAGCAGTTCCAGCAGTTTAACTACCAGCAGTTCAACAAGTGCGAGGGTCAGCCCTTCACGATTGTCGAGCTGAAAGAGAAGTTTGAAACCCTTTTGTAAGAGTGAGTTATGGCAGAATACAAATATACCGCAGCAGACTTTAAGTCGGATCAGGAGGTGCGCTGGTGCCCGGGATGTGGCGACCATGCTATTCTGAACGCCGTGCAGCGTGCGCTGCCCGAGATTGCCGATGCAACCGACACACCCCACAACAAATTTACCTTCGTTTCGGGTATCGGCTGCTCGTCGCGCTTCATCTACTACATGAAGACCTTCGGTTTCCACTCCGTACACGGCCGTGCCAACGCCGTAGCTACGGGTGTCAAGACCGCCAACCCCGACCTTTCGGTGTGGGTAGCCACGGGCGACGGTGACTCGTTGGCCATCGGTGGTAACCACTTCATCCACGCCATTCGTCGCAACGTGGATCTGAACATGATCCTCTTCAACAACGAGATCTACGGCCTGACGAAGGGTCAGTACTCGCCCACCTCGAAGCTGGGTAAGATCACCAAGACCTCGCCCTACGGCACGGTCGAGAAGCCCTTCAACCCGGGTGAGCTGGTGATCGGCGCCAAGGGCTCGTTCTTTGCCCGCTCGATCGACATGGAGGTGATGACCACGAAGGATTGCCTGATTGCTGCCGCCAAGCACCAGGGTATGTCGGTGGTGGAGGTGTTGCAGAACTGCGTCATCTTCAACGACAAGACCCACGCCCTCTTTGCAGGCGACCGTGCTGCCCGTCAGCGCCACACGATCACGTTGCGCCACGGCGAGAAGATGATCTTCGGTGAGCAGAAGGAGAAGGGCCTCGTATTCGAGAATATGAAGCTCAAGGTGGTTACCCTCGGCGAGGAGGGCTACACCGAGGCCGACGTGCTGACCCACGATGCCCACGAGAAGGACACCACGCTGCACGCGATGCTGGCTGCGATGAAGTATCCCGAATACCCCGTAGCACTGGGTGTGATTCGCGATGTGGACGACCCCGTTGTATACGACCAGGGCGTTGCTACGCAGGTCGAGGAGGTGAAGGCCAAGAGCAAGATCCGTTGCATGGAGGATCTCCTGCACTCGGGTGAGACGTGGGAGGTGGAGTAATCCGTTTCACACGCCATCGATAAAAGGGGAGGTATCACTCGATACCTCCCCTTTTTTTGTGCTTGTTTTTGTATTTTTCACCGAAAAATTGTGCTATATCACTTATTTTTTATACCTTTGCACCGCATTTTAACCATTCAAACTATGAAGAAGATTATGAAGATGGTGGTTGTGGCACTCTGCACGCTGTGCGCCACGACGACCTTTGCGCAGAGCGCAGCCGACAAACTGCTGGGTGTCTATCACGCTGTCGAGGAGGGCAAGGAGTCGAAGGTGAAGTTCACGAAGCTCGCCGACGGTACCTTCCAGGGTCAGATCATCTGGCTCATGAACCCCAACAACGAGGATGGCTCGCGCAAGTACGATGTAAAGAACCCCAACCCCGAGCTGCGCAAGGTCCCCTCGGATCAGGTGGTGATCATCTACGGTCTGAAGTACAACGCCGAGGATAACTGCTGGGATGGTGGCAAGGTCTACAAGCCCAACAACGGCAAGACCTACCGCTGCGAGATCTCGTTCAAGGATGCCAAGACGCTGCGCGTGAAGGGCTCGCTGGGTCCCATCTCGCTCTCGCGTTATTGGAACAAGGTGGAGTAAGAAGTTACGAAACCCTTAAAAAAAAGGTTGTCTGCTGCATCGGCGGGCAACTTTTTTTGTACTTTTGCCCCCATGAACAGCTTTATCGATTTTCTGCGTCGTTGGACGCTGCCGATTGCCATGGTGGTGGGTATCGCCTCCTACTTTATCTTCACGGCGCTGCCCTGGCCCGACGGCACCTATCGCATCGCCGAAGAGGCGGTGGCCTTCATTCAGCCGACACTCCTCTTCCTGATGCTCTTCCTCTCGTTCTGCAAGATTCGCCTGAGCGATTTGAAGTTCAAGCGGTGGTTTTGGTTGCCTATGCTCCTGCAGGTGAGCCTCTTTGCCCTCTTTGCTGCGGTGTTGCTCCTGATGGGCGACCACCCCTCGCGCATCCTCATCGAGAGCGCCATGCTCTGCTTCCTCTGCCCGACAGCGGCCGCAGCGGTGGTCTTCACCGTCAAGCTGGGGGGTAGTGCCGCCTCGGTGACCACCTACACGCTGCTTATCAACTTCGTGGTGGCTGTTCTGGCACCCCTGGTGCTCCCCCTGGTCCATCCGCAGGAGGGGGTCTCGTTCCTGCCCGCCTTCTGGATGATCAGCAGCCGCATCTTCCCCGTGCTGATCCTGCCCCTCTTTGCGGCGGTGGCCCTCGAGAAGATTTGGCCCAAGATGCACCGCATCTGCGCCGAATCGAAGGATGCAGCCTTCTACCTCTGGGTCTGCACGCTGACCCTGGCAATTGTCGTCACAACAAAGAGTTTGGTCCACGATGATTCGCCTGTAGGCTATCAGCTGGGTATCGCCCTGATTGCCCTGATCTGCTGCGTGGGGCAGTTCTGGGTAGGCCGCCGCATTGGCGATCGCTACGGAGAGCTGGTCGTGGGCGGCCAGGCGTTGGGGCAGAAAAACAACGTCTTTATCATCTGGCTCGGTTACACCTTCCTCTCCCCCATCACGGCCCTCTCGGGCGGATTCTTTGCCATCTGGCAGAATGTGGTCAATGCCTATCTGCTCTACAAAAAGGAGAAGCAGGAGGCGAAGAAGTAGCGTTGCGGCAGAGCCTTTCGGTTGCCTGACGGCAACACGCAGAGAAAGAGAATAGAAAGAAGAGTCAGTCCAAATGGACTGACTCTTCTTCGTTTATGGATGATTCGGCTTACTTACCGAGCATCTTTTTAACTTCGGCAGCCACAGTCGCACCGTTGTAACCGAACTTCTCGTCCAGCACCTTGTAGGGAGCCGAATAGCCGAAGTGGTCGAGGCCGTGGATGTAGCCGTTCTCGCCTACCAGACCCAGCAGGTTCACGGGCAGACCCGAGGTCATACCGTAACGCATGATGCCGGCGGGGAGCACGCTCTCCTGGTAGGAGCGGGGCTGATCGCGGAAGAGACCCTCGCTCGGCACGTTGACAACGCGCACAGCGATACCCTCCTCGGCGAGCTTCTCAGCACCCTCCACGAGGGTCGAAACCTCCGAACCGGTAGCTACCAGCACCGCAGCGGGCTTGGCAGCATCCATCACTACATAGCCACCCTTGGCGATCTGCAGAGCCTCCTCACGGCGCTGGCGACCCAGCGTGGGCAGCGTCTTGATGTTCTGACGCGAAAGGATCAGAGCCACGGGGCGCTCCTCCTCGAGGGCGAGTTTCCAAGCCGTAACCGTCTCCTCGCCATCACCCGGACGCAGAACGACCATCGAACGCTCGCCGTGGTGGTTCTTCAGGTGCTCCATGAGGCGTACCTGTGCCTCATGCTCGATGGGCTGGTGGGTAGGACCATCCTCACCGACACGGAACGAGTCGTGGGTCCAGATATAGATCACGTGCAGGCGCATCAGAGCCGAGAGGCGCACTGCCGGTTTCATATAATCCGAGAATACAAAGAAGGTACCGCAGGCGGGAATCACACCACCGTGCAGTGCCATACCGTTCATCACGCAGGCCATCGTCAGCTCCGAAACACCTGCCTGGAAGAACTTACCCGTGAAGTCGCCCTTCTGGAAGGCGGTGGTCTTCTTCAGGTAGCCGTCAGTCTTGTCTGAGTTCGAGAGGTCGGCCGAAGCAACAACCAGGTTCTCGACCTTGTCGGCCAGGACGCTCAGCACCGTAGCCGAAGCGGCACGGGTAGCAACGTCGGCCTTCATCTCAATCGACTTGTAGTCGATCTCGGGCAGCTCGTTCTTGAGGAACTTATCGAGCTTCGTAGCGAGGCTCTTGTTCTCGGCACGCCAAGCCTTCTCGGTGGCAGCCATCTCCTCAGCCCAACCCTTAAGCTCCTCCTTGCGGGCAGCAAAAGCCTCAACCGACTCGGCAAAGAGCTGGAAGGGGTTCTCGGCATCGCCACCCAGGTTCTTGATCGTAGCGGCGAAATCGGCACCTGCAGCCGACAGGGGCTGACCGTGGGTCGAAATCTTATCCTCGAACGACGAACCGTCGGCAGCAACGGCACCCTTACCCATGATCGTCTTACCGATGATGATCGTGGGACGCTCGGTCTCGGCATTGGCAGCCACCAGGGCAGCACGCAGCTCCTCGATGTTGTGGCCATCGACGTTGATCACGTTCCAATTCCAAGCCTTGTACTTCATCTCCACGTTCTCGGTATCGACCTCGTCAACCTTGGTCGAGAGCTGTACGTTGTTCGAGTCGTAGTACATGATGAAGTTGGCCAGACCCAGGTGACCTGCGATGCGGCCTACGCCCTGCGAGATCTCCTCCTCAACGGCACCGTCCGAGATGTAGGCATAGGTCTTGTGAGCCATCCACTCGCCAAAGCGAGCCACCATGAAGCGCTCGGCGATAGCTGCACCGAGGGCAATGGCGTGACCCTGCCCCAGGGGACCCGACGAGTTCTCGACACCACGCATCACGTCCACCTCGGGGTGACCGGGCGTTACGCTGTCCCACTGACGGAGGTTGGCGAGATCCTCCATCGAGTAGTTGCCGGCGAGAGCCAGCGTCGCATAGAGCATCGGCGACATGTGACCCGGATCGAGGAAGAAGCGATCACGGTAGGGGTGATCCATCTTCGTGGGATCGTACTTGAGGAACTCGGTGAAGAGGACGGCCATGAAATCGGCACCGCCCATCGAGCCACCCGGGTGACCCGACTTGGCCTTTTCGACCATCGCAGCCGACAGGACACGGATGTTGTCGGCAACACGCTTGAGATTGGAATTAGTAGCCATAAAATTTGTAAAAAAGTGTTTGTATTTTGTTTAGTTTTTAGTTTTTGCTCTCGCTTGGAGGGGAGGTAAGGGTTATTAAGGGTTTTGGTCGCTATAAGTCGCTATAGGGTTCCCCTTAGTTACCTTATAGTTTCCTTTTTCCTCTTGCCTCTTGCCTCTTCTCTCTATCCTACCTGCTTTAGTTGGGCGAGGTTAGCACGCTCGAACTGCTGCTGGGCATACTCGCGTGTGACGGTGAAGCGCTCCTCGCCACTCGAGGGCAGCTCATACATCGCATCGGTCATAATCGCCTCGGCAATCGAACGCAGACCACGCGCTCCGAGCTTGAACTCCACAGCCTTCTCGACGATGTAGTCCAGCACCTCGGGCTCGAACTTCAGCTCGACATCATCCATCGCAAAGAGACGCTCATACTGCTTGACGATGGCGTTCTTCGGCTCGGTGAGAATCGAGCGCAGCGCCTCGTGGCTCAAGGGCTGCATGAAGGTGAGCACCGGAAGGCGACCCACCAGCTCGGGAATCAGGCCAAACGAGCGTAAATCCTGCGGCATGACATACTTCATCAGGTTGTCGCGATCCACCTGCTCGCTCTTGTTGCGGCCGTAGCCCAAGGCGCGGGTGTTGAGTCGCTGGGCAATCTTGCGCTCGATACCGTCGAAGGCACCGCCGCAGATGAAGAGGATGTTGCGCGTATCGACCTGGATAAACTTCTGGTCGGGGTGCTTGCGACCCCCCTGGGGCGGCACATTGACCACCGTACCCTCCAGGAGCTTGAGCAGTGCCTGCTGCACACCCTCGCCCGAGACATCGCGCGTAATCGAGGGGTTGTCGCTCTTGCGGGCAATCTTGTCGATCTCGTCGATGAAGACAATGCCGCGCTCGGCCTTCTTCACATCGTAGTCGGCCACCTGCAAGAGGCGCGAGAGGATGCTCTCGACATCCTCGCCGACATATCCCGCCTCGGTGAGCACCGTAGCATCGACAATCGTGAAGGGGACCTTCAGCAGCTTGGCAATTGTGCGGGCGATGAGGGTCTTACCCGTACCCGTGGGGCCTACCAGCACGATATTCGACTTATCGATCTCGACCTCCGCGTCGCTGCTGCGCGCCAGGAGGCGTTTATAGTGGTTGTAGACGGCCACCGACATGGCACGCTTGGCGGCATCCTGTCCGATAACCCACTCATCGAGGAACTCTTTGATTTGGCGAGGCTTCATCAGCTCCTCCTTCTTCAGGGGGGCAGCCTCCTGCTTCTCGGTCGTCAGGGCCTCGTTGTCGAGGAGGATGCGGTAGCCGTTCTCGACACATTTGTTGCAGATGTTGGCCCCCTCCATACCCTGGAAGAGGATCTCGACATCGGCACGCTTCGCACCGCAGAACGAGCAGCAGTCGCCTCCGTGGTTTCCGCCACGACGGTTGTTGTTATTCTTTTGTTGTGTCATTCTATAACTTTTCACGCTTGGTCAGCACCTCGTCGATGAGGCCATACTCCTTCGCTTCGGCCGCCGAGAGCCAATAGTCGCGGTCGGCATCGCGCTCAATCTTGGCGATATCGACCCCCGAATGGGCAGCCAGGATCTCGTACAATTCGCGCTTGGTCTTGAGTATCTCGCGGGCCGTGATCTCGATATCCGAGGCCTGACCCTGCGCACCGCCCAGCGGCTGGTGGATCATCACACGCGAGTGGGGCAAAGCCGAACGCTTCCCCGCAGCACCTGCCGTCAGCAGCACGGCACCCATCGAGGCAGCAAGACCCGTACAGATGGTGGCCACGTCGCACGAGACGAGCTGCATCGTATCGTAGATACCCAGACCAGCCGAGACGGAGCCTCCGGGCGAGTTGATGTAGATCTGAATATCGCGATCCGGCTCATTCATCTCCAAAAAGAGCAGCTGTGCCTGGATGATGTTGGCAGCATCGTCGTAGATGGGCGCACCGAGGAAGATGATGCGGTCCATCATCAGGCGCGAGAAGACATCCATCTGGGCGACATTGAGCTGACGCTCCTCGATGATCGTGGGCGAGACATAACCTTGTGCTACCGACTGAAAATCATGGAGTTTAAGCGAGCTGATCCCGCAATGCAGACGGGCATATTTTTCAAATTCCGAAGCCATAGTATTTCGTTTCAATAATGGGGCGCTGCAAAGATTACGCCTGCAAAGTTCAAAGATAA
>JAUMXM010000049.1:0-1391 GCA_030529085.1 Rikenellaceae bacterium | reverse complement strand
GCCGTCAGGGCCTTCTCCTCGACCGAAATCTTGGCCTTCACAGCCTCGACAACCTTCGTCTCGAAGAGCTTCTCGTAGATCTTCTGGGCCTGCTCCTTGTTCTCGAGGATCTGCTTGGCGTAGCCCTCGAGCATATCGGCGGGAGCCGACGGCATACCGTACTGGGCAAACTGGGCAGCAGCCAGCGCCTTGGCCTCCTCGGTAGCATCCTCGGGGGTCACGGTCAGCTTCTCGTTCTCGATGATCTGCTTCTGAATGAAGTTCCAGGTGAACATCTGCAGGAACTGATCGAAATCCTTCTCGATCTCCTCCATGGTGAACTTACCCTCGTTGATCGTGTAGAGCCAACGCTTCAGGAATGCCTCGGGCATCGTGAGGTTAGCCTTCTGGATCAGGTAGTTGCGCACCTGGAGGGTGAACATATAGTCGCTCTCGCGCTTCAGCTCGGCAGCGATCTGCTCGTCGAGCATCTTATCCAGGCCGGCCTCGTCGGTTACATCACCTGCGGGGAAGGCCATCTTAAAGAACTCCTCGTTGAGCTCGGGCTCCGAGAACTTGCGTACCTTCGTGATCTCCAGCTCGAACTCGGGGTTGATCGAAGCCAACTCCTCGGCCTTCACCTGGAGGATGGCGGCGCGCTGTGCCTCGGTCTTGTAAAGCTCGTTTACGTTGACCTGCATCTTGTCGCCCACCTTCTTGCCGATGAAGGGCTTACGCTCCTCCTCCGACATCGAGATCAGACCCACGTAGGCATCCTGGATCTGCATATCGCCGTTGTCGAGTACAACCGTCAGTGCCTCGTCCGAGGTAGCCTCCTCGACATCTACCAGGCGACCGAAGCGGCGCAGGTAGTTCTCGCGGTAGTCGGCGTGCATCTTCTCGTCGATCTTGATCGTGTTGTAGGCCACCTTGTCCTGCTCCGAGAGGTCGAGGTTGAGGGCGGGAGCCTCACCAATCTCGAACTTGAACTCGAAGTCGGTGTTGTTCTCGAAGTCGAAGTCGCCCTGCTCCTCCGAGGGGATCACATCACCCAGGTAGTCGATCTTCTCCTGCTGGAGGTACTCGAAGACGGCATTCGAAGCCTTGCGGTAGGACTGCTCGGCAACAACACCCTTGCCATACATCTTCTTAACGATGCCCATGGGCACCATACCCGGACGGAAACCCGGAATGTTGGCCTTGCGACGATACTCGCGGAGGGCCTTCTCTACATCGGCAGCATAATCTGCCTCGACAACTTTCACGCTCAGGATCGAAACACCACCCTCGCGCTGCTCACGTACAATGTTCATAATTAATGTGTTATAATCGTTATTTCTTCATTTCGCACTAATCGGCTGGCAAAGATACAAATATTAAATGAAAAATTAAAGATTAAAGATTAAAAATTA
>JAUMXM010000018.1 GCA_030529085.1 Rikenellaceae bacterium | reverse complement strand
ATCAGCTATGTGCTGATTACCAACACGAGCAACTACCGCGGAGCCACCTTCACACACCGCCTGGGACAGGTGGTCGAGAATGGATTGCGACGCGTAAAAGAGTGGCCCAAGACAGTTGATCTCTTCACCGAGGTGCCACGCGCCGAAATCGCGACAGCGACAACAACCGAATAAAAAAAGCGAGGCGTTTGGGAAATCCAAACGCCTCGTTGTTTTTGCAGGCTGCGCTTAGTGTGAGCCGAGCCACAAAAAGATCATACCGACCAAAATAAAGGCCAGGTCAATCGCCTTTGCTTTCAGGTTCCGCTCCTTGAAGAACATCGCACCACATAAGAAGGAGATAATAACCGAGCCGCGACGAATCATCGAAACGACCGAAATCATCGACTCCTCCTCACTCAGGGCGTAGAAATAGGCGAAGTCGGCAGCCGAGAGGAAAATCGAGATAAGCGGGATGGCCCACGACCAATGGAACGGGGTAGTCACCTTGCGCTTCGGCCACCACAAAAGCCCCACGATGAGGGTCATGATTATGAGCTGATAGAGGTTATACCAACTCTGCACGAAGACCGGCTCGAGCTGCGACATGATGAACTTGTCATAGAGTCCGCTCAAGGCGCCCGTCAAGGCCGAAAGAGCCACCATCAGGATCCAAATATTGTGGGTGAAATGGACACCTTCGCGCTTCGAAGAGCGGCTCAAAAGGAAGAGCGAGAAGAGTCCCAACAAGACACCGATCCACTGATAGAGGTTCAATCGCTCGCCGAAAAAGAGCAGTGCTCCGACCAGCACCATCACAGGTCGTGTAGCATTGATAGGGCCTACGATCGTGATCGGGAGATGTTTGATTCCGAAGTAGCCGAAAATCCACGAAGTGAGGACAATAACAGCCTTGATCAAAACCAACAGATGAGCTTCACCGTCGCCACCCCCAACGGCAAAAATCGACCCCTCGAACCACCCGAGCGAAAAGGCCGACGAGAGGATCATCGGCGCGAAGAGCAGGGTAGAGAAGAGGGTATTCAAGAGCAACACCGGCAACACTGCGTTGCCGGTGAGCGATTGTTTTTTTGCTGCATCATACAATCCGAGCAGAGCAGCCGAAGTAAAGGCTAAAGTAAGCCACATAGGCTATCGAAAAAATTTAAAGTTCGTCGCTATAGACAGCCCCCGGCAGGTCGTGCAGGTTGTAGCGCGAGGCCATCGACATACCGTAAGCACCGGCCGACTTGATGGCAATCAGATCGCCGCGCTTGGTCTTCTTCAGGCTCACATTCTCCTGGAATACATCGGTCGACTCGCAGGCCGTTCCGACAATCGTATACTTCACATTCGACTCCGAATCGGAGGTTACATTCTCGATGTTGTGGTACGAGCCGTAGAGAGCCGGACGAATCAACTCGGTCATCGAGGCATCGACAATCACCAGGCGGCGACCCGTGGCGGTGGTCTTGTTGAAGAGCACCGAGGTAATCAGCTCGCCACACTCGGCAACAATGGCGCGACCGAACTCGAAGTGAACCTCGCGGTCACCCACCGAGAGGTGGTTGTGGATAATCGAGAAAAGCGACGCGAAGTTGGGAATCGGCTCGTTCTCGGGAACGTCGTAATTGACACCCAGACCGCCACCCACATCGACAAAGCGGAACGAGAAGCCGAGACGCTCGAGATTCTCGATGATGACATTGACCTTGTTGCACATATTCTCGAAGACGTGCAGCTCGCGAATCTGCGAACCGATATGGAGATGAATACCAATCAGCTTCAGGTTCTGCAACTTTTTCAGTTCCTCGGCATTCTCCAGAATCTCCTCATACGAGATACCAAATTTGCTGTCGGCCTGACCCGTATCGATGCAGTGGTTCGTCTTGGGGTCGATATCGGGGTTGATACGCAGCGCCACGTCGGTCACAACGCCCATCTCACCCGACATCTTATCGAGTAGGAAGAGCTCCTCGAGCGACTCGACGTTGATGGCCAGAATCTTCTGCTCGATGGCATAACGCAGCTCCTTATCGCGCTTACCGACACCGGCATAGACAATCGTCTTGGGGTCGAAGCCCGCCTCGATAGCCTTCTTCAGCTCGTTGCCCGAGGCGCAATCGATACCCAGACCATATTCGCGGATTACCTGCAAAAGGCGATCATCGTAGTTGGCCTTGATGGCATAGTGAAGGTGGTAGTTGTATTTTTTCGACTCGTAGGTCACGCTTTCAAGGGTTTGGCGCAACAGCGCAATGTCATAAAGATAGAAGGGCGTTTCATACTTACGCAGCTTCTCGGCAACTTGTCTGGAGAGCATCTTTTCGTTGTTTTAGTGTAATTTTGGCGACAAAGATAGCCCTTTTCTCGTTTTCCTACAAACCGACACTTCCTCAATTCAAAAATTTAGTGTATATTTGCGCGGATTATATAAGAGTAGATGAAAAACATTCGCAATTTCTGCATCATAGCCCACATCGACCACGGCAAGAGTACGCTGGCAGACCGTCTGCTGGAGAAGACCAACACGCTCAACCAACGCGAAATGCAATCGCAGGTGCTGGACGACATGGAACTCGAGCGCGAGAAGGGCATTACTATCAAGAGCCACGCCATCCAGATGGAGTACAAGGCGCGTAATGGCGAAACTTACACCCTGAATCTGATCGACACCCCGGGACACGTCGACTTCTCGTACGAGGTTTCGCGTGCCATCGCCTCGTGCGAAGGCGCGCTGCTCATCGTCGACGCTTCGCAGGGTATTCAGGCGCAGACAATCTCGAACCTCTACCTGGCTGTCGGCAACGACCTGGAGATTGTCCCCGTGCTGAACAAGATCGACATGGACTCGGCGATGATCGACGAGGTGAAGGACCAGGTGATCGACCTGATCGGCTGCAAGGAGGAGGATATCCTGCTCGCTTCGGGCAAGACGGGGCAAGGTGTCGAGGATATTTTGGAGGCCATCGTGGAGCGTATTCCCGCCCCCCAAGGCGACCCCGAGGCACCGCTTCAGGCACTGATCTTCGACTCGGTATTCAACCCCTTCCGTGGCATTATTGCCTACTTCCGCGTCTTCAACGGCTCGATCAAGAAGGGTCAGCAGGTCAAATTCTTCAATACCGGCAGTGAGTACGATGCCGACGAGGTGGGCGTACTGAAGCTCAAGATGGTCCCCCGCCAGGAGATCAAGACGGGCGACGTAGGCTACATTTGCTCGGGTATCAAGACCTCGACCGACGTAAAGGTGGGCGATACGATTACAGCCACCAACAAACCCTGCAAGGAGGGTATCGCCGGTTTCGAGGATGTGAAGCCGATGGTCTTCGCCGGTGTCTATCCGGTCGAGGCCGACCGCTATGAGGATCTGCGCGCCTCGCTCGAGAAGTTGCAACTCAACGACGCCTCGCTGACCTTCGAGCCGGAGTCGTCGTTGGCACTCGGTTTCGGTTTCCGTTGCGGATTCCTCGGCCTGCTGCACATGGAGATCATCCAGGAGCGCCTCTACCGCGAGTTCGACATGGACGTCATCACGACCGTCCCCAACGTATCGTACCGCATCACGACCACCACGGGTGAGGTGCTTGAGGTACACAACCCGTCGGGCCTTCCCGAGGTAACGAAGATCGCCAAAATCGAGGAGCCCTACATCCAGGCACAGATCATCACCAAGGCCGAGTTCCTGGGCAATGTCATCAAGCTCTGCATCGACAAGCGCGGCACGCTCAAGAACCAGACCTACATCACGACCGACCGCGTGGAGGTCAACTTCGATATGCCCCTTTCGGAGATCGTCTTCGACTTCTACGACAAGCTGAAGTCGATTTCGAAGGGCTACGCCTCGTTCGACTACCACCGTACGGGCTTCCAGCCCAGCAAGCTCGTCAAGCTCGATATTCTGCTCAACGGCGAGCAGGTCGACGCCCTCTCGTCACTCATCTATGCCGACCACGCCTACGACTTCGGTCGCAAGATGTGCGAGAAGCTCAAGGAGCTGATCCCGCGTCAGCAGTTCGACATTGCCATTCAGGCTGCCATCGGCGCCAAGATTATCGCCCGCGAGACGGTCAAGGCGGTGCGCAAGGATGTGACGGCAAAATGTTACGGTGGTGATATTTCGCGTAAACGCAAGCTCTTGGAGAAGCAGAAGAAGGGTAAGAAGCGTATGCGCCAGATTGGTAACGTCGAGGTGCCGCAGTCGGCCTTCCTCGCCGTCCTGAAGATGGATTAAACAACACTAAAACCATATTTTCGTATGAAGAAAACGCTTATTGACCTCTTTGAGGAGTCGGTTGCCAAATATGGTAACAACACCTTCCTCTTGGAGAAGAAGACCACGCAGTTTGAGCCTACGACCTACGCCGAGGCTCACAAGCAGGCATTGGCTATCGGTGGCGGTTTGGCTGCCATGGGTATCAAGCCCGGGGAGCGCATCTCGATCCTCTCGGAGGGTTGCAACGATTGGATCCTCTCGGAGCTCGGTCTACTCTACAACGCTTGCATCAGCGTACCTTTGTCGATTAAGTTGGAGGAGGCCAACGACCTCTATTTCCGTTTGTGGCACGCCGAGGTTTCGACGATCTTCGTCTCGCCGACCCAGATCCACAAGATTCGCGCAATTCGCAGCCGTCTGCCGCTGCTGAAGAATGTCATCATCTACGGCTCGAAGATCAAGGCCGAGGAGGAGGGCGAGGTATTGCTCTCGGAGGTGATGGCCAAGGGCGAGGAGTGGCTCAAGGAGAACAAGGAGCAGCTGCTGAAGACCAGCCAGGCTATCCAGAACGACGACTACGCCACGATTACCTACACCTCGGGTACGACGGCCGACCCGAAGGGTGTTGTCCTGACGCACCGCAACTACACCTCGAACGTAGAGCAGGCTCTGACCCGCATCACGATTCCCGAGGGCTGGCGCACGCTCATCATCCTGCCCCTGGACCACTGCTTTGCACACGTGGCAGGTTTCTATATCATGATTGCCCGCGGTGCCGCCGTAGCCACGACGCAGGTGGGTGCCACGCCGATGGAGACGCTGCGCAACGTGCCGCTCAACATCCGCGAGGTGAAGCCCCACTTCCTCTTGTCGGTTCCGGCCCTGGCCAAGAACTTCCGCAAGAACATCGAGGCCTCGATCCGTGCCAAGGGTCCCCAGACCGAGAAGCTCTTCAAGCTGGCCCTCAAGACGGCCTACTGCTACAACCAGGATGCCTTCACGAAGGGTCGTGGCTGGCGTTTCATCCTGAAGCCCGCCGTGATGCTCTTCGATAAGATTCTCTTCTCGAAGGTGCGCGAGGCCTTTGGTGGCGAGCTGCGCTTCTTCGTGGGTGGTGGTGCTCTGCTCGACTCGGAGCTGCAGCGCTTCTTCTACGCCATCGGTATTCCGATGTTCCAGGGCTACGGCCTCTCGGAGGCTACGCCGATCATCTCGGCCAACTCGCCGTGGCCCAAGTCGTGCCGCTTCGGTTCGTCGGGTAAGGTACTGAAGGGTATCGACCTGAAGATCAAGGACGCCGACGGCAACGATCTGCCGGTAGAGGAGAAGGGTGAGATTGTCATCTACGGCGAGAACGTGATGGCAGGCTACTGGAAGAATCCCGATTCGACAGCCGACACCGTACGCGACGGCTGGCTCTACACGGGCGATATGGGTTATATGGGTAAGGATGGTTTCCTCTACGTTTTGGGCCGCTTCAAGAGCCTGCTGATTTCGAGCGATGGCGAGAAGTACAGTCCCGAGGGCATGGAGGAGGCGATTGTCGATAAGTCGCCCCTGATCGACCAGATTATCCTCTACAACAACCAGAACCCCTACACAACGGCTGTTATCGTGCCGAACAAGGATGCCCTGAAGCGTGAGCTGAAGGAGGTTCCCGCTGCCGAGCAGGCCGAGGCTGCTGCAAAGCTCATCGGTGCCGAGATCGACAAGTACCGCAAGGGTGGTATCTATGGCGACGAATTCCCGCACCGCTGGTTGCCGGGTGCTCTGGCAATCGTTGACGAGGCCTTCACGGAGAAGAACGGTCTGGTGAACTCGACGATGAAGATTGTCCGCAACAAGGTCGAGACCTACTTCAAGGCACGCATCGAGGATCTCTACACGCCCGAAGGCAAGAAACTCAACAGCGCAGCCAACATCGCATCGCTGAAGAAGATTCTGGGTTAATCACAATCCGGATAACTATCCAAGGGGGCACACCTTTGCGTGTGCCCCCTTTATTTATATATAAGTATCATTATTCGACGGATAAAATGGCACACCGAGACGGAAGGCTACCTGCATCGGATTTATTCCGGCCATAGGTTTGGATAATTCGATTCTTCGGTGTATCTTTGCCTTACCAATGCGGTAGTAGCTCAGTTGGTAGAGCATCAGCTTCCCAAGCTGAGGGTCACGGGTTCGAGTCCCGCTTACCGCTCACAAAAGAGGAGGAGGGGAGACCCCTCCTTTTTTTTGTATATAGGGAAGTGGGACTCGCAAACGTAACCCTCAATCGCCCCTTCCAGGGGTCGGGGGTGTAACTATAATTTCGTGCGTAGCACGGGTTCGAGTCCCGCTTACCGCTCACAAAAGAGGAGGAGGGGAGAACCCTCCTTTTTTGTATATAGAGAAGTGGGACTCGCAAACGTGACCCTCAATCGCCCCTTCCGGGGTCTTTTTCAACACCCCAAAAAGCCACTTACAGCACCTCAGTAACGAGTCCCTTTCTCGGGCAAAAATCGCAAAAAAATGCGCATCTAAAATCGGGGCAAAACACCTCCGACAAGAGCCTTTTTCAAAGCAGTTTCGTTCGCTTCCGACCGCTTAAGCCACCTCAATTTTCGACAAAAAAAACACGCCAAAACAGGCCTTTTAAAACCCAGGCGATTGCCGACGAGAACTTCTGAAAAGGCCGTTTTAAACCTCTTAAGGTTTCATATCGAATCCATACAGATCAAATCGTGCAATTTAGCCCATTTTCAAATAAAACAAAATGTATAACTTTTTGACAAAACCGCCTCAAAAGGGCAAAATACCGATTATTTGCGATTGTCAAATTTTGCAATTACGCTTGTCGTTTTGTATTTTTGCGCCAAAGTAAAAAAGTCTTAGATTTTCTATTATGGACAACAATATGCAATTCAAAGCCGGTCTGTGGTGCGACAAGATCAACGTCGCCGATTTCGTGCAGACCAACATTACGCCCTATTATGGCGATGCCTCGTTCCTGGAGAAGCCGACCGAGCGCACGCTGAAAGTTTGGAACAAGTGCCTTGAGGCCCTTGAGGAGGAGCGCGCACGCGGTGGTGTTCGCGCCCTGGACAACAAGACCGTCTCGACCATCACGTCGCACCAGGCGGGTTACATCGACCGCGAGAACGAGCTGATCGTGGGTCTTCAGACCGATGAGCTGCTCAAGCGCGCCATCAAGCCCTTTGGTGGCATCAACGTCGTATCGCGTGCCTGCCGCGAGCAGGGTGTCGAGGTCGACGAGAAGGTAAAGGATATCTTCACCCACTACCGCAAGACCCACAACGATGGTGTCTTCGACGTATACACGGATGAGATCCGCACGTTCCGCTCGTTGGGCTTCCTGACGGGTCTGCCCGACAACTACGCCCGTGGTCGTATCATCGGCGACTACCGCCGTCTGGCCCTCTACGGTATCGATCGCCTGATCGAGGCCAAGAAGGAGGATATGCAGAACCTCCGTTCGCCGATGTCGGATGCAACGATTCGCCTGCGCGAGGAGGTTGCCGACCAGATCAAGGCGCTGAACGATATGCGCACGATGGGTGAGTACTACGGTCTCGATTTGAGCCGTCCGGCCACCTCGGCCCAGGAGGCTGTTCAGTGGGTATACATGGCCTACCTGGCTGCCGTGAAGGAGCAGGATGGTGCCGCCATGTCGCTTGGTAACGTATCGTCGTTCCTCGATATCTACATCCAGTACGACCTGGATAAGGGCAACATCACCGAGTCGTTTGCCCAGGAGCTCATCGACCAGTTTGTCATCAAGCTGCGCATGGTACGCCACCTGCGCATGCAGTCCTACAACGATATCTTCGCCGGTGATCCGACCTGGATCACAGAGGCAATTGGTGGTCGTTTCAACGACGGTCGCACGAAGGTAACGAAGACCTCGTTCCGCTTCCTGCAGACCCTCTACAACCTCGGCCCCTCGCCCGAGCCCAACATGACGGTGCTCTGGAGCCCCGAGCTCCCCGAGGGCTTCAAGGAGTTCTGCGCCAAGGTTTCGATCGACACCTCGTCGGTACAGTACGAGAACGATACGCTGATGCGTGAGGTACGTTTCTCGGACGACTACGGTATCGCTTGCTGCGTATCGTACCAGGCCATCGGTCAGCAGATCCAGTTCTTCGGCGCTCGTTGCAACCTGGCCAAGGCGTTGCTGCTGGCCATCAACGGTGGTCGCTGCGAGAACACGGGTACGCAGATCGTGAAGGGCATCCCGACGCTGATGGGCGACCTGCTCAACTACGAGGAGGTGCTCTCGAACTACAAGAAGGTGCTGACCGAGGTGGCTCGCGTCTATAACGATGCGATGAACATCATCCACTTCATGCACGACAAGTACTACTACGAGAAGGCGCAGATGGCCCTTATCGACACGAATCCTCGCATCAACCTCGCTTATGGTGTTGCCGGTCTTTCGATTGCCCTCGACTCGCTCTCGGCTATCAAGTACGGTAAGGTTACGGTGAAGCGCAACGAGCTGGGTCTGACCGAGTCGTTCAACATCGAGAAGGAGTTCCCCTGCTTCGGTAACAACGACGACCGCGTCGATCAGCTGGGTGTCGACCTGATCTACTTCTTCAACGAGGAACTCAAGAAGCACCCCGTATACAAGAATGCTCGTCCGACCCTTTCGGTGCTGACCATCACCTCGAACGTGATGTATGGCAAGAAGACGGGTGCCACGCCCGACGGCCGCGAGAAGGGTGTAGCCTTCGCTCCGGGTGCCAACCCGATGCACGGCCGCGACAAGAACGGTGCTGTTGCTTCGCTCTCGTCGGTTGCCAAGCTCCGCTACCGCGACTCGCAGGATGGTATCAGCAACACCTTCTCGATTGTTCCCAAGTCGCTCGGCGTTGATGAGCCGACGCGCGTTGAGAACCTCGTAACGCTGATGGACGGTTACTTCACGAAGGGTGCACACCACCTCAATGTGAATGTTCTGAACCGCGAGATGCTGCTCGACGCCATGGAGCACCCCGAGAAGTACCCGCAGCTGACGATCCGCGTATCGGGTTACGCCGTGAACTTCATCAAGCTGAGCCGTGAGCACCAGCTGGAGGTGATCTCGCGTAGTTTCCACGAGCGCATGTAATAACCGCAAACAACAAGCAAACACAATGATCCGTCTCCACTCCTACGAATCGCTCGGCACCTTCGATGGTCCCGGTCTGCGTCTGGTGGTCTTCCTGCAGGGTTGCAACTTCCGTTGCCGCTACTGCGCCAACCCCGACACGATCGACCCCAACGGCGAGTGCAAATTGGTCTCGGAGGATGAGATTCTCCAGATGGCCGTGAGCGAGAAGCCCTTCTTCGGCAAGCGTGGCGGTGTCACCTTCAGTGGTGGTGAGCCCACGATGCAGGCCCGTGAGCTGATTCCGCTCTTCCGCCGTCTGCGCGAGATGGGAATCCACATCTGCCTCGACACAAACGGCTCGATTCACAGCCCCGAGGTGGAGGAGTTGTGGGGACTTACAGATCTTGTATTGCTTGACGTCAAGGAGTTTAATCCGCAGCAGCACAAGCTGCTGACCGAGCGCGACAACACGCAGACGCTCCGCACGGCCGCCTGGCTCGAGGAGCACGGTCGTCCCTTTTGGATGCGCTATGTGTTGGTGCCCGGCTACAGCGATCGCGAGGAGGATATCCGCGCCTTGGGCGAGGCTCTGAAGGGCTACAAGATGCTCGAGCGCATCGAGATTCTCCCGTACCACACCCTCGGTGTACACAAGTACGAGGCACTGGGGTGGGAGTACACCCTCAAGGGGGTTAAGGAGAATACCCCCGAGCAGCTGGAGGAGGCACGCAAACTCTTTGAGGAATACTTCTCGAATGTCTTTGTCAACTAAACAATGACAACGATACCGCAAAAAGGCGCAAAGGTTTTTCCTTTGCGCCTTTTTTTATTTCTACGATTGGCCTACGCCAAATGCCGAGGCTTTATTTGATAACCAACTCATCAAGACGCACCTTCGGGACATAATGCACCCCCTGTTCGTCGCGATAATAGGCATGAGAGTCGTTGGCCGAGATCTCGACCAACTTAATCTGTTCGGCACCCTTACCAAGCGCAATAACGAGCAGCGGACGGTAGGGTAGCTCGAGCGACTGTTGAATCTGCTCCTTGTCGAATGCACCGATCATAATACCACTCAACCCGATTTCAGCCGCCTGAAGGAGCATACTCTGCGCCGAGATGCCCAGATCGATATAGATATAGTGGTCGGGCTCAACTGCTGAGCACACCACAATAAAAGCTTCGGGCTCCGTTCCCGGATAGGGGAGCTTCAACTCGGGCAAAGCACCTCCGAGACGAATATAAGGCAGCACCTTGTGTGCCTCACTACGCGTCACGGGGCGAAAACGCAACGCTTGAAGGTTACGCGCCGAAGGAATCATCGTATTGACCTCGATCAGACGACGCAATTGATCCTCGCGTACCTCGTAACGCTTGTCGTATCCGCGACAAGAACGATTCTTGAGCAGCAGTTTACGCATCGTTGCGCTCCGCTTGGGAGGCTGCGAACCACGCTCTTTGTAATCCTCCATCTTTTTTTCCAAATAGTTATCAGCCATCGTTAAGTCGTTTTGTGTTGATAGGACAAATATAGTGATTTTTTGTAAAATAGTCGCCAAAACAGCCCCTTTTATTGCTATTGAAAATTGCATTTTTACAAAAATTTAGTGGTAAAAAGTTTTGTTATTCTATTTTTTTAGTATATATTTGCCAACAGAAGGATGAATCCGGAGAGCAAAATTCGACATTCACGCTTTCGAAACATACCTGATAGTTAATAATTTACAAAGCGTAAAGCGAAAGAAACGATAGCGGAACAAAAGAAAGGACGCAAATCCCAAAAACGAGGAGCGATGGGATGGAAACAACTTTTTTCACAGCGGTTCAGCGGAACCAATGTTAACCAAAATCGAGCCTGAAGAGTTCTTGAAAAAGAAAAATTCGGGTCGACAAAAAAAACGATTTACCACGAATTATTTAGCGAATTAGCATACCTTACAGCCCTGCAATCGAAATCGATTGTAGGGTTTTCGACTTTTAAAACTACAAAAAAGGTGTTTTACACCAATATTCACCCAATTTCTCACCCAAAAACTTTTTTATTATGAAACGCACAAAACTGTGGTTACTGTTATGTACAGTAGTAGCAATGAGTACATCTTGTTCGCAAGACGAGACAATGAGCGCATCGGCAATGGATGTTGAATTGTCGGCAAACATCGAAGCTCCTGAATTTCATGCGCCACAACTAGCAATCGATGCACCTCAAACGCGCACCATCGTGATCGAATCGCTCGAGACGGAAGAGGGCGTAGCCACCTGGTGGGCCAAGCGCGAGGTGATCGGCGTCTACGGCAACTTGGCTCGTAACGCCAAATTCACCAGTACGAACACGAAGTCGGCACAAAACGTCTCGTTCAGCGGTTTGATGCTGGGCACGCCGAAGTATGCCTACTATCCCTACAACTCGGCAAACAGCAACGCAAGCGCATCGGCCGTAAAGCAGACCATGTCGGCCAACCACTCGTTCAACTCGACGAGCAAAGTGCTGCAGGACGACTTCTACGCCGGCGTGCTCAATAAGCAAGGCTGGCTCTCGTCGACCTTCACCTTCGATCGTCTGGTCTCCGTCTGGAAAATCCAGGTAAACGCCAGCGACACGAAGCTTGAGAACGAGCGCCTTGAGTCGGTTACGATCCAGGTCAACAACCAGCGCCAAATCACGGGCGACTTCACGATCGACCTGGCTACACAGCAGGTCACCATGGGTGGCTACAGCGATGGCGACAACCAGCTGAAAGTGTCGTGGGACGCTACGCCCTACCTCAAGAAGGGGGTAAGCTATGCAGCCTATACGACCGCTATGCCCGAAATTCGTAGTGGTGACGAGTTGACCTTTACGGTAAAAACCACCAACTCGACGGCTACCTTTACGAAGGTTGCCAGCGCAGACCACACCGCCAACGGTTTCTACATCTTCCCCCTGACCCTCTCGGCCATGGACGACATCGTAATCGAGGAGGAGAATCCCGAAGAGGAGGCCCCGATGCCGACCTCGACCTACGAGATCAAATCGATGAAGTTCACCGTTGCCAACAACCCGGGCAAGATTCTTCCGCGCAAATTCACGCACAACAGCTCCTTTGCGCTCACCACCTCGAACGTAACGGAGGAGGTCTGCACGATCGACCAGGAGAATCGCATCATCAAGCTCTATGTTCCTTATCTGAACGACCGCTATCTGGTACCGACCTTCGAGTTGACCGAGGGTGCCGTACTGCTCTACCAGGGTGGCATGGCCGTTAGCAACGAGACCGAAATGGAGTTCTCGAACAACGAGATGGTAGCCGCCGCCAACGTCGAGACGGGCGAGATCACGGTCTACACGATCGAGTTCACCAACACGGGACTGCCCGTGGTTGTAATCAACCAGAAGACGGGCGTTGTTACGTCGGAGAGCGGCGACTACTCACGAGGCAGCGCTGCATGGTACAAGGCTACGGGTGCCGCTTGGCAGCCCAAGGATAGCGATTGGCAGATGACCGAGGGTACGGACAGCTTCATGGTTTACAACGCCGATGGTTCGCCCGCACTGGTCGACAAGGATGGTCGTCGTGTCTATTTCCCGATTCCGGCTTCGACCCGCGTACGTGGTAACGTAACGCAGCAGATGCCCAAGAAGCCCTTCGCCGTGAAACTCGACAAAAAGCACAGCGTACTCGGCATGCCGGCGCACAAGCGTTGGGTACTGTTGGCCAACTGGAAAGACCGCACCCTGATGCGCAACAGCGTAGCCTTTGAGCTCGCAAAGATCTTCAAGAGCACCTTCCCCAACGACGGTATGAGCTGGAACCCCTCGGGACAGTTTGTCGAGCTGGTTTACAACGGGGTCTATGTTGGTAACTACTACCTCTGCGAGCAGATTAAGATCGATAGCAATCGCCTCGACATCAACGACCCGATGGAGGACTCGGATTCGACCTCACCGGCCGATTACGGCATCCTGATGGAGAGCGACGACGGCTACGACGAGGCAGCTCAATTCACGACTGCATGCTACGTTCCCTTCCTCTTGAAAGATGATGCTTCGACCGAGGTACTCAACTATGCAAGTTCGTTTGTACGCGGTATCGAGGACAACCTCTACAAGAACACGAAGGCCGGCTACAACGCTGCCTTCGAGAAGATGGATCTGAGCTCGTTTATCGACTTCTGGCTCGTTCAGGAGATTATGATGAATAGCGAGGTACACCACCCGAAGTCGTGCTACTCCTATATTAATAACGGCAAGCTCTATGCCGGTCCGGTGTGGGATTTCGACTGGAACACGCTGCCCACAAGCACCTCATACTCGGAGGAGGGCTATCGTTACAACCGCTCGATGCTCATGACCAAAGATGTAAAGCACAGCTCATCGTATCCGAGCAAGCCGAGCACAAGCGACGCCAACTACATCTGGTACCCGATGCTGGTTAAGAACGCAGACTTTACGGCCATGGCTGCCGAGCGTTGGAACACCGTCAAGGCTTCGCTGCAGGCCCGCATCCTGACCCACATCGACCAGATGAAGGCACAGCTCGCCAAATCGGCCGCCGAGAACAGCGCCATGTGGCCCGTCGATTCAAAGTCGGGTTGGATTGGAGCCCGTTACTCGACCTACGGTATTGGTGGCGGTTACTGCGGTGATGAGGGCATGACGTTCGAAAATGCCGTCAACCAGCTCAAGACGACCATCTCGACTCGTATCGAGGGTATGAGCTACGTATCGAACAAGAATTGGGAATAATCCCCAGCGATCTCTAACTATCAGCAGCACCTTTCGGGGTGCTGCTTTTTTGTTCAGATCGTCGCCGAATAAGGTCGATGGTTGGCTACTCTCAAAAAAATAGTTAATTTTGCGACCTCACACAACACACGAACCATGAAAAAAATTCGCAACCCCTGGTTGCCTCTCCTCAAGGAGGGTTACAACTGCTTCGCCTGCTCACCCGAAAATCCCCACGGCCTGAAGATGGAGTTCTGGGAGGATGGCGACGAATTGGTATCGCTTTGGCACCCCTCGTCCGACTACGAAGGGTGGCTCGGCACGCTACACGGCGGCATCCAATCGACCCTGATCGACGAGATTGGCGGTTGGTGGATAGGGCGCAAGCTCCAACTCTCGGCCATGACGACCAACCTCCAGGTCAAGTTCCGCAAGCCTGTTCCCTCGTCGCCCGAGACCACCATCGAGCTACGCTGCCGCCTCAAGGAGCAGAAGCGTGCCTTTGTGGTAATGGAGGTGACCCTCTCGATCGAGGGCGAGATTCACACCTCGGCCGAGCTGACCTACTATTGCTTCTCGAAAAGCGTATCAGAAAACGAGTTCCGCTTCCAACCTTTTGAGCTGGAGGAGGAGTAGATTTACGGCGTAAAATCACCAATATTACGGATTTTTCGCTATCTTTGTCAATTATGGAAGAACTGAACCAAACTGTAGAGATTATCGAGCGCGAGCCCTATGACGTGATTGTCATCGGAGCCGGTGCAGCAGGTATGATGGCAGCCGGTACGGCCGCCCGCACGGGTAAGCGTGTATTGCTGCTCGAGAAGATGGAGAAATCGGGACGCAAAGTGCGCATCTCGGGTAAGGGTCGCTGTAATGTGACCAACGCCCGTCCCCCCGAGGAGTTTCTGGAGCACGTTCGCGTAAATCGCGAATTCCTCACGCAGGCCTTTGCCGAGTTTAACAACAAGGCGACGATTCGCTTCTTCGAGCGTCAGGGCGTGAAGCTCGACATCGAACGCGGCGAGCGCGTCTTCCCCCACAGCGGCAAGGCGTGGGATATCGCCAACGCACTGTTGGAGTACTGCTTCGAGGCGGGCGTAAAGATCCTCTACGAGACACGCGTCACGGAGATCATGACCCTCGGCGGCAAGGTCTTCGGTGTGCGCTACCGCAACAAGCGCGGCTTTGAGCGCAAGGAGGAGTGCTCGCAGGTGATTCTCGCCACGGGTGGTGTTTCGTACCCCGCGACGGGTTCGACGGGCGACGGTTACTCGTTTGCAGCCGACCTGGGCCACACGATCGAGCCGCTGCGCCCCTCACTTACGCCCTTGGTTTCGAGCCACCCGCAGATGAAGTTCCTGCACGGTCTCTTGCTGCGCAACGTGCGCGTCACGCTCTTTGTCGATGGCGAGGCGGTGCGCGAGGAGTTTGGCGAGATCGGCTTCTCGGAGCGCGGTATCGAGGGTGCCGTAGCCCTTCGTGTGAGCCGCGATGCGGTCGATGCCCTCATTGACGGCAAAAGTGTCAAGCTGGTGATGGACCTCAAGTCGGCCCTCGACGAGGAGACCCTCCAGGCGCGTATTGCTCGCGAGACGGCCGAAATGGAGCCTACGGAGTTCTTCTCCGAGCTGCTGCGCCGCCTCGTGCCAAAGCCGATGGTGATGCCCCTGGCGCGCGAGCTGGACATCCACTCCAAGCAGTATATTTCGAAGCTCACCGAGGCTGAGATCGGTCGCATCATCAAGACCTTGAAGGGTTGGACCTTCCCCATTACGGATTACGCCCCCTTCGAGTTTGCCGTGACAACTGCCGGTGGTGTACGTTGCGACGAGGTGAACCCCTACACGATGGAGTCGCTCAAGGTCAAAGGACTCTATCTGGCAGGCGAGGTGCTCGACCTGGATGGTGACACGGGTGGCTACAACCTCCAGATCGCCTTCTCGACGGGTCGTCTGGCCGGTCTTTTGAAGAAATAAGCAGGGTAGGATGAAATTGAGCGGACGCAACCTCAAACGCCGTCTTTACGGCCTGAAGAACCTCCCCGACAGGGTGGGGCGCGCCCGCTATTTCCGTGGCCACGGCGTCCATTCGCCCTTTGTCTATTCGATTGTGCGCGAGGTGTTTATTGTGAGCGAGTTAAAGAATTCCGATCAGCAACTTTTTCACGCTCTGCGCAGTCGAAACTATGTCCGCCGCCGAGCCATCGAGTTGCAAAACCTCTACACCCACCTCGGTTACAAGGCCTTTGCGATCGACTCCCTCGACGAGGAGTGCGACCTCTGCATCCTAAGCGAGAGTTGCTCCGAGGAGCAGACGCGCGCGTGGGTAGGCGAGGCAGCCCAAAGTGGCAAAACCGTCGCACTCCTTTCGCCCTACATCGGACGTGAGCGACAGCAGTTCTGTCAGGCGCTCATCGAGGCGCACCACTGCACCTCGGTCGACAATCGCGGCTACATCCTGCTGTTCAGCGACGAGAAACTCCCAAAACAACACTATAAGCTATGAAAATCTACACCAAGCAAGGCGATGGCGGCCTCACGTCGCTCATTGGCGGCGAACGCGTCTTCAAGACCGACGAGCGTGTCGAGGCCTATGGCACGGTCGATGAGCTTTCAGCCTTCACGGCCCTCTTGACCGACTACCTCAGCGAGGAGCAGGGTACGGAGAGCTACATCGAGGAGCTGCAACGCATCCTTTCGCAAATGATGACCGTCGAGGCTTTGCTGGCCGTAGGCGAGGAGGGTGGCGACAAGGTGCAGCCGCTCGCCCCGACAACGATCACAGCCCTCGAGGAGGCAATCGACCGCATGCAGAGCGAGGTGCCCCCCATAACCAAATTCACCATCCCGGGAGGTCATAAAGTTGTCTCGATGTGCCATGTTTGCCGCACGATCTGCCGCCGCGCCGAACGTGAAGCACTGCGCGCCGACCGTAAATACGACATCGACCCGACGGCCAAGGCGTGGCTCAACCGCCTCTCGGACTATTTCTACCTCTTGGGGCGCCGCCTGACAGTTTTGCTCGAAGTAGAGGAGCGACCCTGGATTCCGTAATCGAATTGAGATTCAACACAGTAGGGGAAAACAAATAAAATGTTTATTTTCAGCAATTTTGTTTGTTTTTCCCTATTTTTTTATACTTTTGCACTCCGAAAAGACAGCGCAAAGTTGTTTACGTTGTCAACACATTGATTTTCAAAACTTAAAACGCAAATAAAATGTATTGGACACTTGAACTTGCTTCCAAATTGGAAGATGCACCCTGGCCTGCAACTAAAGAGGAGTTGATCGACTACGCCGTACGTAGCGGCTCGCCGCTGGAGGTTCTGGAGAACCTGCAGGAGATCGAGGACGATGGCGACATCTACGAGTCGATCGAGGACATTTGGCCCGACTACCCCTCGAAGGACGATTTCTTCTTCAACGAGGAGGAGTATTAAACAAGACTATCTACTTAATTAGTTGATAATCATAACGAGGAGCAAGAATTTTTTCTTGCTCCTCGTTATTTATATTTTTTCGCTTTTCCAGCTCCTATTAGGCGTTTTTTTGATTTCCTTATCTATTTTCTCTATATTTGCTTATTATTCCGAAAACCACCAACCAACCATGTACAAAGATAACCAACTCTATGTAGCCCACGCGGCAGCTCCGATTCACATCATCGGCAAGATGGCCAACCGCCACGGCTTGATCGCCGGCGCAACGGGTACGGGTAAAACCGTGACGCTCCAGGTGCTGGCCGAAACCTTTTCGCAAGCGGGCGTTCCCTGCTTCATGGCCGATATGAAGGGCGACCTCTCGGGCATCTCGCAAACGGGCGGCCTCAATAAGTTCATCGAGAAGCGCTGCGCCGAGTGGGGGATGGATACCACGGCCCTCGCCTTCGAGGGGTGCCCCGTGCGCTTCTACGACGTCTATGGTGAGCAGGGTCACCCGATGCGCACCACCATCGAGAAGATGGGCTCGGTGTTGCTGGCACGTCTGATGGATCTCAACGAGACCCAGACGGGCGTTCTGACCCTCACGTTCCGCATCGCCAAGGATGAGAAGCTGCCCCTGATCGATATGAAGGATCTGCGCCTGATGTTGGACTACGTAGCCAAGAACAGCGATAAATATGCCACGACCTACGGCAACGTATCGGCCGCCTCGGTGGGAGCTATTCAGCGTGCCCTGCTGGCCCTTGCCGAGCAGGGTGGCGAGCAGTTCTTCGGCGAGCCCGCCTTCGACATCTTCGACCTGATGCAGACCGAGAACGGACGCGGCGTGATGAACATCCTGGCTGCCGACAAGCTGATGTTGCAGCCCAAGCTCTACTCGACATTCCTCATGTGGTTGCTCACGGAGATCTACGAGACGATGCCCGAAATTGGCGATATGGAGTTGCCGAAGATGGTCTTCTTCTTCGACGAGGCCCACATGCTCTTCAAGGATACCTCGAAGGCCCTCATCGAGAAGATCGAGCAGATTGTGCGCCTGATTCGCTCGAAGGGCATCGGTGTCTATTTCATCACGCAATCGCCCTCCGACCTCCCCGAGACGATTCTGGGTCAGTGTGGCAACCGCGTACAGCACGCCCTGCGCGCCTTCACGCCGAAGGATCAGGCTGCCGTCAAGGCCGCAGCGCAGACCTTCCGTACCAACCCAGCATTCGACACTGAGCGCGCTATCTTGGAGCTTGGCACGGGTGAGGCCCTCGTATCGTTCCTCGACGAGAAGGGAGCGCCTTCGGTGGTCGAGCGCGCCAAGATTCTCTTCCCCCT
Organism: Rikenellaceae bacterium; assembly: GCA_030529085.1. Taxonomy (GTDB): domain Bacteria; phylum Bacteroidota; class Bacteroidia; order Bacteroidales; family Rikenellaceae; genus Alistipes. The sequence continues at coordinate 19,290 of JAUMXM010000018.1, read as the reverse complement.
GAGCCAAATCGGAGCGATCACAGCCGAAGAGCGCAGTGCTATTCTCAACGCTTCGCGCATCTATGGCAAATACGAGAGTGTCGTGGATCGCGAATCGGCCTTCGAGCGCATCGTCAAGCAGCGCGAGGAGGAGGCTAAACGCGAAGAGGAGGCCAAGGAGCGCGAAGCCGAAGCCAAAGAGCAGGCACGCCGCGAAAAGGAGGAGTCGAAGCGAAGCAAGAAACGCTCCTCTACGGTTCAGAAGAGCCTTGTAGGCTCGGTGCTGGGTACGGCCGTCACCTACTTTGCCAAGACCTTCGCATCGCAGCTGGCTCGCAACCTCACCAAGAAAAAGAAGCGATAGGAGGAGAACTTCCACGCAGCATACAACAAGAGGCGACCCCCATTTTTGGGGGTCGCCTCTGCTTTAGAGCTTAAGCCCGAATTTCACGCCACACGAGAAATAAAAGATATCGGAGAGCCCCAGCGCGCTGTTGGTCATCTTGGCCAAGAGATCGACCTCTTTGGCACTTAACTCGTAGTAGAGCGTGACACTACGCAGGGCCGACGAAGGGCGTTTTATATAATAGGTAGCGCGCTGACCCACATAGAGGTAGATTCGCATGCGCGTCATAAAACGATAATAGGAGCCCTCGTATTTCTCGGGTTCGCGCATCCAATAATCCTCACCGGGGCCCGTGATCAGCGATGCATACAATCCACACGAAAAGGGCTCAATGCCGAAACGGTCACAACAACGGATATTCCAAGGCATCCAGTGCTGACGCAGGCTGAAGGTGGCGTGGTTTTGGGTCGAATACTCCTTCGGGAGATAGCCGATCTGAAGATCCGTTTCGAACTGATTCTTACGGCCATAATCCCAACCGAAGGCCACCGATGCCACACCCATACCACCGGCATATTGCGCCTTAAAGTGGGTCGGCATCAACCGTTTCCACCCCGCGTAATCGGCGTGCAGGCGTTGCGACGGACAGACCACAGCACGGCTCTGAGCCACGAGGGGCAATGTTCCAAGAAGAGCCACCACAAGCAGCACCCAACACTTAGAATAGGATCTCTTCATACTTGTAGCCATCTTCATCAATCGTAAAAAGAATATAGGAGCGCTTCTCGATGCTCGCACCATGGATATAGAGCATGCCATCCTCAAAGAGGTCGTTCACCTTGTAATGGTGATCGTGCCCCGCGATGCAGACCATCAAATTCGGAAACTGATTCAATGTTTCATGGAACGCTACAGCCTCATCGCCGCTAAGTTGATCCGAGAGGGGTGCCGCATGCATCACAGCAATCGTACGACGCACTTCGGCAGGGTAGTTGGTCAACTCCTCGGCCAGAAAGTCGAAATTGGGGACATTCGATCCTGCGGGGTACTCCAAGGCGTTTGTATTCAAACAGATGAAACGTACATCACCGGCAGTAAAGGCAAAATCGGGGGCGCCATAGATCTCCTCGTAGATCAATTCACCGGTCACCAGGCAATCGTGGTTGCCCAACAGCACTACGTGGGGTTGCTTGAGGTGCCGAAAAATATCACGCTGAAGTTCAAACTCGGCGCGCAATCCCCAATCGGTCAGATCACCGCCATGAATCACAAAGTCGATATCGTCTTTCCCGTTCAGGTGGTTGACGAGTGCCTCCGAGTCGTCATACCAGCGTTGTGTATCGGTAATAAAGGCAAAACGAAAACTCGACTTCCCCTTTGTAGCCGTTTCGATAGTCGGAATCTGTTTGGCATGTATATGCCTCTGCCCGTCGATTCGCGTATCGTAGGCGTGGTATTCGCTCTGGCAAGCTGTCAAAAATAGACAAAGTATACTATAAAATAGGTTCTTCATTCACTCTCATTTGCTTTTGCAAAGATCAGTCTTTTTACAAAAACGAGAATGGTGATAATTGACCGCATATTGATCAAAACGTACTTCAACGTAGCAAATATCAGATATATCGATATTTCATAATGTCGCGATTGTACTTTTTGACGAATATAGCTTCAAAAAGCGACAATTTCAGAATATTATTGTTCCTAATTTTGCAGGCAGAAAACGAACAGCTATGGAAAACAGCAAAAATACAAATATTAATATCGACCGACTTCGTGAGCTCTATCCCGAACAGACCCAATGCCACTACAAAGGTGTGCTGATCGGACAGTATAAGCGCCAAGGAAACATTGAACTCTATCACTACCCCTGCCGCATCGAAGCAGCCACGTTCCTCGTCTGCACAAGTGGCGAAGCCAACCTAACCTGCAACATGACCGAATACAAGGTCAAGGCAGGCGACATGTTAGCTATTCTGCCGCGCAGCATCATGGTCAGCAACATGCAAAGCGAGGATTGCTGCTGCCGCTCCATGATGATCGATCAGAACTTCTTGAAGGAGTGCGACTTTAACCTCAAGCGATTGACTCAGCACATGATGGAGATCGCCGAGCGCTGTGTAATACAACTCCAAGCCGACGAACAGCAGCAAATCATCCAAAGCATGGACTTGCTGCAACACCTGATCAACGAGCGTTCAACGACACCGCTTCACGACGAGGTAATCCGCGCCTACACTACGGCCCATATCCACCTGATGTGCGATATTCTCTCATCGCGTTTCGAGAATAAGCAATCGAGCAACGCCTTGACACGCCAGGAGAGCTACTTCCGCCAATTCATCAAGGAGTTGAGCGAGCACTACACCGAGCGTCAGAGCGTAACTTATTATGCCGACAAACTCTGTATCTCGGCACGCTACCTGACAACCATCGTGCGTCGCGTCAGCGGTTTGACCGTAACCGATTGGATGAATCGCTATATCCTCATGGAGGCCAAATACCTCCTCAAATACAGCGACATGAGCATCCAAGAGGTGGCCTACAAGCTCAGCTTCCCCGATCAATCCTTCTTCGGAAAATACTTCAAGCAACACATCGGGATGTCGCCTTCGGCCTACCGCAACCAACAATAAAAAAAGAGCAACCTTTTCGGGTTGCTCTTTTTTTTGCAGTATAGGATTCGGCACAGGCCGGATCAACTACCAGTTGAGGATCTTGTGGAAGTCGAACTCCTCGGGATTCTCTACATAAGCCTTGGCTGCCTCATAGTCGGTAGGCGTCACAGCGTTGATGATATTCTCAACTACCGACGAGAACTTATCCGAGCTGATATCCACCAGACGGGGCGGAATCTTGCCCGTAACGGGATCCTGGAGATCCTTCAGGTAGAGCGGAGCTACGTTACCCTCCGAATCCACATAGACCATACAGCCGGTCTTACCCTCCGAGAAGAGCTTGTGTACACCGATACCCAGCTCCGAGCAGTAGGTCAAATCGTATGCAATCGGGGTCTGGCAACGTACCTCGTAACCCAGCTCTACGGGACGGCTCTTCACCTTCAGGCCGAGAGCCTTCACCTTCTTCTCGATCATCTCGTTGAAGATGTGTGCCTTCGATACCTTACCCAGCTCGGGGTGGCCGTGGTCGTCGTACGAGAAGTGGATACCGCTCTTGGCGATCTCCTCATCCGACAGCGAGTGGAATACACCCTCCGAAATAACGGCTGCACCGTAGTCCATACCCATAATCTTACGCTTGATGATCGACGAAATCACCAGGTTCACAATCTTATCGACCGTAATCTCGGTCTTATCGAACATCTCGGGGATCACGATCATCGGGTAGTGGCAAGCCTCACCGATACCGAATGCCAGGTGACCTGCCGAGCGACCCATGGCGGCCAGCACAAACCAGTTACCGCTCGTGCGAGCATCGACATAGACGGCACGTGCAATCACAGCGCCCTTGTCCTTGGCCGACTCATAACCAAACGTCGGAGCACCCTTCGGGAGCGGAAGGTCGTTGTCGATGGTCTTCGGAACATGGATATTCGAAATGGGGTACTGCTTGGCCTCGAGGAACTTAGCGATACGGTTTGCCGTCGAAGCGGTATCGTCGCCACCCACCGTCACGAGCAACTTGATGTTGTTGTCTGTGAAGAATTTGAGGTTGAAGTTGTTCTCGAAATCTGCATCCGTCGGCTTAAAACGACTCATCTGCAAGAACGAACCACCCTGGTTGAAGATGGCATCGGCCATACCGAAATCGATCTCTACAGTACGGGGAGCGGGGTTGAAAAGACCCGAGTAGCCCTGGTGCAGACCGATTACCTTGTAGCCATGGTGCAGGAAGGTTTTGGCAACACTGCCGACTACGGTGTTCATACCGGGGGCCGGACCGCCACCCGTCAAAATTGCAATTGCATCTTTCATTTGACTTGTGATTTTGAGTTTATATCTATTTTTATCAGTTGTTTTACATATACAACTTTCAAATATAACTCATTTTTTTCGATTTTGCAAATAAAAATCGAGCAAGCAAAAAATGGCAAAAAAAATCGCACGCATTCGACCTCATCGCTTTTTTGTATCGAAGAGATTCGTTATCTTTGTCCTAAACCATTTACGCTATCAAGCCATGAAGAAAATCAAGTTAGCCATCCTGACCTTGATGGGTTTCTCGACAGCATGTTCGACGGTCAAGAACACGGCGAAGAACGAGCCGGTCAATGTTCCCACCGAGCAGGAAGAAGCACCTGCCATCGAAGCTGATACGACGCGCATCGAGCCGATTCCCGAAATCAAGCTCATGTACGGCGTACCGCGCCCCAAGCAGCAGCAATCGGAGGAATAGAGTAGCGCATGACTTTTTGTCGTCCAAGCCTTCGCAAACGGTTGGGGCTTAAGCTTTTTGCCGATCTATACAAGGATCGCGTTGCAGCCCATCGACTCACGACACTCTTCTGGGAATGCACCCTGCGATGCAACCTCAATTGCCGCCATTGCGGCAGCGATTGCACCGCCGATGCCCGCCAGAAAGATATGCCGATGGTCGATTTTTTGCGTGTCCTGGACGAAGAGATAACACCCCACGTCGATCCGCGCACGGTGCTCATCATCCTCTCGGGTGGCGAGGTTTTGGTGCGCGACGACATCGAGCAGATCGGCCTCGAGCTGAAACGCCGTGGGTATCCCTGGGGTATGGTCACCAATGGATTGGCGCTCACGCCCGAGCTCCTCGAACGATTGATTGCAGCCGGTCTAAAGAGTGTTTCGGTCAGCTTTGACGGCTTCGAAGAGGAGCATCAATTCATCCGACGCAACCCACGAAGCTATCGGGCCGCGCTCCAAGCCATCCACGCCATTCTTCAACATCCCGAGGTTGCCTTTGATATTGTAACCTGCGTCACACCGGCGCTGGTACCCAAGCTGGAGCTCTTCAAACAACATCTGATTGAACAGGGGGTCAAAGAGTGGCGCATCTTCTCAATCTTTCCCGCCGGTCGCGCCAAGAAGGACTACGCGTTGGAGCTCTCGCCCGAGGAGCTGAAAGAGGTGCTGGAGTTCATTCGCCGCACCCGTAAGGAGCAGAAAAAGGAGCGCAAAATCGACCTCTCGTACGCCTGCGAAGGTTTTTTGGGCAACTATGAGTCAGAAGTGCGCGACCACTTCTACCAGTGTGCCGCCGGCATCTCCGTAGCTTCGGTTCGTGTCGACGGAGCAATCTCGGGATGCACCTCGATTCGCGCCAACTACCACCAAGGCAACATCTACGAGGACCATTTCTGGGAGGTGTGGGAGAATCGCTTCACCCCCTTCCGCGATCGCACGTGGGCCCGCAAGGGGGCGTGTGCCACCTGCGACATGTTCCGCTACTGCCAAGGAGGAGGCATGCACCTGCGCGATAATGATGGCGAGCTGATGTATTGCCACTACCAGAAACTCCTGGAGGCCAAATAACGCGATTACACCTTGATTTATAAATAAAAGGGTCGGAACAGCTCCGACCCTTTTCCTATTTTACAAAGTAGGCCTCGTCGAGCCCCAACACAAACCCCTTCCGATCGAACAGAGCCACCAACAGCAAGACTCCGACTACAAAGGTATTCACACGAAAGCCAAGCAACTCACTTGCATCGTGAAACAGGGTATGCAAACCCGAAAGGATAAAGGGACAGATCATCACTGCCAGGTAGTTCATCGCCATCACAAACGAGAGGGCAAGGGTAGCCGAACGCGGGGGCGCAATGGTGGCCGTCTTGTCGTAGATGATGGGCTGCATCACCCCATACCCAAATCCGGTCAAGAGCGCCGCCACAAGCAGCAACTCTTTCGTACGCACAAAGCCAAAGAGAAGCAACCCCGCAAAAATCAGCATCAACGCCACCAGATTCGTATCCGACTTCAGGGCACGGATGATGCGCCCCAAGAAGAGCCCCGGGAGCATGATGGCCAAAAAGAAGAGCGATATGAGCCACCCCGAAAAGGTTTCGTGCAGGTGGTAGCGCTCGACCAAAAACGATACATCGTAGGTTACGACCAGCACGGCATAGGTGATCACAAAGTAGAGCCACATCATCCCGACCAACTTGTTGCGATCAATCTCCCTTTGGCGCATCTGCAGGCTCTCCTTCGGCTCGGGGACCACAGGGGTATCACGCAAGCTCAGGCAGAGGAGGAACGAGAGTCCCGAGAGCAGATAGACCAGGAAGGGCAGGTGCCAATTCACCGCCGCCAGGTAGCCCGTCAAGGCCGTAGCCAGGACCAGCGAAAGATTATTCACAGCCGAGGCGTAGCCCAGCTGCCGCACGCGGTAATCGCCCGTGAAATAGGCCACGACCAACCCCGTAGAGAGGGGGATAACCATCCCTGCGCCAATACCCAGTAGGGAGCTGACCAGAATCAAAGCCCCGATCGAGCGCACCACAAGACACAGTGCACCGCACACAAAGAAGATCCCCAACCCCCACAGAAGCAGCGGTCGGTGGTCACGCCCCTCAGAGAGTTTGCCGGCCAACAGCACGAAGGGGATAATAAGCAACGAGGGGAGCGAGGTGAGGAGCTGAATCTCCAACTCGGTAGCCTTCGGAAACACACGGCTCAAATCGCTCAAAATAGGGGAGACGGCCAGGCCGGGCAACGATGAAACGGCCGACACGGACCAGATAGCCAACAAGACAAGGAGCGAGAGCGTCCCCTTACCGGTTTGAATCTGCATCATAGACATTCTTTTCCGGCGCAAAGAGCAAAGGTCGTACCAACAAAAAAAGCGAAGACTCGAACACTCGAATCTTCGCTCTGTATCGCGTAGTGGCGCGCGTGCTACTCCTTCACACAGCGCACCGAAAGCCCGTTGGCTGTACCGATCTTCAAGTCGTTACGCAGTGCGCTTGCCGTCGGATTTGCCTTGTTGAACCAGAAAGCAAAGGCATTGCCACCCTCGCTCGTCCAGGTGTAACCCACCCAGGGCTGCGCCTCGAGGGCCACGTTGCGCGTCAGCCACTCGTCATAGATATTCTGAATCAAAGCATCGGCATAGAGACGACGACCGGCAGCAAAATAGAAGGACTCTACTTCGCCCATTTTCAGCGTCCAACCATACTGCTTGGCATACTTCGTAGCGGCATTCTCCGCAGCCAGGTCATCGACGATAGCCAACCCCTCAAAGGCCTCGGCAGGAGCCACACGCCAACCATAAGGGCAGGGGTCGTTGACCGACTTCTCGGAGCCGTTCCAACCTCTTATCTCCGAGCTGACGCCCATATCCCACGCGCCGTTGTTATCGCTCGCGGTGATGAAGTGGGTCGGATGCGCATTCGTATAGCTATACGTACCCGTCTCGGCATCGGCCGCAACTGCCGCAATCTTTACCGTGTTGCTCACACCATCGAAGAGGGTCACCGTCGTACCCTTCGAAGCGTTGTAGGTCGAAGGACCCGGGAAGGGATCCTTGCGACCCCACTGATAGTACAGACCATACGAAGCAAGGATATTGGCCTCCGTATCGGTCACATTTTTCAGCTGACCCAGATGGCGGCTCATCACCGTATAGTCACCATAGGCGAGAGCCTCCTCATCGGCATCGTAGTCCACAGCCCAGATATGCCAGCTCCAAAGCAGGTTATCATTAGCATCGAAGGCTCCGATCAAAGCGTTACCCGCCTTAACCGTATCATCGTCATCATTCTTAGCCATAAAGAAGGTGGCCGTACCATCCTCCTCGAGTTGCAGATACTTCACATAGTTCATCGAAGCCTGCCAGATAACGTCCAGGTGGTCGGTGGCAATGCGTGTGCCGTCGGGCGTTGCCGTGGCATTGATGCGATAGATCGCACCGCCCTTGTTGGCGATATAGCAGTTGGCCGGCTGGGTCGAGTAATCGACCTCGGGCGTATCGAGCGAAACAAAGAGCGAGGCATAGACAGCATCACCGCCGTGGGTCACACCACGAAGGGTAACATTGCCCGACGACTCCACATTGTCGGCATCGGCAGCCGGAGCCACAATCTCAACGCTCATCGTTTTGGTGTTCACTTCGGGGGTCTCCCAACCTTCGGGCACGGCCGAGATGGTGAACGTCGCGATATTCACTCCCGACACACCTACCGTCTCCGATGCGCCCCACGTCATAAAGAGTGCATCGCGTTCGAAATCCACGGAGCCATCCTTATCATCGTCCGAGCAAGCAGCGAAGCCTACCAGCGCGAGAAGCAAAGCCGCAGTCAGTTTCCAAAATTTCATATATTCAAACCTTTTAAGTATCAAAATATCTTTGCAAAGATAGGAAAAAGCAAGCGAAAAATTGCACTCCGCATCGAAAATTTCCATCTATCCTCTATCGAACGGCTTTTCCAAAGGAAAAAGTATGCCGTAAACACAAAAAATGAGGAGGTTTTTCGACCTCCTCACAACGTTGAGCCACCGATGCTACTCACACAACCACAGGATGTACTCCTCGATGGCCTTTTGGCAGACGGGGCAGAAGTCCTCCACACCGCGGAAGGAGTTCATCAAGCAGTTCTGCATCGGGCGATAGAGTCCTTTGGGAATGTAGCCGGCGCCCTCGTAAACACCCACCTTGTCGCGGTAGGCCTCGGTTGTCGGAGTCGGAACGGGGGTATTCGCACCAAGAAGACTCTTCCAAATCTGCTTCTTATCGAAATCGACCAGCGAAGTCACATTCGGCTCCCAGGGCTCGATCTTCGTGTCGTACATCGTCTCGTCGTAGGCCGTATTGCCCACATACTCATCGCCCAGACCCAACAAGAGGTGGCCGAATTCGTGGATATAGACCTTGCCCGTGAATCCGGGGTTATGAGCCGCCGAGATGCCGTAGAAATTGAAGATACCGCCACCGCCATACTTCTGCGTATTGGACAAGACGTAGATGTAGTCGTAGGGGACATGGCCCGCCATGTCGCGCAGACGCTGCTGATCGCTGACGGTCTGGTAACGCTCCGAATCAAAGGTGTAGAAGTTGGCATCGCAAGCCGTCTCGCGCCAAACACCCTCGCCCGGGATCGTCACACCCGACTCGCGCGAAGGGGCCCAGACGGCGCGGATGTTGATCATCGGCTTGAGTTTATCATAGGGGGCAAACGAGAACATCGACTCGGCAAAGTAGCGACATGCCTCCTCAAACTTAGCGCGCTCGCCTTCGCTATACCCCTCGGGCAGCAAGACAATATCGACGCGGTTGGCGTGAGCACCGTGATAGGCGACATCGAAGGCCTCGTAGCGCGGTGCAAAGCGCTCGACCCAATAGCTGTCGGGGGCGATATCCTGCTTGTAGACCTCGGCAAAGCGCCCCTTTGCATCGCGCGAATAGAACTCGATGCGGCACGCCTTTTTGGGGTAGGGGAAGATGACCGACTCGGGGTAGGAGCGGTTGACACGATAGGCCTCGGGGGTCTTCTGCCACTCGTTGAAGAGCGAACAGAAGCCGCGCGAATAGATCACGCGCCCGCTGGCCGCATCCACAATGCGGAAGAGATGGTTACCCAGGTCGGTTGTGTCGATCAACGAGCGTTTCGAGCCGCCCCAATAGGGTTCCTCCTTCAACTCGTCGAAGAAAATCTGCTCGGTTTGGCTGTTACCGCTGTGGTAGTAGTCGAAGCGCATCGAGCGATCGAAGAAAAACTCCTCAAAACGCACCTCCTGCGCCGTAGCGCCAAAGGCGACCGCAATGGTCGCAACAAGGGTTAGAATCTGTTTCATAGCGTATTAAAAAAAGCGACGAAGCACCCGCAAGCCCTTCGTCGCAATCTCACGTTTTTTGCTTATTTCTTATCAGGCTTGCCGATTGTCTCACGCATCTGCGTATCGGCCATGATGTTCTTCATCTTGTAGTAATCCATGATTCCCAGATTACCATTGCGGAAGGCTTCGGCCATGGCCAGCGGCACCTCAGCCTCGGCCTCGATCACCTTGGCGCGTGCATCCTGCGCCTTGGCCTTCATCTCCTGCTCCAGAGCCACAGCCATCGCACGACGCTCCTCGGCCTTGGCCTGGGCGATATTCTTATCCGCCTCGGCCTGATCCATCTGCAGCTGGGCACCGATATTCTTACCTACATCGATGTCGGCAATATCGATCGAGAGAATCTCGAAGGCCGTACCTGCATCGAGGCCCTTCTCCAACACCACGCGCGAAATCGAATCGGGATTCTCCAACACAATCTTGTGCGAAGCGGCCGAGCCGATCGACGAGACGATACCCTCGCCAACACGCGCCAGGACGGTCTCCTCACCGGCACCACCGACCAGCTGCTTGATGTTGGCACGCACCGTAACACGCGCCTTGGCGATAAGCTGAATACCATCCTTGGCCACAGCAGCCACGGGAGGGGTGTTGATCACCTTCGGGTTAACCGACATCTGCACCGCCTCAAAAACATCACGACCCGCCAGGTCGATCGCCGTAGCCATCTTGAAGTCGAGCATAATGTTGGCTTTCTGCGCCGAGACGAGAGCGTGTACAACATTCGAGACATTACCACCGGCCAGGTAGTGAGCCTCGAGCTCGTTGGGGTCGAGGTTCAAGCCCGCCTTCGTACTCTCGATCATCGACGAAACGATAATTGAGGGGGGCACCTTACGCCAACGCATCAGAATCAGCTGCAGGAGGCTGATGCGCACACCCGACACCAGAGCCGAGAACCACAGACCCACGGGAATAAAGTAGAATACAATCCAAATGGCGATCAGCGCCACAAAGACCAACAAGGCCAAAAAGCCCATATCCATATTCATAACACGAAGTATTTAAGGTTGTTAATTAATTTTCTTAACGATAATGCTGAAGTTCTCAAAACCAACCACTTCGACCTCCTGTTTCGGGTCGATATAGGCGTCGAGCGACTTCGCCTCGTAGATCTTGCCCGCGATGCTCACCTTGCCCATCGGCGAAAGGCGCGAAAGGGTCAGACCACGCGCACCGACCTCCAACTCATCGGCCGGTTGCGGCATCGATTTCGAGCGAATCTCCTGCTTCAGGGCGAAGCGTTGCCAAGTCTTGGCACGCAACGAAAATACAGAGGCTGCAATGGCCGACAAAACAGCCACAACGACAATAACAATACCGACCGTCGCCGACTGACCAAATGCGAGGTAGATGGCCGAACCATAACAAACCATCGCCAAGAGCGCTCCCACAGAAAGGCCGGGCAGCAACACCAACTCGGCAATCAAAAACAGGACACCAAAGATGAGCAAAAGAATAATGTAGCCCATAACCACTTTATTTAGTTTGTTGTTTTATGCTTGCTATTTCGCTATTCTGCAGATTCGGCTGCAGGAGTCAACTCCTTGACACGCACATCGAGTGCCGAATCGACAGCACGCACCGCCTCGGCTACGCGATCCACATCCTCACGCGTAGGGAAGGTGCCCACCACAAAGAGTGTTCCGCCCACCTTCGAGATTTCGAGCGACGACTCATAAGTTTCGGTAATGGCCTCACGCACCTCCTGCGAGAGGGTATCCAAACCATGAATCTCCAGACGATACCCCTCAGAGGTCGCCGAGGGTTGCGGCTCTTCGGCCAGGTTGCGATAGACGCCATCGACCCAAACCACCACCTGCGGTTTGCTGAAGCCGCGCTTCTTCAATAGAGCCTGAGCCGCCACAGCCTCCTCCTCGGTGGCAAAACCACCGGCAAAGTAGCGCCACTTACCCTCATCGGTCTCGAGGTACGAGAGGGGCACCGTGCCATGGAAGATATAGACGGGGCGTCGGGGCGAGAAGGTACCGATCAACACGCGGTAGATCGTGCCATGCTCGTATACCGTACACTCGGGAATCGGATTCGAAGCGGTATAGCGAGGCTTCGAGACGAACTCGATCGAATCATACTGCAGGAAGTATCGCTGCTCGATAGACACATGCGGGAACTCGAAATCGATATCGGCAAGCTGCGCCGCAACACCGCGCAAAGAGTCGGCTGCCACGGAAAGCGAGAGCTCTTCGGCTACAGCAGTTTCATACTCGACCAGAGCGCGCTTACGCACAAAGTAATCGACCAGCTCATCCGAAACGGTTGTCCCCTCCAAAGCGGCTACTTGGCGCATCGCAGCGTTGTATCGCTCCGTCTGGCGATCCAACTGCTTCTCCTTGCCGAGGGCCTCCATCAGGTAGTCGTAGGCGTAGCTCTTATTGTCATAGATATAATTCCAGGTCTCGGAGAGCGAATCGGCCAGGCGCTCATTCACACCCTCCAAAGCCTCGAAACGCTCCTGCAGCGCTACAGCCTCCTCCTCGGTGGGTGCTGCGGCATAGGATTGAGCCAACTCACCCAAAGTCATGTAGTTGGACAAATAGCGATTCACACAATCGACGGCACGCATCTCACGGTGCTGCGCCACCTGCAATGCCACATAGTCGGGGCGAGCCAAATAGTTACCGAAGGGGGTATTGCGAATCAGGTCGCGCTGCTGCAACGAATCGGGCATCGTCGTCGAGGGTGTAGGAGCTGCCGGTGCTTTCTCCATCGCATTCATGTGCTGCAAGACCCATTCCTGCTCAATGGTGTTGATACGATCAATCACACGACCCTTGGCGTTGCGCACCTCGAAGATTGCATTCTCACCCTGCATGATTTGCTCGGCATACTTCGTACGATTAGCCACATCGTCGCGCAGCATTTGACGGGCACGCACAATGACCGACGCAATCGAATCCTCGCGCATCTGCAAGGCTGAATCCTCGCGCAAAAGCGACATATACTCCGCATTGTGCTCCAAGCCGGCAATACGGGGTTCGACTTTCTGCTCCTGAGCCACAACGGTCGTCGCCGAGATCACGAGCATCAAAAGGGTAGTAGCAAAGGCTTGTATCTTCATAATTACACTATTTCCACCATTTCATAAAAAAGAGTTGAATAAGACCGAAGATCTCCAAACGGCCAAACAACATCAGCAAGGCATCGACATATTTCATAACGACAGGCATTGCCGCATAATTGTCCATCGAACCCACTTCGCCAAATCCCGGGCCCACATTACCCACACAGGCAACGGCACTCGTAAAGGCTGTGGTCATATCCAACCCAAAGAGCGTCCCCAGCAGCGATCCGACGAGCAGCAACATCAGGTAGGCCACAATAAAGACCATTACCGTATGGAGCATATCGCTCTCCTGAATCGTGCCGTCGAGCTTGATGCGAATTACGGCATTGGGATGGCGTTGCTGCTTCATGCGCGCCTTCAACATCTTGTAGGCCAACACCAAGCGATCCATCTTGATACCGCCGGTCGTCGATCCCGAGCATGCACAGACGAGCGAAACAAAGACCAAGATCAGCATCGCAAACGAGGTCCAGGTATTCGTATCGGCCGTAGCAAATCCCGTTGTCGTAATCAGCGACGAGACCTGGAAGAGGGCGTGGCGGAACGACTGCCCGAAGGTGGGGTAGAGTTCGGCTGCAAAGAGGCTGATGGCGATGAGCACCGAAGCTACGGCAATCACACAGAGATAGACGCGGGCCACCTCCGAGCGAAACAGATTGCCGCGCTTGCCCGTCACCGTAGCATAGATCAAACCGAAGTGGACACCGGCCGTAATCATCGTAGCGATCAGCACCGCCTCGAGTATCGGCGAGTTGTAGAAGGCCAACGAGAGACTCTTGGTCGAAAATCCGCAGGTCGATACACCCGACATGGCGTGACACAAAGCATCGAACCAATTCATGCCGGCCGCCTTGAGCAGCAGGGTCGAGAGGAGCGTGATACCGACATAGACCACCGACAGAATCTGCACAATCATCTGCGTACGGTAGCGGTAGTTCTCCTTGGCCAGGGTCGACATCTCGACATTGGCCAACATCATCTTACTGCGACCGATGGCGGGCAGAATCGCCAGGGCGAACATCACCACACCCATACCACCGATCCAGCAGGTCGAGAAACGCCAAAAGAGCAATCCGCGCGGCAGCGCCTCGATGTCACCAATAATCGTGGCACCGGTGGTCGTAAAACCCGAAACACTCTCAAAGAGGGCATTGACCAGGTTGAAGTCGCCTCCCCACACCAGATAGGGGAACATACCCACCACGCAGGCCACCAACCACGAGCCTACAACCACTGCAAAGCCCTCCTTGCCGGTCAGCTGCGACTGTTTCTCGACAAAAATCTGCGGGAAGGCACCCAGCAGTGCCGTCAAGAGCGCCGAGAGAAGCAGGGGATAGAACGAGGAATCCATGCCACTCGCCAACGATATCACGGCCGACAACAACATGAAGGCGGCGATGAACAACATCACCAGGCCCACATATCGCAATATCAAGTCGATGCGCATCATAGCTTTACTCTCTTTTGGGGGGGGTCGCTATTTACTGTTTTGGCGGAGTTGCAGGATGAGCGAGTCGATCTTATTCTTCAGCTCCAGGAGTTCATCCTTGCAATCGGACTTCACCGAGAAGGGGACACGGAAAGCGAGGTAATCGCCCAGCGAACGATTCATATTCACAATCGGATTGACGCAATAGATGGTCATGAAGTAGTAGAACATCAGCAGCACGGCAATCATCACCAAGAGCGAAATCAGCACGGGAGTCACCGCACGATAGGCGTTGCGCTTGAGCTTCTCGGCATGGGGCGCCAACGAACTTTGGGTCGAGGTCATATAGGCCTTCACGGCAGCCGTCAGGCGCAGATAGACCGCCTCGTACTCCTCCGTATACCACCGCTCCGAATCCGACACTTCGGGCAGTTCGGCCTTGGCAATGGCGGCTTGCAAAAGGACCGTATCGCGCAGCAGCGAATCGATCGGCAGCTCCTGCACAGCCAACGTGTCGATCTCAACAGAGGCAATCTCGGCCTCTGCAGCATTGGCCAAATAGCGATCGACCAAGACCTTCATCTCGATCGTGGCAAACGACAGCGAATCGAGGAACGAGCGATCGAGCGCCTCCTCCTGCGCCGTCAGCAACGCAAATTCGAGTCGCTTCATGGCGCGGCGGCAATCCTTCTCGTACTCCTTTTCGCCCAACACCGTGAGGTGGATCAGGGCCACATTCTGCTCGTGGGCGGCATCCAACATCTCCTTGGCCAGCTCGACATGACGACGCGAGGCGGAGAGAACATCACCCGCACCGCGGCTCAAGCGATTGAGCTCGACAAAGGACAACATACCCGATATAAAGAGCAGGCAGACGATACTCATAAAGGCGATCGTCACCCGTTTGCGCATTCCGGTCATACTTCTAATAAATATAGATTATTCGCAAAGATAATCATTTATTCGAGAATTTGCGCATTCAAATCGCCCGAATCATCCATCGAGAGCAATTTCACGCGACAAATTTGGTTGATGAGCCGCTTCTCGTAGGGTACACGTACCTTGCGATAGTTGCCCGTGAAGCCGAACATCATCCCGCCGCGCACCGTACTCTCGAACAAAACCTCGTCCTCACGACCAATGGCCTCGGCACAAAAATCACGATGCAGACGCACGCAAAGTTCCTCCAATTCGGCCACACGGCGCGTGGCGACCGACGACTGCACCTTATTGGGCAACTCCACAGCCGGCGTTCCGGGACGCTCCGAGAAGGGGAAGATATGCAGAAAGGCGGGCTTGAGCGCAGCCAAAAAATCGTAGGTGGTGCGGAAATCCTCCTCCGTCTCACCCGGGAAGCCGACAATAACGTCGATTCCGATAAAGGCATCAGGCATACGGCGACGCACCGCCGCGATACGATCGGCAAACTTTTCGGTCGTGTAGCGACGACGCATCAAGGCCAGAATCTTGTTCGAGCCACTCTGAATCGGGATGTGGAAGTGGTGCTGAAACTTCTTCGAGTCGGCACAGAAGTCGATAATCTCGTCGGTCAAAAGGTTCGGCTCGATCGACGAGATGCGGTAGCGTTCGATCCCCTCCACAGCATCCAAGGCTCGGAGCAGGTCGATAAACTTCTCGCCCGTCGTGCGACCGAAATCACCCGTATTGACGCCCGTAATGACAATCTCCTTTTGCCCCTCGGCCGCCAACTGCTCCGCCTCGCGCACCAGGTCGGCAATCGGCATATTGCGACTATGGCCTCTTGCGTAGTGAATCGTGCAGTAGGCACACTTGTAATCGCACCCGTCCTGCACCTTGAGAAACGAGCGCGTACGGTCGGCCGACGAGAAGGCCGCGAAAAAGCGCGTAAGGTGCTCGACATCGCAACTATAGACCTGTGCAGGGCCCTTGCCCGCAAGTTCGACCACTCGTTGATATAAATCTCCTTTATCGTTGTTGCTCAATACAATATCAACACCTTCGATGGCGGCAATTTCTTGCGGTTTGAGCTGGGCATAACACCCCGTCACAGCGATGATTGCATTGGGGTTTCTGCGATGGAGTTTGCGAATCAGATTGCGGCATTTTTTGTCGGCGTGCTCGGTCACCGAGCAGCTGTTGATGACGCAAATATCGGCCTCGGCCGTAGGGGCTACGCGCACAAAGCCGCCCTCGGTAAATTGGCGGGCGAGGGTAGAGCTCTCCGAGAAGTTGAGCTTGCAGCCCAAGGTATGAAAATTGACTCTGCGTGGTTGCATAGGTTCGTTTTGTCGTTATTCCGTTGCGAAAATACGAAATCTTCGGCGAACAGCGATCCTTTTTCAAAGAAAAAAGTGTAAATTTGCGCGCAATTTAAATCCGACAGAATGAGTTTTTGGAGTGATTTGATGCAGTACGGATACCTGCAAAACGCCTTTTGGGCAGCGCTTCTTTCGGGCGTTGCCTGCGCCTTGGTGGGTTGCTACGTCGTGGCACGACGCATGGTCTTTTTGGCAGGCGGCATCACCCACGCCTCGTTTGGCGGCCTCGGCATCGCCTTCTGGGCAGGGACAAACCCCATCATCGGGGCGTTGCTCTTTGCCGTTGGCTCAGCTTTAGGCATCGAGTGGGCAAGCGAAAAGGGACGCATTCGCTCCGATTCGGCCATCGGAATCCTCTGGGCAGTGGGTATGGCCACCGGCGCGCTCTTTATGAGCCTGCGACCGGGCTACACGTCGGGCGACATGACCGCCTACCTCTTTGGCAGCATCATCACCGTCACGCACGGCGACATTGCAGCCTTGGCACTGTTGACCGCAGGGCTTGTCGTGGGGGCTCTCTGCTGGCTGCGACCGCTGTTCTACGTAGCCTTCGACCGCGACTATGCCCACACGCGCGGCATTGCGACCCGCACGGTGAGCTACCTGATGGCCGCTTTGATGGCCCTCACGATCGTACTTTCGATTCGTGTGATGGGCATCGTGCTGCTCGTAGCACTCATCACCATCCCGGCTGTCGTTGCCAACACCTTGAGCCGCGACTACCGCCGCATGGCACTCATCGCCCCCGTTGTCGGGGTGATCGGCAACCTTACGGGGCTGATTTTGAGCTATCAATGGGACATTGCCCCGGGTGTAGCCATCATTTTCACCCTTTTAGTTGGGTTAATTGCAGTAAAACTATTAACTTTGTGGCATAAAAATGCGCAGGCGCAGGAATGAAGACCATCCATAAACTCGTATTGAAGTCCTATTTGGGCCCGATGATTCTCACCTTTTTCATCGTGATGTTCGTCTTGATGATGAACATCGTGTGGCGTTACATCGATGAATTGGTCGGCAAAGGCCTCAGCGCAGGCATCATCATTGAGCTGATGACCTACTTCATGGCCAACATGTTACCGTTGGGTCTCCCGCTGGCCGTCCTTTTGGCTGCCATTATGACCATGGGTAACCTGGGCGAGAACTACGAGCTACTGGCGATGAAGTCGGCCGGCATGTCGCTCGTGCGCATCACCCAGCCGCTCATCATCCTCATCGGCCTGCTCTCGATCGGTAGTTTCTTCATCGGCAACAACCTGGTACCCTACGCCAATAAGAAGATTTTCAGCATTCTATACGACATCCGACAACAAAAGCAGAATTTGGAGTTCCAGGACGGCCTATTCTTCAACGGCATCGACGACATGTCGATTCGTGTCGGCCACCAGGATCCCGAGACGCATCTGCTGACCGATGTGCTGATCTACGACAACCGCTCGACGTCGGGCAACATGAACACCATTGTAGCCGATTCGGGCTACATTCGTCTCTCGGACGACAAGCGTTTCCTGCTCGTCACGCTCTACAACGGCGAGATGTATGAGCAGAACCGCACCACCTCGGGCAACCACCAATGGTTTACGAAGAGCTCCCTGCGTCACCACATCTTCGCCCACCAGGAGCAGATTATCCCGATGCAGGGTTTCGATATGGGTCGCAGCAGTTCGGATCAATTCTCCAACTCACAGACCAAGGGTGTCAGCGAGCTGCAAAAGGATATCGACTCGCTCGAACGCAACGTAAGCACCGCAACAAACCGCTCCTACGAGCCGCTGCTCAAGGAGCGCATCTTCACGAAGGATAACTCGGTGCTCCCGCTGCCCGATTCGCTCAAGGTGGACCACACGGGCTACTACGACAAGCTACTGCTCGACTCGCTGCCCGGCCTCTCGGCGCGCGACAAAAAATCGGTTTGGTCGATAGCACGCTCGACAGCCAAGAACTCGCGAAACATGTTCTCCTTCGACGAGTCGTCGGCCAAGGAGGCACTCAACCAGCTCTATCGTTCGGAGGTCGAGTGGCACAAGAAGCTCTCGTTGCCCGTCTCGATTATGATCTTCTTCCTGATCGGAGCACCGCTCGGAGCCATCATCCGCAAGGGTGGTTTGGGTCTGCCGGTGGTTGTTTCGGTGCTCTTCTTTGTCATCTACTACATCATCTCGCTCACAGGCGAGAAGGCAGCCAAAGAGGGCAACTGGGATTCGATCTATGGCATGTGGCTATCGACCTTCATCCTAACTCCGATAGCCGTCTACCTGACCTACAAGGCGACAAACGATTCGGCTCTGCTCGACACGGATTGGTATGCAGGCCGTATCAAGATGTTGCAGGAAAAAGCGGCTCCCTACTTTGCCCCCATCCAGGCAAAGTGGCAGCAGATAGCAAGCAAGATC
>JAUMXM010000048.1 GCA_030529085.1 Rikenellaceae bacterium | reverse complement strand
GACTCAACTACGTACTCAGCCTCAACCTCGTTCCACTTCAGGTCAGCCGGGTTGCGCTCAGCCGTTACGCGGATAGCCTTACCGTTTACGATCAGGAGGCTCTTCTCAACGTCGAAATCGATCGTGCCCTGGAACTGACCGTGCATCGTGTCATACTTGAGCATGTAAGCCAGGTAGTCTACCGGGCAGAGGTCGTTGATACCTACGATCTCATACTTGTCCGTCTGCGTCTGAGCAGCACGGAAGACCATACGGCCGATACGACCGAAGCCATTGATACCAATTTTGATTGCCATAATTTTTTGTTGAATTATAAAGTTAAACCTAAAATAACCTTTGTTAAATTTTTCACACCGCAAAAGTAGAGACTTTCCCGCTAAATCGCAAATAATAATTAAATTTTTTTAGGAAAATCTTACGCTTTGTTGTTCAATAGGTTTGCACCCTATTTCAGGACCTTGAGGATCACTTTGCGAATCTCGCCCTCGCCTACGAGCGGAGCGTGGGCATCCTCGGGCATCAGGATCGTAAACTGACCCGGACGCAGCGTCACGTAGGTCTGCGGCTCATCGTCGAAGAACTGGATATCCTTCTCGGCGTTGAAAGCCTCCTTGGGCTGCTTGAGGGTCGAACGATCGGCCCAACCGAAGGCCTCGTCGGCACCGGCAATGTGGATCTGGATGTCGATGTACTTGTCGTGAACCTCGAGCTTGGCCTCCTCCTTGGTCTTCAGACCACGTACCTGTACGTTGGCTACAATGTTCTTGCCATCCAACTCCTGCTTACCCGGCTCGGCCTGGGTCCAATCTACTTGAGCAAAAAGCTCGAAAGCCTGCTTGATGCGCGGCGAGATACCGTAATACTCGGCGCAATTTTTCAACGAATCAAAAATCATAATTTTATGGGTTTAAGTTAGTATTGGTTTTACTCTTGTCGCAGCAGTCGGACCACCAAAGGCAGGTGGTCGGAATAGGTCACATCGGGGGTTTCGTAGGAGAGGCACTCAAAATCCTTCGAGGCAAGCACATAGTCGATGCGCAAGAGATCGAAGAAACCACGGAAGGTGTGTGAATAGCCCTCGCCCGCCTCCGAGAAGGCATCGTCCAAACCGCGTGCCAAGGTGCGGTAGGTGTAGGAGAGCGGCGCATCGTTGAAGTCGCCACAGAGGATCCGATGCACAGGGGCCAGCGAATCGACATGGGCACGAATCGTGTCGGCCTGATCGGCGCGCAGGACACAGTTGTCGTGGAAGCGGCTCACCATGCTGCGGAGCTTCTCCTCGCGGGCCGTATCGAGCAGGTAGGCATGCTCGGTGAGGTATTCGCTATCGAGGGCCGTGATGCCGGTCGATTGGAGGTGGTTGTTCACCACGCGTACCGTATCTTGGCGTATCACCAAATCGGCCCAAATCGAGGTCGTGGGTCGCATGATGACACCCGAGCGCAACACGCGATAACGCGTATAGATCGCCTGGCGGTGCCACACACCCTCACCGGCATCAAATTGAACCGTGTTGTAGTCCTGCATCACCTCGCCCCAACGCTCCGAGCGCTCGGCGACGGTCGGATTATACTCCTGCAAGCAGACAATATCGGGGTTATGGCGCGCAATAAAGTCGGCGACACTGTCGGCTGAGCTCTCGCCCTGATCGTCGTAGAAGAAACGGACGTTGTAGGAGAGGAGCTTGAAGGCGTTGCGGTCGTAGCGGAAATTCTTATCGTACTTCTTCTGCAACTGCTCGCGGTGGGCATCGGGGCGCCAATAGAGCGAGACCGAGAAGAGGCCCACGAGCAGCGCAAAGCCCATCAGAGCGGCACGCTTCAATCGCCAACGCACCACCCAGTAGAGGGCCAGAAGCATCGTCAGCAGGTAGAGCCAAGGGGCAATGAGTCCCAACATGGGGAGTGCCCAGGTGTATTCGGGATCGATGCGCGAAACAACAAGCGCCACGAGCAACATCACGAAGACTACGCCCGAGAGGAGTGTCAGCACCAAATCGACAAAGAGCATCAATAGGCTCGGGCGTTTCGCACCCTTGCTTCCTCCGTAATCGACGTAGTAGGTATCGTGTTTCTGGGCCATCGTGACACTTTTTTTAGTAGTAGATTTCGCCGCGGCGCTTCCAATAGTAGAGCAACGCCCATCCCCACAGCATGCCGCCCACATGGGCAAAGTGAGCCACCTGGCCCACACCGCGCCAACCGAGGAAGAGCTCGATGACGGCATAGATGATCACAAACCACTTGGCCTTCATCGGAATCGGGGGCAACATCAACATAATCGTCGCATTGGGATGCATCACGCCAAAGGCGAGCAAGAGTCCCATCACGGCACCCGAGGCACCCACCAGCACCAGAGGCAACTCACCCAAGAGCAGAGCCACACCATACTGCACCAAGGCAGCACCGACACCACAAGCCATGTAGTAGATCAGAAAGCGCTGCGAACCGAGTTCATACTCGAGCGTACGACCAAACATCCACAGAGCGAACATATTGAAGAACAGATGCTCGAAATTGGCATGCAGGAACATGTAGCTGAAGAACTGATAGGTATGAAACCAAGGCGTTCCCAATGCAAGAGCACCCCACTGCTGGATCTGCTGTCCAATGGGGAGCATCGCCGTAGCCATAAAGACCAACACGTTGATAATCAACAGATGTTTGACTACCGGCGGAAGTTGACTATAGTTGCGATTCATAGATTATTGCAAATGTACGTTTTTTTCTTGAATTATCCCAGCAACGCGCGCAACTCTTCGAGTCGAAGAGGGGCAAGGATCGCCTTACCCTGGGGCGAGAAGCTGTAATCCGAGCAGGCCGCCAGGCGTTCCAAGAGCGACTCGAGCTCCTCGCGGCTCACCACCTTGGGCATCCGCTTGGCGCCACCGACAGCCATCAACTTCGCCGTACGCTCGCGCAGCACATCGCGGCTCTGAGCCGGCTCGGCATAGAGTTGCAAGAGCGCGTAGAGCACCGATTCGAGCTCTTCGGGGGCCATTTCGGCAGGAAGACCGGCCACCTCGATCGTTTCGGCATCACCAAAACGCAGATCAAAGCCCAAGAGGGCCAATTCGACCTCGTGGTCGAGCAGCAGGCGATACTCCTCCTTCGAGAAGGTGAGCTGCTCGGGGAAGAGGAGCTGTTGGCTCACACCATGCGACGCCGAACTGCGTTGCAGGTACTCCTCGTAGAGCAGACGCTCGCGGGCACGGCGCAGGTCGATGAGCACCACCCCCTCATCGAGGTGAGCCACCGCCAAAGCACCTCCCAGCTGCACAGCATCGCGAAACGCAGGTTTCTCGACTACCGGCAGGTTGCCCTGCTCGGCTTCGGAAGTTTGCCAATTACCACTCGCCACCGAAGCGAACTCCTCGTAGGGCTCCTCCGCAGGCTGCTCTTCGAGCTGAAAACCACCGGCGAGCGAAGCCATGGAGCGGAAATCTTCGAACTCCTCATTGGGGGCAAAACCGCCAAACGAAGGGGTCGAGGGGCGCGGAGCAGCAAATCCCGCGTCGGAAAGACGAGGCGCACTGCCACTACCCCCATCGAAGGGGACATCAAAGCCGCGATAGTTCTTGTTCGGATCGGGCGCCGAGGGGTCGATATAGTTGTCGTTGAAGGGGTTATAATCGCTGCGCTGGATCGAACTCGGCTCGTTGTAGATTGCACCATGCTGCAAGACGGGAATCTCGACCGACTGCTCGGCATCGAAATCCATCATCGGCACCGAGCCCGACTTGGCCAGCGTCTCGCGCACGGCGGCATTTACGATCTGCCATACAGCCTCCTCGTCGGCGAACTTCACCTCAGTCTTCTGGGGGTGGACATTCACGTCGATGCGCGAAGGATCGATCTCCAAAAAGAGGAAGAAGGAGGGCTGCGCCGTAGCGGGAATCAGTTTATCGTAGGCTCGCAGCAGGGCACTTACGAGGTAGGCCGACTTGAAGTAGCGACCATTGACAAAGAGGAACTGATCCTGGTTGCGCTGCTTGGCGGCCGCCGGGCGACCGATGTAGCCCTTGACCGAAGCGATCGAGGTCGAGGCATCGACCTCCAACAGATTTTGCTTGATCGAGCGTCCCACCAAATCGACAATACGCCCTGCAAGGCCCTGGGCCCGCAATTGATAGATCGGGGCGTCGTTGGCATAGAGCTCGAAGCCGATCTCGGGGTGGCAGAGGGCCACACGCTGAAACTCGCACTTGATTTGGCGCGTCGAGGTGGTACTCTTCTCGAGGAAGTGGCGACGCGCAGGGACATTGTAAAAGAGGTTGCGCACACAGAACTGCGACCCGACAGGGCAGGCCACAGGCTGCTGGGCAATGAAGGCGCCACCGTGGATCTCGGTGAGGGTACCCACCTCATCCTCGGCCTGGCGCGTGCGCAGCTCAACCTGCGAGACGGCTGCAATCGAGGCCAAGGCCTCGCCGCGGAACCCGAAGGTGCGCAGGGCGTAGATATCCTCCACGGAGCGAATCTTCGACGTAGCATGACGATCGAAGGCCAGGCGGGCATCGATGGCCGACATACCACAGCCGTCATCGACTATTTGGATCAACTCCTTGCCTCCATCGCGGAAGTTGACCTTCACGCATGTAGCCCCGGCATCGATCGCATTCTCCATCATCTCTTTGACAACGGACGCGGGTCGATTTACCACCTCACCGGCGGCAATCTGGTTGGCTACAACCTCGGGTAGGAGTTGAATTTTATGGGCCATCGTATTGGTTTATTCGGTATAGTCGTTCGGAACAATCGTGATGGGTTGCGCCTGCCACTCCACGTCGCTGATCCCCTTCTGATCGAGGCTGTTCTCGGGGGTGCGCTCCTGGTATACGGGCTGCTCTACGACATGGCTCTCCTGAGCCTGACGGAAGACCTCCACCAAGCGCGGAAAGAGGATGCCCACGAAGAGCAACACAAAGAGGGCCACGGCCGCCATCTTCCACAGTGAGCGACCCTGACCGCGCTGCTCGCTCTCACGGCGTGCGGCACGCGCCTCGCGCTGGGTGCGGATATACTTGCCGGGGACATACTCGGTCGTATCGTCCGAACGCTCACCACGCAACTCGGCACGGCGCTGCTCGCGACGCTCCTTTTCGGGGTCGAAGTAGCGCGGGATGTAGTTGAAGTTGTTGGCGTGCTTCTTATGGGGTGAAAAGAGGCCCATGGTGTTCCAAATTCAAAATTATTGTTAATAAAATAGGTCGCTATAGGGGGGGGGTGCTTCTCTTGTCCGAATTTTGATTTTAGGCGTGCCGTTTTTGGGCTTTGGCAGTCG
Organism: Rikenellaceae bacterium; assembly: GCA_030529085.1. GTDB lineage: Bacteria > Bacteroidota > Bacteroidia > Bacteroidales > Rikenellaceae > Alistipes. Next base: position 7,567 of record JAUMXM010000048.1, on the reverse strand, counting down.
GGCGAGTTGGGAGCATACTCAAACGTATGTGACCAACACCGCACGGCAAGAAAGTGCAAAACAGGCCGCCTACAAATCGAAATTAGCGGAAGAAGTTCTTCATGCGCTCAAAGATATTCTGCTCCTTGACCGATGAAGCCTTCTTGAAGGAGGGTTGCTCGGCGAGCTTCTCGACGAGTTTTTTCTCCTCGGAGTTGAGCTTCGAGGGGATGGTGATATCGACCACAATCAGCTCATCGCCACGGCCATAGCCATTCACATCGGGCAGACCCTTGCCACCGAGGCGGAGGACCTTACCGGCATGGGTACCCGGAGCAATCTTGATCTTGGCGCGGCCATCGACCGTCGGCACCTCGACCGTACCACCCAACAGCGCCGTCGTAACGGTGATATTGAGGTTGTGGATCAGGTCGTTGCCATCGCGCAGCAGCTCCTCGTGCGGCTCCTCCTCGATGAGGACCTGCAGGTCGCCGTTCACGCCACCACGACGGGCGGCATTACCCTTGCCCGAGACGGTGAGCACCATACCCTCGCCCACACCGGCCGGGATCTTGATCTCGACCACCTCCTGGCCGCGCAGCGTACCTTCGCCGTCGCACTTGGGGCACTTGTCGGTGATCACCTTACCCTCGCCACCACAAGTGGGGCAGACCGTCTGCATCTGCATACGGCCAAAAAAGGAGTTCTGCATCGTCACCACATAACCCGAGCCGCCACACTGCGAACAGGTGGCATACGACGAGCTATCCTTACCACCCTTGCCACCGCACTGGTCGCAAGCGATGGTTTTGTTGATCTTGAGCTTCTTGGTAACACCCTCGGCAATCTCCTGCAGCGTCAGGCGCACCTTGATACGGATATCCGAGCCGCGATTGACCGAGCGGCCACCACCCGACGAGCGGAAACCACCGCCAAAATGACCACCGAAGATATCGCCGAATTGCGAGAAGATATCCTCCATCGAGAAGCCACCACCACAGCCACCGCCAAAGCCACCCGGGCCACCGGCTGCGCCACCCATTCCTGCGTGGCCGAACTGGTCGTAGCGGGCACGCTTCTCCTGGTTCGAGAGCACGTCATAGGCCTCGGCAGCCTCCTTGAACTTCTCCTCGGCCTCCTTGTCGCCCGGATTCTTATCGGGGTGGTATTTGATGGCCGCCTTGCGGTAGGCCTTCTTAATCTCGTCGGCATTGGCGTTTCGCTCGACGCCCAACACCTCGTAGTAATCTCTCTTTTCTGCCATTGCTTTACTCTCCTACAACAACCTTTGCAAAGCGCAACACGCGCTCACCCAGACGATAACCCGTCTCGGTGCAATCAATCACCTTGCCGCGCTGCTCCTCGCCGGCATTGAAGCGGGCCACCGCCTCGGCAACCTCCTCGTCGAAGGGCTCGCCCACCACCTCGATCTCCGTCACACCACACTGCTTGAGCGTCTCGGTGAACTTCTGAGCGATGAGCTGCATACCCTGACGCATCGCCTCCAGATCTTCGGTCTTGAGGTTGGCGGCCACGGCGCGCTGCAAATCATCGCGCACGGGGAGCATCTTGAGCAACACATTCGTACCACCCGTCTCGACCAACTCCATCTTCTCGCGCAGGGTGCGCTTGCGGTAGTTGTCGAACTCGGCCTGCAGGCGCAGGAACTTATCCTTCCACTCGGCCACCTCGCGGGCGAGCTTCACGGTCTCCTCCTCAGCCTCTGCCACATTGTCAGTTTCGGGTGCAGCCTCTTCTGCCACATTGTCAGTGGCAGGGGTCTCTTCGGCGGGTGCAGCCCCGCCCTCGTTGAGATTGGCATCGGCGCCAACCTCCTCATTATAAATCTTTTTCTTGGTCATATTCTTGTTTTTTCTTCGTTTCCACCACATAGTAGGCACAAATTATATACCAACTACCCGATGATCCAGATCGCGGGTCGTCGTTGCAGTTCGGGGAGCTTCGTTTTGCGCCACTCGGCCACGCGGCGCGTAGCGATGAATTCGGTAGGCGCGGTCAGGTCCATCGCAATCGTCAGGTGCGTATCGGCCTGCAGGGTCTGCAGCAGCTCCTCGGCCAGCTTTTGGTTGCGATAGGGGGCCTCGATAAAGAGCTGCGACTGCCCCTCGCGGTGGGCGCGCTGCTCGTAGAAGCGAATCGCCTTCGGGCGCTCGGGCCCCTTGATCGGCAGGTAGCCGTTGAAGGCGAACGATTGGCCGTTCAGTCCCGAGGCCATCACCGCCAGAATAATCGACGAGGGGCCTACGAGGGGCACCACGCGGATTCCGTGTCGGTGGGCGGCCTCCACCACCAAGGCACCCGGGTCGGCTACACCCGGAACACCCGCCTCGGAGATCACGCCTGCCGAGCGACCCTCCAAGAGGGGGCGAATCATCGCCTCGACCTCCTCGCTGCGGGTTGTATGTTCGTTCAGCTCGACAAACTCCAGCGTGTCGATCTTCAACCCCAGAGCCGCCTTCGAGAGGAAGCGGCGCGCCGTGCGCGTATTCTCGACAATGAAATAGTCGAGCGACTGCATCACGGCCCGATTCTTCTCGGGAAGCACCTCCCAGGGGGTCGTTTCGTCCGAAATCGGACAGGGTATCATATAGAGTGTTCCTCGCTCCATTTTTTCGCTATTCTTTTATATAGATGCGCTTGACACGCCCCGAAACGGAGGTGAGCACCTCGTAGGGAATCGTGCCGAGCACCTCGGCCATCGCGGCGGCATCGTTGCCCTTGCGGGGCGAGAAGACAACCACCTCGTCGCCCTCCTTGACATCCACCGCATCGGTCACATCGATCATACAGCTATCCATGCATACGCGCCCCACAATCGGAGCCTCAACGCCCCCGATAAGCATCGACCAGCGACCGCACCCCAAGTGGCGATCCAGACCGTCGGCATAGCCGATCGGGATGGTGGCCACCACCGAGTCGCGCGCCAAAACGCCCTGACGGCCGTAGCCGATAGCCGTTCCTGCGGGGTGCTTTTTGAGTTGCACGATGCGGGTCTTGAGGGTCGAGACACCCTCCAGCGGCTCGTCGGCGCTATAGCCATAGCCATAGAGACCGATGCCGAGGCGGCAGAGGTCGTACTGCGCCTCGCGAAAGCGCACCATGGCAGCCGTAGCGGCGGCGTGGCACAAAATCGGATAGTCCAAAGCGGCCTTGAGAACTCCGCTCATCTGCTCGAAGCGCTCTATCTGCTCGCGCGTAAAGTCGTCCTGAGTCGGATCGTCGGCCACCGAGAGGTGGGTGAAGAGCGTCGCAACACGCACCGCGCGCGTCGATTTGAGACGCTCGATGAGCTCCTCCAAATCACTCTCCTCGAAGCCCAGGCGGTGCATGCCCGTATCGAGCTTGAGGTGTATCGGGTAGCCCTCGTCGCCCGAGCGCGAAAGCGCCTCGACAAAGCAGGCCAACGAGTGCAGGCTGTAGATTTCGGGTTCCAGGCGGTAGGCGATCATCTGCTCGAAGCTGTCGGCATCGGCATTGAGCACCACGATCGGCATCCGAATACCGCGCTCGCGCAACAGGACACCCTCGTCGGTGAAGGCGACGGCCAACATCGCCACGCCGTGGTGTTGCAGGGTCTGCGCCACCTCGAAGTCGCCTGCGCCATACGAAGAGGCCTTGACCATTGCCACGAGGCGTGTACCCTCCTTGAGATGTTTCGTGTAGCGGTTCAGGTTGCGCATCATTGCATCGAGATTGACCTCCAAAAGGGTCGTATGGCTCTTCTCCGAGAGGGCGTGGGCCAACTTCTCGAAGCGGAAGGTGCGTGCCCCCTTCAGGAGCACGGCAGCCCCTGCGAGCGAACGACGGCTCAACCGCTCGATGCACTCGTCGGTGGTCGTATAGAACTCCTTCGGGCAGTCGAACTGCGCCGCCTGACGGGCAATGCGGCTGCCGATACCCACCAGGCGCTCGATGCCGGCACCGCACACCATCTTCGCCACACGCCCGTAGAGGGCCTCATCGGGAAGGTTGCTCTGGGCAATATCGGAGAGAATCAACATTTTCGGGCGGTCACCGGCAACCGTATGCAGATAATCCAAGGCCAAAGCCAGGGAGTTCAAATCGAGGTTATAAGCGTCATTGACCAGCAGTGAGGAGTGGATACCCTCCTTGACCTCAAGACGCATCGCCACCTGGGGCACCGAAGCGAACGAGGGGGCGGGATAGTGCATCGCCGCCAGGAAGGCCTCGACCAGCTGGGCATTGCGGCGCGAAGCCTCGCTGCCGACCAACGCCAGGGCGGGAGCCTCGAACGAAGCGGCATCGATGAGCGTGCGTTCGGCATAGCGGCCCTCGACCACACGCGCCAAGGTTTCGTAGTGGCTGTGGTAGATAATCGTACGCGAGGAGCGCGCCAAAACGAGTTTCTCGCGCGCCTTCTGCTCGGCATCGACGAAGTGCTCCTGGTGGGCATCGCCCAGCGAGGTAAGGATCACCACATCGGGACGGATGATGCGCTCCAGACGCTCCATCTCACCCTGCTGCGAGATACCCGCCTCGAAGATGGCCAGCTCCTCGTCGCCCTCCAGCATCAAGACCGAGAGGGGGACACCGAGCTGCGAATTGTAGCTCTTGGGCGAGCGGTAGAACTTCACCCCTGCGGGCAGCTCCTCGGCGATCCACTCCTTGATGACCGTCTTGCCGTTCGACCCCGTAATGCCGACCACACACCCCCGAAACAGGGCGCGGTGGTAGGCGGCCAACTGCTGCAGGGCCTCCAACGAGCGCGGCACAACAACGGCACCGGCACCCGCCTCGAGCGGCACCTCGTGCTCGACCATAAAGGCCTTCACGCCACGCGCAGCCACATCGCCGAGGTAGTCGTGCGAGTCGTGGTTCTGTCCGTGCATCGCAACAAACAGAGGCTCGGCACCCAGCTCGCAGGAGAGCGAGCGGCTGTCGGTCGCCACGGAGCAGACCTCGCGGTCCTCACCCACGAGGCGACCACCCGTGATGGTGGCTATTTGGGATAAACGGTATTTCATCTTCGCAGCCCGATTTTAAGCGTGAAATGTAACTATCGTGATGCCGGCACCACCGCGATCGGCATGCTCGTCGGTAGCCGAAGCCACCTCGCGCACCGAGCGCAGGTAACGGCGAATCTCCTCTTTGAGGGCACCCGTGCCCTTGCCGTGCAGGATGGTCACCGAGCCGATGCCCACCATGACGGCATCGTCGATAAAGTCGCGCACCTCCTCCAAGGCCTCGGCGGCACGCATACCGCGCACATCGATATGGTCGCGGAAGTTGAGCTTGCGCGCCGAGATCTCCGACGAATAGACCGTGCGGGCCTGGGTCGGGCGCGTCGCCTCGCGGTACTCGTTGTTCGAGACAACGGTCAGAAGGGCCTTATCGACCGTGGTGAGCATCTGTCCGAAGGCCACCTGGGCACGCTTGCCCTGCAGTGCCTGCACGACACCGACAACGGCCTGACCCACCATCTTGACCTTCGAGCCCACCTCGACGGGCAGCACCTTCGGAGCGGCGGCAACGCTCTCCTTAGCCCTCTCCTCGCCCTGCTTGGCCTTGCGCTCGGCGCGGTTCTTGCGGCGGCGCTCGATGCGCTCGATCTCGCGCTGCACGCTCTCCTCGCGGGCACGCTGCTCGGCGGCCTCCACCTCGGCGCGGTAGTCGTCGAGCTCCTTGCGCGCCAGGCGCGTGATCTCCTTCTCGGCCTGCGCCTCGCGGATCGTGCGGATCGTATTCTCGATTTGGCGGTTGGCACCCGCGATGAGCTCCTCGGCCTCCTGCTTCGCCTTGCGCAGAATCTCCTGACGCTCGGCGCGAATCTTCTGCAGCTGCTCCGAGTAGTTCTGCTCCAGCTCCTCGACCTTGCGGTCCGTGAGGCGGATGCGGTCGCGCTTCTGCGACCAATAGTGCTTGTCACGGGCAATCTCGCGCAGCTGCTTCTCGAGGTTGATGTGGTCCGAGCCGGCCAGATCTCCGGCGCGGCGAATCAACTCCTCGGGGAGCCCCATCTTGCGGGCAATCTCCACAGCGAACGAGGAGCCGGGCTTGCCCTGCTCCAAGCGGAACAAGGGGCGTATGTTTTGCACATCGAAGGCCATGGCACCGTTCGAGATACCCTCGGCCTGCGAGGCGTAGTATTTGATGTTGGCGTAGTGGGTCGTAATCACACCGTAGCAGCCGCGCTCCAAGAGGCGCTCGAGGATTGCCTGGGCGATCGCACCACCGATAATGGGCTCGGTACCCGAGCCAAACTCGTCGATGAGCACCAGGGTCTCCGAGGAGGCACCCTGCAACATCTGGCGCATATTGCGCAGGTGGGACGAGTAGGTCGAAAGGTCGTTATCCATCGACTGCTCGTCGCCGATGTCGATAAACATCGAGCGGAAAACAGGCAGCTCGGAGTTCTCGGACACAGGGACCAGGAATCCGCACTGACACATATATTGCACAATGCCGGTCGTCTTCAGGCAGACCGACTTACCGCCGGCATTGGGGCCCGAGATGACCAGGATATGTTTCTCGCGGTCGAGTTCAAGCGAGAGGGGGACAATCTCACGTCCCTGCGCCTTGAGGCTCTGCTCCAGCAGGGGGTGGCGCGCCTCGCGCAACACCAGGCGGTCGTCCAACGAGAGAATCGGCTTCACGCAGCGATTCTCGCTCGCCCACCGTCCCTTGGCTCGCAGCACGTCGATCTCCGTGAGGTAGTGGCCCGAAGCCTCGATCAGGGGGGTCTCGGGGCGAATCTCCTCGGTCAGCTCCGTTAGGATGCGGACAATCTCGCGGCGCTCGGCATACTCCAACTCGCGCAGCTCATTGTTAAGCTCGACCACCTCAACCGGCTCGACATAGAAGGTACGACCCGTGGCCGACTCATCGTGGATGAAGCCCGCCAACTTGCGCTTATTGGCTGCCGAGACGGGGATCACCGTCTTGCCGTCGCGCACCGAGAGCTGAGCATCGGAGTCGACAATGCCGGCCCGCTTGGCCGCCTGCAACACCTGCTGGAGGCGTTTGGCCGCCTGTCCCTCGCGCTCACGAATCGAGCGGCGAATCGAATAAAGCTCCTCCGAGGCCGTGTCGCGGATCGTTGAGTCACTATCCACCACGCGCTCGATGCGCTCAATGAGGTGGGGAAAAGACTCCACACCGCGCGTCAGGCGGTAGAGGGTCGGATAGAGGTTCTCGCGGTTGCGGATAAAGCGCACCACGGCATCGACCGTGCGCAGGGCAGCTCCGAGGGTCACCACCTCCTCGACATCGAGGAAGGAGCCCTCGACGGCCAACTTGGCGACGATGGGCTTCGGCTCGGGATACTCACCGCGCGGGAAGTCATACTCCATCATCAAGAGGCTCCGCATCTCGTCGGCCAGCTTCAGACGATGCTCGATCTCGCGGGGCGAGGTCGAGAAGCTCTCCTCCTCGATGCGCAGACGCGCCGAGGGCATCGTACAGCAGGCGGCCACCTGCTCACGCAGGCGGTCGAAGCCAATCTTCTGTTCAAACGAGGCGGGATAGATCATCTTCGCACCATTGAGCGTTACTCCTCGGTCGCTTTTGCAGCCTTCTTGGCAGCCTTGGCGGCCTTCTTGTCGGCCTT
>JAUMXM010000069.1 GCA_030529085.1 Rikenellaceae bacterium | reverse complement strand
TTCGCTCGTTTCTCTCTCCGTCATTGCGAGCGACCCATCGGGGCGCGTGGCAATCTAAACACGCACCACGACCGCCTCTATCCTCGGAGAGATAGCCACGTCGCTCCGCTCCTCGCTATGACGTTTTCTCTTTCCTCTTGCCTCTTTGCTCTCGCCTCTTGCAAAAAAAAGCCTGCACCCCAAACGGGATGCAGGCAGCGATATAAGCTTTCAGGCTTGGATTACTCCTCGTCCTTCGTAGCCTTCTTCGACTTCTTGGCCTCAGCCTCCATAGCGCTCTTCAGAGCAGCCAGGCCGGCGATGTCACCGAGGGTCGTCTTCTCAACCGAAGCGTTGATCTTCTTCACGGTCGACTTCGTAGCGTCGGCAGCAGCGCGCTTCTCAGCCTTCTCGGCAGCGATCTCGGCACGCTTGATATCCTCGTACGTGCGAACGTGCGACAGGGTGATGCGCTTGGTAGCCTTCGAGAACTCGATCACCTTGAACGACAGCTTCTCACCGGCAGCGGGGGTCTTGCCATCCTCCTTGGTGAGCTGACGTGCGGGGCAGAAGCCCTCTACGTTCTCGGCCAGAGCTACAACGGCACCCTTCTCGGTCAGCTCGCTGATCGTACCCTCAACCACCGAATCAACGGGGAACTGAGCCTCGATAGCTGCCCAGGGGTTCTCCTCGAGCTGCTTGTGACCCAGCGAAAGGCGACGATTCTCCTTGTCGATCTCGAGAACTACAACCTCGATGTCGGCACCTACCTGCGTAAACTCGCCCGGGTGCTTGATCTTCTTCGTCCACGAGAGATCCGAGATGTGGATCAGGCCATCGATGCCCTCCTCGATCTCAACAAATACACCGAAGTTCGTGAAGTTGCGAACCTTAGCCGTGCACTTGGCACCTACGGGGTAGCGGGTCTCGATCGACTCCCAGGGATCAGCCGAGAGCTGCTTGATACCGAGCGACATCTTGCGCTCAGCGCGATCGAGGGTCAGCACTACAGCCTCAACCTCGTCACCTACCTTCATGAACTCCTGAGCCGAACGCAGGTGCTGGCTCCACGACATCTCCGATACGTGGATCAGACCCTCAACACCGGCAGCGATCTCAACGAAAGCACCGTAATCGGCCATAACAACAACCTTACCCTTGACCTTGTCGCCAACAGCGAGGTTCTGGTCGAGAGCCTCCCAGGGGTGAGCCGTGAGCTGCTTCAGACCCAGCGCGATGCGCTTCTTCTGATCATCGAAGTCGAGGATAACAACCTGAATCTTCTGATCCAGAGCTACAACCTCCTCGGGGTGGCTTACGCGGCCCCACGACAGGTCGGTGATGTGAATCAGACCGTCAACACCGCCCAGGTCAACGAATACACCGTACGAGGTGATGTTCTTGACGGTACCCTCGAGGATCTGACCCTTCTCGAGCTTCGACATGATAATCTGCTTCTGTGCCTCGAGCTCAGCCTCGATCAGAGCCTTGTGCGAAACCACTACGTTGCGGAACTCCTGGTTGATCTTAACAACCTTGAACTCCATGGTCTTGTCAACATAGATGTCGTAGTCGCGGATAGGCTTCACGTCGATCTGCGAGCCGGGGAGGAAGGCCTCGATGCCGAATACATCGACAATCATACCACCCTTCGTGCGGCACTTGATGTAACCCTTGATGATCTCGTCCTTCTCGAGGGCCTCGTTTACACGATCCCACGACTTGAGCTGACGAGCCTTCTTGTGCGAGAGGGCCAGCTGACCGTTCTTATCCTCGGCCGACTCTACGTAAACCTCAACAGCGTCACCGATCTGCAGCTCGGGGTTGTAGCGGAACTCGGCAACCGAGATAACGCCCTCCGACTTGTAACCGATGTTTACCAGTACCTCACGCTTCGTGATACCCGTTACGGTACCCTCAACAACCTCACCGACGTTGATGTTCGACAGCGTCTGGTCGTAAGCTGCGGTGATCTGATCCTTGCCCTGGTCGTAGAGACCCAGCTCCTGCTCAAATGCGTTCCAATCGAAATTCTCGTTGGAAACCTTCTTGATTTCTTCCATTTCGGAAATTCTTTTTGCGATACAATCGCTCGTTAAATGATTAATAATAAACAGTTTATTCCACTAAAACGCGCATAACGCGCGCATAAGGGACTGCAAAGTTACAATTAAAATCGGGAAATTAAAAATTTGGCACACCTTTTTTCGCCGAAAATGAGCGAATTAGCAAAGGTGGGCGTGAAAAGGTTACTTAAGGTTTCTTAAGGGGGCTTAAAGTTCCTTAAGGGATACGCTCATTACGCCTTTCATTGGGTAAATTGTATCGTGTGGCTTTGCGACATGGGGCGCAGCGACTATTTTTGGAAAAATTTTGTAAAAGATGAAAAGTCGTATTGTTGTGCTCTTTGTGGCGGCTCTCTTTTGCGCCTCCTGCACCTCCCTCCTCTACTCGAATCACAGCCCTGCCCTGGCGCAGGTGGAGACTCTTTCGCGCAGTCTGACCCCCACCGAAGACCCTGCCACGGGGCTATACGGCTACCTGGGCGACCTCGGCCTATGGGTCATCAAGCCCCAATTCAAATCGGCACAGAGTTTTTCGAACGGCATGGCACGCGTGCTGGTCGGCAATCGCTATGGAGTCATCAACCCCCTGGGGCAGTGGGTCATTCAACCCGTGTTCCGTTCTTCGATGGATTGCGACGAGGCGATGGGGGCGATCCGCAAGGGGCGCATGTTGGGCATCGAACTCTGGTCCGCCGAGGACCCCGCAACGGAGCTGTACGGCTACCTGAACCACCTCGGAGCGTGGCACATCCCGCCCCAATACGAGAATGCGCACCAATTCGACAGCGACGGATTTGCCGTCGTGAAGGCTGTCGGAGCTGGCTGGGGCGTGATCAACCGCCAAAATCAATGGGTCATCCAACCCAACTTCAACTACAGCCAGGAAGCCCAAAGCGCCTTGGGGCGACTAAAGCGATAAACACAAAAAAGAGGTTCATCCGACAAATGCGTAGTTTTTATCATGCATAGCTAGAATTTTCAGTTC
>JAUMXM010000047.1 GCA_030529085.1 Rikenellaceae bacterium | reverse complement strand
AGCGGAGGAATCTACCCTATTCCCTGCTACTTACCCGAAAACGGAACAAGGTAGTTCCCTCGTCGCCTACGGCTCGCTCGGGATGACATAAAAGTGTCATTCCGAACGCGTAGCGGAGGAATCTACCCTATTCCCTGCTACTTACCCGAAAACGGAACAAGGTAGTTCCCTCGTCGCCTACGGCTCGCTCGGGATGACACTCTTTTCCAATTTTTAGTCTTTTATTTTTAATTCAGCTCCAACCGTACCACCTGCACGGCATCCGACGGATAGCGGCCGTTACGCGGGATGGTCAGGCGCAGCCCCTCGGGGGTCTGTTCCACGGGACAGAGGTAGTTACGCTTGACCGAAAGCAGCGTGGCGCCCTTCACCGTGCGACCCTCCAAATTCTTGGGATTGACCTCCTTGAGGGTTACCGTAGCACCCTGCCCAGGCCACTCCATAAAGTGGACATAGAGGGCATCCTCTTTTCGGGTGTAGCACACCTCGGTTCGGTCGAGCGTCTCACCCGTCTCCGCATAGGGGCGCGTGCCGTAGATCGACTCGCCGTAGGACCAGAGCCAGACACCCACATTCTGCACCACATCCTGCTGATTCTGCGGAATCGTGCCATCGGCCATCGGCGAGAGGTTCAGCAGCAGGCGTCCGTTGGCCGCCACGACGCGCACCAGGTGGCGGATGATGGCCTGGTGGGTCAAGAGCTCCATCCCCTTCACGTAGCCCCACGAGCGATGATAGCCGTCGCTGATCGTAAGGTCCGTAAGCCACGGCTCGGGGTCGATCTCGCGCGGGGCATGCATCTCATGATCGAGCATGCAGATCGTGCGAGGCAGCTCCTCGTATTTGTAGGTCACAACCACCTCCTTCTGCTCCTGCTCGGCGCGGTTGAAGTAGTGGGCCAAAAATTCGCGCTTGAGCGAGTCGGGAATCTGATCCATCCAGGCATCGAAGTAGATGATATCGGGGCTGTAGTTATCGATCACCTCGCGCCCCTTGTTGAGCCACATCTCGAGCCACTCGTCGTGGTCCATCAGGCAGCCATAGAGTTTCTCGTATCGGGGATTGTTGGCGGCCCAATGCTCCTTGACTTTGACGTAGGTGTAGTTATTTTCGTGGTGGAGCGAGAGGAAGAATTTCAGACCGCGCGCCTTGATTGCCTTGCCCAAATCGCCCACCACATCGCGCTTGGGGCCCATCTTGGCGGCACAGAAGGGGGTATGCTCGGAGTTCCACATCGAAAAACCGTCGTGGTGCTCGGCCACCATACCGGCAAATTGGGCACCACTCTCCTTGAAGAGCGTAGCCCACGCCTCGGGATCGAACTTCTCGGCCTTGAACATCGGGATAAAGTCGTGGTAGCCGAACTCCTCGAGCGGGCCCCAGAGCTGCTCGTGGCGACGATGACCACCCATCAGAAAATCCTCCGAGGTCGAGTCGCGGTGCATGTAGTAGTAATACTGTTCATTGCCGTAGGCGGGCACCGAATAGACACCCCAATGGACATAGATACCGAACTTGGCATCGCGCATCCAGTCGGGCACGGCTTCGTGTTTCTCGAGCGAAGCCCAATCGGGGGTATAGCTCCCCTTGAGGGGTTTTTCGGGGGTGCAGGACATTGCGACGAATGCCAACAGCAGGGGCAGGAGCTTTTTCATGAAAAGAGGTTTTGAGGGTTGGTTTCGACAAAGGTAGAAAAAAGTTGCCGACTTTTGCCTATCTTTGCGCCATGATTTCCTACAAAAAACGAATACTCGACAACGGAATGACCGTTGTTGTCAACCGCGACCGCGTGTCGAAACTCTCGGCCGTAAACCTGCTCTACAAGGTGGGTGCACGCAACGAGGATCCCGACCGCACGGGCTTCGCCCACCTCTTCGAACACCTGATGTTCCGCGGCACGCACGATGTCCCCGTCTACGATCTCCCCGTACAGATGGCCTCGGGCGAGAACAACGCCTTCACGAATAACGACTATACCGATTTCTACCTCACGCTCCCCGTGGGTAACATCGAGACGGCCCTGTGGCTCGAGCGCGACCGCCAGCAGGGGCTGTGGATCACCCCCGAGAAGCTCGAAACCGAGAAGCGCGTGGTAATCGAAGAGTACCGCCAGCGCTACCTGAATCAGCCCTACGGCGACCAGACGATGCTCCTGCGCCAATTGGCCTATGAGAAGCACCCCTACCGCTGGTCCACGATCGGACGCTCGATCGACCACATCGAGGGGGCAAACATGGAGGAGGTCGAGCATTTCTACCGCACCTTCTACCGCCCCTCGAACTGCATTCTCTCGATCTCGGCCGACCTGGAGGAGGAGGCGATGCTCGACCTGGGCGAGAAGTGGTTTGGCGATGCGAAATCCCACCCCATCGTCCACACCCCGATTCCTGCCGAGGAGGAGCAGACCGCGCCGCGCCGCCTTGTTGTCGAGCGCGATGTGCCCGCCACCACCCTCTCGATTGCCTACCACATGGGCGACCGTCTGTCGAAAGATTTCTTCACGGGTGACCTCGTATCGGATCTCCTCTCGGGGGGCGACTCGTCACGCCTCTACCAACACCTGGTCAAGGAGCAGCGCCTCTTTGCCTCGATCAACGCCTACATCTCGGGCGATGTCGATCCGGGGCTCTTCATCCTGACGGGCCAGCTGCTGCCCACCACCACCGAGGAGCAGGCCGAGGAGGCCTTCGTACGCGAAATCGAGGCCTTGATGCGCGAGGGTGCCACCGACTACGAGTTGGCAAAGGTGAAAAATAAATTCGAGGCCAACACCCTCTTTGGCGAGCTGAATGTGATGAACAAAGCGATGAATCTGGGCTACTACGACTTCCTGGGCGACCTGCCTCTGATCAACCGCGAAGTCGAGGAGTATCGCTCGATCGACAACGCGCGCATCCAAGACTTCTGCCGCCGCACCTTCCGAGCAGAGAATAGTTCCACCTTAATCTACCGTGCCCGATGATGATGCCTCCGATTCCCACCGTGCAGCCCAATGTGGCTGTGGCCAACGCCGAGTGTGTGACGCTCCGCAACGGCATGAAGCTCTATATTCTCTCGTCGGACGACTTTGAGATTCTGCGTCTTACCTGCCTCTTCCGCGCAGGTTCGGCCCGCCAAACGATCCCCTTCTCGGCCTCGGCTACGGCCAACCTCCTGGCCGAGGGTTCGGCCCGCATGACGGCGCGCGAAATCTCCGAGCAGCTCGACTTCCACGGCTCCTACTTCGATGTCAATATCGACCGCGACTATAGCTACATCAGCTTTGCGATGCTGACCAAGTTTGTCGATCCCACGCTCGAAGTGGCCGCCGAGATTCTGCTCCACCCCACCTTCCCCGAAGAGGAGGTCGAGACCTACCGCCTGAAGCGCAAGCAACGCCTGAAGATCGACCGCCAAAAGGTCGATGTGCGCGCTCGCGAGGCCTTTGCCGAGGCGATGTTCGGCAAAGAGCACCCCTACGGCATAAGCTACGCGGAGGAGGCCTACGACACCCTCACACGCGAGGATGTGGAGCACTTCTACCGCACCCACTACACCGCCTCGAACGGCTTTGCCGTCTGCAGCGGTCGTGTGGGCGAACGTGAGCGCGAGGCGCTCATCGCCCTGCTGGAGCAGTTCCCCACGGGCGAAGCACCCGAGACAACTCAATTCCCGCCCGTCGAGCAGCAGCACCTGCTACGCATCGCCCACGAGGGGGCGGTGCAATCCTCGATTCGCATCGGTCGTCGCCTCTTTCCGCGCGAGCACCCCGACTTCTTGGGCATGCAGGTCGTAGCGGCAGCCTTAGGTGGCTACTTCGGCTCGCGCCTGATGCAGAACCTACGCGAGGAGCACGGCTTCACATACGGCGTAATCTCGGCGCTGGTCAATTTCGAGCGCGAGGGCTACCTCGCTATCGCCACACAGGTAGGCTCGGAGGTGACCGAAGCGGCACTCGAAGAGATCTACCGCGAAGTGGAGCGCATCCGCACCGAGCCCATCCCCGAGGAGGAGCTCCACCTGGTCAAGAACATCATGACGGGCGAGATGATGCGCATCCTCGACGGCCCCTTCGGTATTGCCGACGTGACGATCGAAAACATCCTCTGCGGTCGCACCAACGACATTATCGCCGAGAATGTGGCCCGCATCCGCGCCATCACCCCCGACGAGGTGCAACGCCTCGCGGCGAAGTACCTCCAAAAAGAGGACCTGATCACGGTAATCGTGGGATAGAGATTAAAGCAAAGAGGCTAAAGGTAACTAAGGGGGACTAAGGGAGATTAAAGAAAACCCTTAGCTACCCTTAGCCTCCCACAACGACCTATAACCAAAGAAGGAGATAACCCGTCGGGGCTATCTCCTTCTTTCATTCCGGCTCAATCGCTATTTCGCCGTTCCGAGTTTTGCAATCTGCTCCTCGGCCTTATTCTTCAGATTCTCGGCCTGTTTCTCGGCCTCCTTGACAAGTTTATCACCTGCAGCTTTGGCTGCAACCTGCGCCAATTTACCCTTCGAGGCAGCCTGCTCAACAAGCTTTGCGCTCTGCTCCTGCGCAGCCGCTACAAGCTTCTCGCCTGCACGAACGGCCTCAGCACGCAGATTCTCGGCCTGTTTCTCGATCTCGGCCGCAAGCGACTCGCTGCCCGTGAGTTTCTGCACCTGCTGATCAAGCACACTCGTCACAGCCTCCTTGGCCGCCTCCTTTACACCCACCTTGATTTCGGGTTTCGAGAAGGTACCACCGATGCCTACATTGAATTTACTCAACAGACCGTTGGCCGTCCCCTCCGGCAAGGCCACTTCGGCCGTATAGTCGATCGTCTGGTCAAGACCCGTCGAGCCCGAGAGGGTCATCACCGTCTTACCCATCTTCAGATCGAAGGGCTCGGTATTGACGCGACCATCCTTCACCGTAAAGTCGATGAGCACATTCTCCGCCTCAATCACCTTCAGCTTATCATACTTCAAGGCGTTGGCCAAGGCATCGAGCGCCTCGATATTTTGCAGACGAATGCTGGCCGACGAAAGTTGACCATGGGCATTGACCGTATTCATCACGGGCGACATCGAGCCATCGAGCAGCGTCGAGAGATCCATCGAAAGCGAATAGTTGCCACCCGTCTTGGCAAAGAGCGGCACCAATTTCTGCACCATCTCAAGCTGCGTGAAGGTCTCCTGGAACGAGGCCTGCTTCAGGGCCAGATCCATCGTAAAGGTGGGAGCCGCAGGGTTGGTCGTGAGGTACTTACCCGAGGCCTTGGCCTCACCTCCGAAGAGTCCCATCTGCAATCCGTCGAGCGACAAAGCACCGCCGGCCAGCGAAACACCACCCTTCACGTCGGTGATCGTCATCTGCTGGAAGAGGATCTTCTTCAGCTCGGTCGAGAGCGAAAGATCGAGATTCTCGGGGATCACGATAGCCTCCGTAGGGGCCACTTCGGCCGACACCTCGGCAACCTCGGCAACGGGCTCCTCGGTCGGCTCTTCGGTTGTCGTATCCGAAGCCATCGACTCCATCAATTGATTCAGGTTGAGCAACTCGGACTTCAGATAGAGACGTCCCGAGAGCTTATCGCCGCGCAGCAGGTAACCCAAATAGTTCGACAGGCGGCCGTTGGCCGACAGGTCGCTCTCGCCCACCATCAACGACAACTCGCCGAGGGTCATCGCCTGGGGCGAAATCGTAGCCGCAGCACGCGACAACTTCACGGGGGGCAGCGAAGCCATATCGAGCCCCATCTTCTCCACGATGAAGGTACCCTTAGCCGAGAGCTGCTCGTAGCGCTGCTGCTCCAAATCGGAGATACGGCAAGCGGCTGCCAGATCGGCCGTGATGGTACCCTCGAGCGCCATATCCTCCAACGGATAGACCTCCTCGACAGCCCCCAGATCGATGCGACCATCCAACGTTGCACGCAACAAAGGGTCGGTTATAAGGTTCGTGCCATAGAACGTAGCAGCTACGGCGTTACCGGCCATCTTGAGGCCGAATTTCGAGAGGTTGATCTCCGTCTGATCCATCACACCACCGGGGTTCTTCACCGAGGCCTCGATATTGATATCGGTCACCGCCTTCGGCAACGAGGCGTATTGGAAGCGACCCTCCTTGACGGCAGCTTCAAGGGCAAAGGCCGGGAGCTCCGAGCCGCGCATCTCACCCTTGGCCCACGCCGAGAGTGAAAGCTCGCCACCGGCCGTCAGACGGCGAAAATCCTTCGTGTAGAAGGCCGGAATCAGCGACAGGACATCCTTGAACTGCACCTCGGAGGTGCCCAACGTGAGGTCCATAGCGATTGCATCATCCTCCATGAGCTGCGCCCAACCATCGAGCGTAAGCTGAATGGCATTCAGGCGCAAGGTATTCTTGGCAAAGCCAAAATTCATCTTCTCCAGATCGGCCTTGATGCGGGCGTCGAACTCCACCTCGGCACCCGTGAGCATCGTCACCACGCCCTGCTTGAAGAAGAGCTCCTGCATCAGGATATTGAGCTCCAGCTCGCTCTTGGCAGCCGACAAATCGCCCTGAAGGCGCACATCGAGCGGTGCTGTCGAGAAGTACATCTTCGTCGAGTCGTCGGCGTAGCGCAGCGAGGCCTCCTCGATGCGGAAGTCCTGCACGGCAAGCTTGAAGGCCGAGGGTGCAGCCGCCTCATCGGTCGTCTCGGCAGCCTCCGCAGCAATCTCCTCGGCGATCACCTCCTCGCCCTCCTCGGTGCGCATCACATCCCAGTTCACGGCACCATCCTCGAGCTTATGGGCATAGACCGAAGGGGCATCGAGCAGCACCTTCTTCACCTTAAAGCCATCACTCGAGAGGAGCGAAAGGGGGCTCACCACCACCGAGATACGCTCGGCAGCAAGAATCGTATCGCCCTCGAAACGTTCGACGCCCACGAGCGTCAGCCCCTTCAGGCCGAGCGAAGCGTTCGGAAAATGGCGGAGCAGGCTGATGTTCAGAGATTCGAAATCGAGCTTGGCAACCAACATCTTGTTGGCTTCGCTCTTTACGATGGTTTCAATTTTGCTGCGCAACAGAGTCGGAGCAACCAAAGCAGCGACCAACAGAACAGCCACCGCAACAAAGATAGTTTTCGCCAGTTTTTTCATAGCAGAAACATTTTTATTTCTTACAAAGATACTCTTTTTGCGCGAAAATATACCGCCGATTGCACAAAAAAAACTAACTTTGCAAAAACAAGCCGACAATCCTATGCGCAAACTTGTCATCATACCCACCTACAACGAACGGGAGAACATCGAGCCGATGATCCTCAAGGTGCTTTCGCTTGCGGGTGAATTCGACCTGCTCATCATCGACGACGGCTCGCCCGACGGCACCGCCGAGGTGGTCGAGCGCTACCACCAGATCTACCCCAAGCGGGTCTTCTTGGTGCGCCGCAGTGGTAAGCAGGGGCTGGGCACGGCCTACCTGAGGGGCTTCCAGTGGGGTCTGGCCGAGGGGTATGATTGTCTCTGCGAGATGGATTGCGACTTCTCGCACAACCCCGACGACCTGAAGCGTCTGGTTGCCGCCATCGAAGCGGGGGCCGATGTGGCTATCGGCTCGCGCTATGTGCAGGGGGTCAACGTGGTCAATTGGCCCATGTCGCGCCTCTTGCTCTCCTACTTCGCCTCGAAGTATGTCCGCATCGTAACCGGCATGCCGATCCACGATGCCACGGCCGGCTTTGTATGCTATAGCCGCGAGGCCCTCGAGAAGATCGACTTGAGCCAAATCCAAATGAAGGGTTACGGCTTCCAGATCGAGATGAAATACACCGCGTGGCGATTGGGACTGAAGCTCAAAGAGCTCTCGATCATCTTCACCGAGCGACGCGAAGGCGCCTCGAAGATGTCGGGCGGAATCTTTGGCGAGGCCCTCTTCGGAGTCCTTAAATTACGATTCAAACGGTTCGAAAAATAGAAAACGAGCGACGGGAGTGCAGAGTTGCACTCCCGTCGCTCGTTCATGGGCTGTGGAGCCCCTATTTGCGCTTGAACTCCACGATCAGCACACCGCGCGCCGGCACGGTGGTCTTATCGCTCATCTCGATCGACTCGCCCGTCACGACATCGCGTGCCTCGGTGAGCGACTCCGAAATCTCAACATAGTTCGACCAGGGCACCTGACGCTTGCCGCGCGAGTTATTGGCAAAGACAAAGACCGCCTCGTCGTCGTTGTAGCGGAAGAAGGCGTAGGTGTTGTGCTGACGATCGACAAAGTGGAGCGTCTTACCGTTGTGGATCACCTCCTTCGTCTTGCGCCAGTTGAAGATTTTGCGCGTGAAGTCGAAGACCTCCTTTACGTCGCCCGTGCGACCCTCCTCACTGAAGAGGTCGACCGTATCGCCCGGCCAGCCGCCCGGAGTATCGACACGCAGACCGCCATGGCCCTGCTTCAGATCGACCGAACGAATCATCAGCTCGTCGCCCGTATAGACCTGCGGATAGCCGCGCATGGTGGCAATCAGTGCTGTTGCCATCTTGACACGACCCACATTGCCGCGCATCACATCGGCCGTGCGGTCGATATCGTGGTTACCCGTGAAGATCATCATCTTCGAGAGGTCGTGGTAGACAAAGTCGTCCGAAAGGGTGTTGTAGATGCGAATCATACCGGCATCCCACTTCACCGAGTCGGTCGGAAGCGCCGCACAAATGGCATCGCGCAGCGGGAAGTCCATAATCGAGGGGAGGTGGGTATCGAAGCCATCCTTATTGGGGTTACCGCCCTGCCAATAGGCCAGCTGCGGAATATCGGCCGTCCAGCACTCGCCCACGATATTGAGGTTGGGATACTCGGCCAAAACCGCCTGGCACCACTCGCTCATCGGCTGCTTCTCGTTGTAGGGGTAGGTATCGACACGCAGACCATCCAGATCGGCCCACTCGATCCACCACACGGTCCACTGCTTGAAGTACTGCAAGAGGAAGGGGTTATCGAGGTTCATATCAGGCATCGAGGTGTCGAACCAACCGCTCTCCTGCAGGTGCAGATCATACTGCGAGGCGTTGGGATCGAGGTTGGTCGAAAAGAGGGCATTGGTGCGCGTGAAGGTGGGGAACTGATGGATCCAATCCGCGAAGGGGAGATCCTGCATCCACCAGTGGGCAATGCCGCAGTGGTTCGTGACGATATCCATGATGATCTTCAGGTCACGCTTATGCGCCTCGGCCACATACTCACGATAGAGCTCGTTGGTACCCATACGGGGGTCGATGTGGTAGTAGTCGGCACAGGCGTAGCCGTGGTAGGAGTAGACCGGCTCGTTGTCGAGCAGCAAGGGGGTGGACCAGATGGCCGTCATGCCGAGGTCGGCGATGTAGTCCAGGTGGTCGATCATACCCTGCAGGTCACCACCGTGGCGGCCGTGAAGATTCTCACGATCGACCTTCTCGAGGGTATCCTCGGTCGAGTCGTTCGAGGGGTCGCCGTTGGCAAAGCGGTCGGGCATCAGGAGGTAGATGGCATCGGCTGCCGTGAAGCTCTCACGCTCACGCGAGCCCTCGCGACGTGCTGCAAACTCGTAGGCATACTTAAACTGCTCCTCACCGCGCGTGAAGACCAGGTAGCGCGTGCCCGGCTCGGCCGAGGCCTCCACCTCGACATCGAGGAAGAGGTAGTTGGGGCTCTCGGCGCGGTGGATCTGCTTCAGATTCACACCACCACCCTCGATCGTCACATCATACTCGGAGATCGCCTCACCGTGAATCATCAACTGCAGCGGGGTCGTCATCCCCACCCACCACGAAAGAGGCTCTACGCGGCTTACCTGGCCCTCGGCATCGACTACCGAGGCGGGATCGAACTGCGGAGCGGAGCTACACGAAAGAGTTGCCATCGCGACAATAGGTATCAAAAGTTTTTTTACGTTCATTGTTCTTGGGTTTTAAAAACGGCCTGCCCTACCGGTAGAGCAGGCCGCAAAAGGTCTAAATGCCCGTATTGGGGATTCGCCGAAGAGAGTCCCCCGAGAGCCTTATTTACTTGGTCAGGATGGCGTAGCCCCAGGGAGCGAGTTTGAACTCCTTACCGGCCTCGACAACGGCCTTCTCGCCCGTCATGGCGCAGGTGTACTCACCGGCAGCATCGACGGTCGGGATTACCGACTGCTCCTCGGCCGAGAGGTTGAACAGGCAGAGCACCTTGTTGCCCTCGACCTCACGCGTGAAGGCCAGCACCTCCTCGACAACACCCGTTACATAGACCAGCTCGCCGCCCTTCTCACCGGCCCAGAGGGCGGGATTGTTGTGGCGCAGGTCGTTCAGCGTGCGATACAGGTCGGTATACTCGTTGGGCTCCCAGGCGGGGATGTGGTCCTTCTCGAAGAACTCGAAGCGGTGGTCGTAGCCCACCTCCTGACCCGTGTAGATCAGGGGCTGACCCTGCGGCAGGACATAGGTCAAAGCAGCGAAGGTCTTCACGGCGTCACCCAGACGCTCGAACTCGGTACCCGACCACGAGTTCTCGTCGTGGTTCGAGGTGAACATGAGCTGGATAGCCTCCTTCGGGTAGCGCTCCTGCAGGTCGGCGATCCACGCTTTCATATCTGCGGTCGTCTTCTTGCCCTGGGCGATGTCGTTCATCACATCCTTCAGGGGCCAAGCATAGCAGGCATCGAAACCATCGGCGTGAAAGTTCGGGCCCTCGCCCTCGGCCAGGAAGTATACGTCGGGGTTGATTGCCTCGACCTCCTGCCACGACTCCACCCAGAACTGATCGGGCATCTCGCCGGCCACGTCGCAACGGAAGCCGTCAACACCCTTCTCGATCCAGAACTTCTGGACAGCCTTCATCTCCTCGCGCACCTCGGCGCAGTCGTAGTTGAGCTTCGAGATGTCGGTCCAATCGTACTGCACGATCGGCTCGCCATTCTCGTCGCGCACATACCACTCGGCCGGCTTCTCGGTGATCCAGGCAGCATCGGGCGAGGTGTGGTTGGCTACATAGTCGATAATGACGCGGAAACCCAGCTCGTGCGCCTTGGCCAGGAACTTCTCGAAATCCTCCATCGTACCGAACTCGGGGTTGATGGCGCGGTAGTCGCGAATGGCGTAGTACGAACCGAGCGTACCCTTGCGATTCTTCTCACCAATGGGGTGAATCGGCATGAGCCAGATGATATCCACGCCCAGCTCCTTGAGGAAGGGAAGGCGCTCCTCGGCAGCAGCGAAGGTACCCTCCTCGCTCTGCTGACGTACATTCATCTCATAGACCACCGAGTTGTAGACCCAGTCGGGGCGAGCCACCTGCTGCGGCTCGGCCTGATTTCCGCAGCTCGACAAAACGAGGCCACAGAGGGCACACAAAAGTGCCACAAATTTCAAATTACGTTTCATACAGTAGTTTGGTTTATATTTATTTGTTTCTCTATTTCTTGGTCAGAATCTCGAAGCCGCAGGGCTTGAGCTCGATGGTCATCTTTCCATCCTCCTCGAGGCGGTAGGTCGCACCGAAATTGGGTTTGAGCGGCTGTTTGAGGTTGATACCCGTCGGCAGCACAAACTCAACCTGCTCGGTCTCGTAACCCGTATTGAGGGCTACCACCGTCCACTCACCCATATAGATGCGCAGGTAGGCCCAAACGCTGTCCGTCAGGCGGAGCGTCAGCTGATCGCCGTAGAGGAGCGGCATCTGCTCGCGACGCAACTCGGCAAGCTTGCGCGTGGTGGCCAACTGAGCCTGCTCGGCCTCGTTGTAGCCATCGAAACGCATCATGCGGCGGTTGTCGGGATCGTTACCGCCCGGCTCGCCATACTCGTCGCCCTGGTAGATGCAGGGGACACCCGGGATGGTCATATTCAGGGCATTGATCAGCGCCAGCTTCTTATAGCCGATCGGGTCACCTACCTCGATCTTGCGGGTCCAGCCGGCCAGCTTGTGGTCCTCGTCGGGGTGGAGGGCACCACCAGCCAACGAGATCAGACGACCCTTGTCGTGGTTACCCGTAATGTTACCCATCGTGTGGTGGGCGCCGTAGGCTCCGATCGACTGCTCGACCACATCGGCCAGACGTTTCACCGAGGCGTCGCGCGTCAAGACATCGAGGGCCGTATGGTAGACATTGAAGTCGAACTGGGCATTGATCATACCCGAGCAGACATAGGAGCCGATCAGCTCGGGCGAGCCGTACGTCTCGCCAATCTGCCACAACTCGCGGTCGGTAACACGCGTACGCATCTTCTTGGTCAGCGTGCGCCAGTAGCCGAGCGGAATGTGCTTGCAGGCATCGTGGCGGAAGCCGTCGAACTCATACTCGGTCACCCAATAGAGGGCCGAGTCGGTCATCGGCTCAACCACCTCCACGCGCTCGTGGTCGAGCGAGGGGATATGCTCGTCGAACCAGGTCGTCAGACGCTGCTCGTCCCACAGGCCGAGGTTCTTGCGGCCGTCGGGCAGCATCAGCTCCGTAACCCAGTCGGGATGCTCCTGCAGCACGGGCGAATTGATATGCAGGTGGTTGGCTACATAGTCCAGAATCACGTTCAAGCCGTTATCGTGAGCTACATCCAACAGCTCGCGCAACTCCTCGGGCGAGCCGAAGCGGTCGTCGATGACGGTCGAATAGATGGGCCAATAGCCGTGATAACCCGAGAAGCGGGTGAAGGGCTCCTGGTTCAGGCCCCAGGCATCACGCGGATTCTGCGTGATGGGCGAGATCCAGATGGTCGAGATACCGAGCTTGTTGAAGAAGCCCTGCTCGATCTTCTGCGTGATACCCTTCAGGTCACCACCCTGGTAGTCAACCTCGGGGCGTACATCCTCGCGGTTCAGGGGCTGGTTATTCTTCTTATTGCCGTCGTAGAAACGGTCGATCATCAACGAGTAGAGCACCTGCGTATGGGGATCGTGGCGCGTCAGGCGATCGGCCGACATCACAACATTTCCGCGATTCAGCGGCACCAGGACATCGTTAAAGAGGCCCTCCGAGGATGAGGCATAGATGCGCAGATAGGAGCGCTCCAGCTCGGCAG
>JAUMXM010000017.1:21927-38787 GCA_030529085.1 Rikenellaceae bacterium | reverse complement strand
TTTAATTTTTAATTGCCTAAAAGCGTCCTTCGCCCGTATTCTCCAGCGTGCGCTGACGGAAGGCCTTGCCGCTGTGGAAGTTCCACGAAAGGCCGATGCGGAATTGGCGGTCGCTCCAGAATTGGTCGAGTTTGTAGCTGCGGTCGAACTGCTCGTTGCGGGCACTGATATCCTGCTGCGCGTTGAAGATGTTGTGTACGGCAAAGGTGGCCGTGAAACGCTCTCCAAAGCGTTTTTTGAGCTGTCCGTTGACCTGGTGTGCCGCCCCGATCACTGCGTTACCCATCGTGATGCGGTTGTGGTAGTTCCACGAAAGGTCGATGTAGAACTTGTGGGGTAGGGTAAAGGTGGTCGAGCAGTAGGTCATAAACATATGGTAGAGCTTGACCGGCGACTCGGCTGTTGCGCGCTGCTCCCAGGCTACATACGTTAGGTTGGCGTTGGCCTCCCACCACTTCGTGAGCTGCAACGGTGCGTTCAGATTGACGTAGTACTGCTTCGTGTCCTTGTAGTTGATGAAGTTGATGTAGATGATGTTCGGATCGTTGGGGTCGCTGACGAAATTCTGCTGAATCTCATCCGTTTGCAGGTTCACACCCACGGTCAGCGTATATTTGTACCAGCCGACCAGCGTAAGATTCATATCGTGTACATACGAGGGGTCGAGCAGCGGGTTTCCCGTCTGATAGCTGTAATCCGAAATTTGAGAGCGTTGGGGGTTGAGCTGCCAGAACGAGGGGCGTGAGATTTTACGCGCATATTGACCGATGAGCATATGTTTGCCGCCCTTGTCAAGCTTGTACGAAAGGTTGAGGTTCGGGAAGAGCGAGAAGTAATCCTTGCCGAGCTTCGTGCCTTCGCTCTCGGTGCGGGTATATTCACCGCGCAGACCCGCCACGAATCCCCAACGGTCAAAGTTGCCGCGCACGATGCCGTAGGCTGCCGCGATCTGCTCGTCGTAGTCGATGTGAAAGCTCTCGCGCTCGTTTTTGAACCACGCACCCTCCTTGTTGTATTCGTAGAGGGCATCCGACTGCATACGGTAGTAGGTGTATTTGGCACCCGCCTGCAAGACGATTTTGGGGCTGAAGTGCTGCTCCCAGGCCAGCGAGGTGCTCGCCATCCGATATTTCGAGTCGGTACGATCGCGGTAGAGCGAGTCGATGCTGTTTTTCAGGCTGTGGTTGTCGTGGCCGTTCCCGTTGGTGCGCACCTGGTAGTCGGCCAGCAGCTTCAGTGTCGAGCCGAGGGTGTCGATCTTCCACACATAGTTGAAGGTACCATTCACATCGCGCTGCTTCGTGTCGCCGAGGAAGAGGCTCTTGGTTCGCTCCTCGAAGCTGTCGCTGCGCAACAACGAGAGTGAGTTGTTCGTGTTGTCGTCCCAATCCTCCGTGTAGCGACCACCTATGCCGATCGAGTGATTTTTGGCCAACGCATAGACTGCATCGAGGCGGCCGCCGTAGTCCTGGCCATCCTCTTTGGCCTTCGATTGAGACTCGAGCAGACTCTCGTTGGTGAAGAAGTGGGTCTGCTCTGTGGCATTCGCCTCGGCCTCTTGGTCGGTAAACCAGGCGGCTGCGTTGAGGTCCAATTTGCCGCTATGCAGGGCGATGTTGGCCGAGGGGTTGAGGTTGGTGCCATAGCGATTCAGCGTGCTCCACATCTGCACCGATCCCTGTGTGCCGTTCTCGCGCTGACGCTTCAGCGTGATCTTGATCACACCACCTGCCGAGTCGGCATCGTAGTCGGCTCCCGAGGTGGGGATGATCTCGATTTTCTGGATCTCCTCCGCGCGTAAAGTTTTAATATAAGTAATCAGCTGCTCGTTGCTCATTTTCAGCTCTCTGTCATTGACATAAACTTTCGAGCCCGACTTGCCGTTCACCGAGATTTTATCGTCGTTGATCCAGACTCCGGGGGCGCGTTCGAGCAGCTCGACGCCATCTTTGCCCAGCGCAGCGACCGAATTGGCCACATCGACCACAAAACGATCCGCCTCACGACGCACCAACTGCCCCTTGACGACCACCTCGTCAATCTTCGTTGCCGACTGCGTTAATACGATGTCACCCAAATCAATACCTGCGGTCAGTTCAAGCTGTTTCGAGTATTCGTCATAGCTCAAATGTTGTACAGATAGGGTGTAGCTGCCCGGCGAGACCGTCAGCGTGAAACGCCCCTCCTCGTCGGTGGTGGTGCCGGCCACCTGGTCCGCGCCGTTGAGCAGTACGACGGTTGCAAATTCGACGGGGTTGTTGGCTGCATCTACCACGCGACCCGTGGCGGGGTTTTGACGCGCTGCCCACACCTGACCGACAAGGGCCGAAAAGAGAACGGAGAGGATGATTTTATTCATACTATTTTTGGTGTTTGATTATTTTCACATCACAAAGATAAAACAAAATATTGGTATTATGCAAAACAAAGTAGTGGAAATTTTCAAAAAATCTTTCCGCTTTGGCTTTTTCCCCTTGGGGAAAGATTTTTTTGTGAGGGGAGTCGTAAATGGTATTTGATCTGTTCCATCCCTTTTGTTTTGTAGGTTTCTGCCTCTTTAGACACGCAAAAGGGCAAATCCTTTCACAAATCGGGGAAAAGGTTACGAAAGGGGAATAGGGGTATTAAGGGTCGCTAAAGGATTCTGACGGGTCGCCTTTAATCCCCTTTGTAAAACTTTAATCCCCTTTGCCTCCCTTTGGCCGCCTTCACCCGCCCTCAAAACCCCTTCGACCCCCTTTCCCAAAGGGAAAAAGCGATAAATTGTTGATAACTTCTTCGGCAGGGGATACCATATATATGCAGAAATTTTTATAATTTTGCAGAATAAATCCCCGAAAAGCCCCCTCGGAGTGGGGTTTGAAATCGAAAAATTAAAACACAAAATAGCTATGTTAAGCCTCATTTATTGGATTTGGATTCTCTTTTCCTGCCTGGTGGTTACGATTTTGTCCGCCATCGCCCTGGTCGTATGCTACCCCTTCGATAAGCGTCGCAAGGTGGTCCACGAGCTCTCGCGCCGCCTGGTGTGGTGCATCCACGGCCTCCCCTTTATGACGCGCCACCGCATCGAGGGGCTGGAGAAGATCGACCCCAAACAGCCCTACGTCATCATGTCGAACCACAACTCGATGTTCGATATCACCTCGATGTACTACCTCCCCCTGCAGTTCCGCTGGGTTACGAAGCGCGAGGTGATGAAGACCCCCTTCTTCGGTCAGCTGATTTTTATGCACGGTGATATTATGATCAACCGCGGCCGCGCTTCGCAGGCGATGGCCCAGATGCTCACCGAGGGTAAGATGTGGCTCGATCGGGGTGTCTCGGTGGCCATCTTCCCCGAGGGTACGCGCTCGAAGACGGGCGAGATGGGTCGCTTCAAGGCCGGAGGCTTTATGATGGCCAAGGAGCTGGGAGCAACGATCCTGCCCGTGGTGATGGATGGCACGAACCGCGTTGTGAAGCCCAAGTCGTTCCTCTTCAATTGGAAGGATCGCATCACGGTGCGCGTTCTGGATCCGATTCCCGCCGAGGAGGTGGCCGCGGCCGATACGCGCGACCTGCTCGAGAAGACCGAGAAGCTCATCCGCGAGAACCTCGACCAGATTCGTGGCCGCGCCTAACCTTTAACTTCGAAAACTCAATAACAGAAAACCTGCAAATAGAATCGTGGCAGATCTACTCAATACAACCCAACAGAACTACGGTGACGATGCGATTAAAACCCTCTCACCGCGCGAACACGTTCGCCTACGCCCCGGTATGTATATCGGCAAGCTGGGCGACGGTACCCAATCCGATGACGGTATCTATGTCCTGATCAAGGAGGTCACCGACAACTCGATCGACGAATTTATGAACGGCTTCGGCCGTCAAATCGAGCTTTCGATCGAGGGTCAGGAGGTGACCGTGCGCGACTACGGTCGCGGTATTCCGCTCGGCGCCCTCTCGGCAGCCGTCAGTGTGATGAACACGGGCGGTAAGTACGAGGACGACGAGGAGAACGCCGCCTTCAAGAAGACCGTTGGTCTGAATGGCGTCGGTGTGAAGGCTGTGAACTACCTTTCGAGCAACTTCATGGCGCGTTCGGTGCGCGACGGCGAGGCCCACACGGTCTTCTTCGAGAAGGGTCTCGAGGTCTCGGATAAGTGGGAGAGCGGTGTCGAGGAGAAGAACGGTACGCTGATTCGCTTCACGGTCGATGAGGAGATCTTCGGCCCCTATACCTACAACCCCGAGTATGTCGAGCAGCTGGTGCGCAACTACACCTACCTGAACAAGGGCCTTACGGTGAAGTTCAACGGCCAGAGCTACGCCTCGAAGAATGGTCTGTTGGATCTTCTGAACGAGAATATGTCGGAGGACCCCCTCTATCCCCCCATCCACCTTACGGGCGAGGATATCGAGGTGGTGGTGGCTCACGGCACGGGTTACGGCGAGAGCTACTACTCGTTTGTCAATGGCCAATACACCTCGCAGGGCGGTACTCATCAGGCTGCCTTCCGCGAGGCGATAGCCAAGACCCTGAAGGAGTTCTACCACAAAGACTACGACCCCTCGGATATCCGCACCTCGATCGTGGCGGCCATCTCGCTCAAGGTCTCGGCGCCGATCTTCGAGTCGCAGACCAAGACGAAGCTAGGCTCGCGCGATATGTCGAAGTCGGGCCCCACGGTGCGCAACTTCGTGGTCGATTTCCTGGCCAAGCACCTCGATGACTTCCTGCATAAGAACCCCGAGACGGCGCAAGCCATCCAGCGCAAGATTGTCGAGAACGAGAAGGAGCGCAAGGCAATTTCGGGTGTACAGAAGAAGGCGCGCGAGACGGCCAAGAAGGTTTCGCTGAACAACAAGAAGCTGCGCGACTGCAAGATTCACCGCACGGATAAGAACGAGCTGGCCGACAAAACGATGATCTTCATCACGGAGGGTCTTTCGGCTTCGTCGTCGGTCACCAAGTGTCGCGATGCGCGCACGCAGGCCGTCTTCTCGTTGCGCGGTAAGCCGCTCAACTGCTACGGCCTGACAAAGAAGGTGGTCTACCTGAACGAGGAGTTCAACCTGCTGCAGGCGGCACTCAACATCGAGGAGGATGTCGACAACCTGCGCTACGAGAAGGTGATTGTGGCAACCGATGCCGATGTCGATGGTATGCACATCCGTCTGCTGATCACTTCCTTCTTCCTGCAATTCTTCCCCGATGTGATTCGTCGCGGCCACCTCTACATCCTGCAGACCCCTCTGTTTCGTGTCCGCAACAAGCGCGAGACCCACTACTGCTACTCGGAGGAGGAGCGTCAGGTAGCGGTCAAGAAGTGTGGCTCGACGGCCGAGATCACCCGCTTCAAAGGTCTTGGTGAGATCTCGGATACCGAGTTCAAACACTTCATCGGCGAGACGATGCGCCTCGACAAGGTGCGCATCACGAAGGATGACCCGATCCACGACCTGCTGGAGTTCTACATGGGTAAGAACACCTTTGAACGCCAGGGTTTCATCATTAACAACCTGCGCATCGAGGAGGATTTGATCGATGCCGACCTGAACTAAACGACTATGGCAAACAAGAAAGATAGAATCGAAGAGGTAGCCGAGGAGCTGCGCGAGTCGGGCGTGGAGACTGCGGAGGCTGTCGAGGCTGTGGAAGCCGAGACGGACGAGGTGCCTGCCCCCTCGACCAAGAGCGAGAAGTTCGGGCGACTGATGCAGGACGAGAGCGGTGTGCGCCGCTTGACGGGCATGTACAAGAATTGGTTCCTCGATTACGCCTCGTATGTGATCCTGGAGCGTGCCGTGCCCCACATCGAAGATGGTCTGAAGCCGGTGCAGCGCCGCATCCTGCACGCGATGCGCCTGATGGAGGATGGTCGCTACAACAAGGTGGCCAACATCGTCGGTCAGACGATGGCCTATCACCCCCACGGTGATGCCTCGATCGAGTCGGCCTTGGTATCGCTCGGTCAGAAGGATCTTCTGATCGACTGTCAGGGTTCGTGGGGTAACATCCTCACGGGTGACGATGCCGCTGCAGCCCGTTATATCGAGGCGCGCCTCTCGAAATTTGCCCTCGATGTGGTCTTCAACAAGAAGACGACCGAGTGGATGATGGCCTACGACGGCCGTAAGGAGGAGCCTGTGACCCTTCCCGTAAAGTTCCCGCTGCTCCTGGCACAGGGTACGGAGGGTATTGCCGTAGGTTTGGCCTCGAAGATTCTGCCCCACAACTTCGTGGAGCTGATCAACGCCTGTATAGCCCACCTCGAGGGGCGCGAGTTTCAGCTCTATCCCGACTTCCCGACGGGCGGTCTGGCCGACGTGAGCCGCTACAACGACGGTTTGCGCGGTGGTGCTGTGCGTGTTCGTGCCCGCATCTCGAAGATCGATAAACGCACGCTGGCCATCACCGAGATCCCCTTCACGACCACTTCGGAGTCGATCAAGGAGTCGATCATCAAGGCCAACGAGCGCGGCAAGATTAAGATTCGCAAGGTCGATGACCTGACGGCCGACAAGGTCGAGATCGTGATTCAGGTTGCCCCCGACGAGTCGTCGGACAAGACCATCGATGCCCTCTACGCCTTTACCGATTGCGAGGTCTCCATCTCGCCTAACTCCTGCGTGATTTGGGACGAGAAACCCCACTTCCTGGGTGTGAGCGAGATTCTGCGTCGCTCGGCCGACCATACACGCTACCTGCTGGGGCGCGAGTTGGAGATTAAGCTCGACGAGCTGAACGGTGCCTGGCATACCGCCTCGTTGGAGCGCATCTTCATCGAAAACAAGCTCTACCAGCTCATCGAGGGTTGCCGCACGCGTGAGGCTGCCTACGAGGCGGTGGATAAGGGGTTGGAGCCCTTCAAGAAGCTCCTGCGCAAGGAGGTGACGATGGAGGATGTACAGCACCTCACGGAGCTGAAGTTTATCCGCATCTCGCGCTACGATGCCGACAAGGCCGACAACGAAATCAAGCAGATCGAGGCCGATATCAAGGATACGAAGTACCACCTGGCCCACCTCACGGAGTACGCCGTGGCCTACTACCAGCGCATTCTGGAGAAGTATGGCAAGGGACGCGAGCGTAAGACCGAGCTGCGCACCTTCGACCAAATCGAGGCAACGAAGGTGGCCGTCACGAATGCCAAGCTCTATGTCGATCGAGCCGAGGGCTTCTTCGGTACGGGTAAGTCGATGAAGGATTCGGAGTTCGTCTGCGACTGCTCGGATATCGACGATGTAATTGTCTTCACGAAGGAGGGCCACTATGTGATTACGAAGGTCTCCGAGAAGGCCTTCTTCGAGAAGAATATCTACTACATCGGTGTCTTCAAGCGCAACGACGAGCGCACTATATATAATGTATTGTACCGCGACGGCAAGAATGGGCCGATCATGATGAAACGCTGCCCGATCAAGTCCGTCACGCGCGATAAGGCCTACGACATCACGAAGGGTACGCCCAAGAGCGAGATCCTCTACATGTCGGTCAATCCGAATGGCGAAGCCGAGGTGCTGAAGGTCTACTTCAAGCCCCGCCCGCGCCTGAAGCGTGTGATTGTCGATTTGGATTTTGCCACCCTTGCCATCAAGGGTCGCCAGAGCCAGGGCAACCTCTTCTCGCGCTACGGCATCCATAAGATTGTCCTCAAGGAGCGCGGCACCTCGACCCTCGGCGGCCAGAACATCTGGTACGACGAGGACATCCGCCGCCTCAATGCCGATGGCCGCGGCCGTCTGCTGGGTGAGTTCAAGGGGGATGACAAGATCTTGGTTTGGACAGCCAAGAACCAATACTATGTGACGGGCTTCGACCTGCAGCAGCACTTCCCCGACGATACGATCTTCGTCTCGCGCTACAAACCCGAGGCGGTCTATGCCGTCTGCTACTTCGATACGGAGCAGAATTATTACTACCTCAAGCGCTTCTCGATCAAGCTCTCGGAGAAGCTCCAGCCCTTCCTGGAGGAGGGCCAGGCACGCTTTATTGCCCTCTCGGAGATTCCCGAATCGCAGGTTGAGCTGACCTACAAGGGTGCCCACGAGCACCGTCCCGCCGATTTGATCGATGTCGATTCGTTTGTCGGCGTGAAGAGTCCCCAGGCCAAGGGTAAGCGCCTCTCGACCTTCGATGTGGCCACGGTGCGCTTCATCGAGCCGGAGTTGCCCCCCGAGCCGGAGCCGAGCGACGAGGAGGTCGAGGAGGAGATGACCGAGGGCGCAGAGCCGACAACGGATGTTGCCGAGGAGGCTGCCGATGCGGCCGAGCAGGTTGTTATGGAGGAGCCGGAGGTCGATTTAAGCCCCGTTGAGCCGATTCAGCCTTCGGGTGTGCCCCTCGAGATCGAGCGCGCCAAGGGTGATGCCGACGAGGTGGTCGATTTGGCCCAGTTGAACCTTTTTTAAGCCGCGATAGTGATGAAACGTACGCAAGGAGCGATTATCCTCGTTGGTTATATGGGGTGCGGTAAGAGCACCATCGGTCGCAAGTTGGCCCTGCGCCTGGGTGGGCGTATGGTCGATACCGATAAACTCATCGAGGAGCGCGAGGGTGCTACCGTCTTCGATATTTTTCAGTACGAGGGCGAGGAGCGTTTTCGTGAGATCGAGCGCGAGGTGTTGCAGCAGGTGATGGCCGACGAGGGTGTTGCCGTTATCTCTACGGGTGGCGGACTGCCCGCCTGGCGCGATAATATGGAGCTCATGAACGCCGGTGGCCGCACGGTCTATTTGAAGCGTTCGGCCGAGAATATCGCCTCGCGCCTCAGCCCCTTTGGCCGTCAAAAGCGCCCCCGCCTGCGTGGCCTGAACGACGAGGAGCTGGTTCGCTTTATGCGAAGCGATATGGCTGCGCGCGACCCCTACTACAGCCGTGCGATTCAGACGATCGCCTGCGAGGGGATGAGCGACGACGAGATTATCCAGGCGATAGTCCGTTTTAACGATTAATAAGAAACAGCCGTGAACAACGCGCCGATAGGGATATACGACTCGGGAATGGGAGGACTTTCGGTCTGGCAGGAGGTGCGCAAGGCACTTCCCGAGGAGTCGTTGATCTACCTGGGCGACGGCAAAAATTGCCCCTATGGGTCGCGCCCTTCGGCCGAGATTCGTCAGTTGGCCCAGGATGCCGTAGAGCACCTCTTGGCGCTCGGCTGCAAGCTGATCGTGGTGGCCTGTAACACCGCTACGGCAGCCGCTATCGACCACCTGCGCGAAAGCTACCCGACGCTTCCGATCGTGGGCATGGAGCCGGCCATCAAACCCGCCTCGCTTGCCACGAAGAGCCGCGTAGTGGGGGTTGTGGCCACCGAACGCTCGCTTGACGGCGATCTGTTTCGCCGCACGGCAGCGCGCTATGGCGCCGATATCGAGGTGCTGACGGCCGTGGGTGAAGGCTTCGTGGAGTTGGTCGAAGCCAATTTGGAGCACACCGAGGAGGCCTACGCGCGGGTTAAGACCGTCATCGAGCCGATGCTGCGCCGCGGTGCCGATCAGGTGGTCCTGGGTTGCACCCATTATCCCTTCCTGCGCGAAGCCTTCCTGCGCGTGGGCGAGGAGTACCCCTTTACGTTGGTCGATGCAGCCCCAGCTGTGGCACGTCGTGTGGTCGAACTGCTGAGCAGACACGCGCTGAAGGCCGAGTCGGGTCATCGCCCCGAATACCGATTTGAAACCTTTGCCGACGAGGCCTACCGCGAGCGCCTGGCCTCCAAAGTAAACCTATAACGAAACAGTGTATGGCACAACATAAGAGATCAGTGAATAGTCGCCAGCAGGTGCAGCGCACCGACCGCGACAGTGCCCGTTGGATTGCGGGTCTGCTCATCGCCTTTATCGGCTTCTTCGCCGCCGCTTCGGTCTTCTTCTCGCTCTTTGCGTGGGAGGCCGATCAGAGCGGTCTGCAGCTCACCTCCGAGGAGCGTGAAACGCTGGGTGTCACGCCCGAGAATATGTGCGGCTGGTTGGGTGCGCGTGTGGGTATGCTTTTGGTCGACCATTCGTTCGGTGTCTTCGGCATTTTGCTGCCGATTATCATCCTGCTGATGGGTGTGCGTATCATCCGCCAGAAGCCCCTCTTGATCAACCATTTTGCCCTCTCGCTGCTCCTTGTGATGCTGCTCGGCTCGCTGACGCTGGGCTTTGCCTTCGGCTCGAAGTGGAGCTTCTGCGCCTCGACGGGGTGGGGTGGCGCTTTCGGTATCGAGGTGGCCGAGATGCTCGATAAGAGTATCGGCGGTTTTGGTATGGTTATCCTGCTTTTGGGTGGTTGGATCCTGACGGGAGTCTTTATCAATCGCAACTTCATCACGAAGGTCAATAATGCAACGAATGTCTTGGTCGACAAGGGTGGCCAGGTGGTCAATTTGTTGCGCCACCGCGATCGAGCCGATGCCGATATCGAGGAGTTGTATGCAGATGACGATGAGGCGATCGAGGAGGATGAGCTGCCGGTGGCCGAAACGCCCGTTTCGGAGCCGGTTACGGTGCTCCCCCCTAAGCCGCAACCGCAACCTGTGGCACAACCCGTACAACACCCCGAAGCGCCTGTTACAGAGCCTGCTGTGCGCCCTGCGATGCGCGATGCCGTGCAGCGCAACCTGCGGGGTGAGGATAACCCCTTCGAGGAGGTCGATTTGAATCCTACGCCCGAGCAGCGTGTGGTGCTTGGTGCCGGGGGACTTGTGGAGTTGGAGCGCAAGCCGCGCCGTGTGGTCAACGGCCCCTTCGAGGAGATCGATTTGGAGGCCGACGAGGAGCCGATTACCGAGGAGCCGATCGTGGTACTTGCAGCGCCGCAGGAGCCCTCCGCATCGCTTGAGGCCGAGGGCTTTGAGGTGGTGGATGCCCCCGCAGCTCAACCGCAGCAGCCCGCAACTCAACCGCAGCAGCAACCTGCCGCGCCCCAAACGACACCCCCTGCCGAGGGGCTCGTGGTGACGGTCGAGGTGCCCAAGGGTGACGAGATGGCGACCAAGCGCGAGCTTGCGTTGGAGGCCTACGACCCGACCAAAGACCTCTTGAAATACAAGAAACCCCCGATTACCCTCTTGGAGGATTACCAGTCCGATTCGGAGGTGACCGAGGCCGAAATTTTTGAAAATAAGGCCAAGATCGAGGAGACGCTGGCCAACTTCGGTATTCCGATTCAGAAAATTAAGGCGACCGTAGGCCCGACCGTAACCCTCTACGAGATTGTCCAGGCACAGGGTGTCAAGATCTCGAAGATTCAGGGCCTTGAGCAGGATATCGCCCAGAGCCTCAAGGCGCTCGGTATCCGTATCATCGCCCCGATTCCGGGCAAGGGAACGATCGGTATCGAGGTGCCGAACCAGAATAAGCAGATTGTCTCGATGTACTCGGCGATTCGCTCCAAGCGCTTCTTCGAGTCGAAGGCCGAGCTGCCGATCGTGATCGGTCGCACGATTCAGAACGAAAACTACGTCTTCGACCTGGCCAAGATGCCCCACTTGTTGGTGGCAGGTGCTACGGGTACGGGTAAGTCGGTCGGTCTGAATGCGATTATCACCTCGCTGCTCTACCGCAAACACCCCGCCGAGCTGAAGCTCGTGATGATCGACCCCAAGATGGTCGAGTTCTCACTCTACGCCCAGCTCGAGCACCACTTCCTGGCCAAGATGGAGTCCGAGGAGAAGGCGATTATCACCGACCCGATGAAGGCGGTCTATACGCTCAACTCGCTCTGTACGGAGATGGATAGCCGCCTTGAGCTCTTGAGTCAGGCCGGTACGCGCAACATCGTGGAGTATAACCAGAAATTTACCGCGCGTCGCCTCAATCCCGAGCGAGGTCACCGCTTCCTGCCCTATATTGTGGTGGTTGTCGATGAGTTTGCCGACCTGATTATGATGGCCCGCGAGGTGGAGCGCCCCGTGATGCGTTTGGCCCAAAAGGCGCGCGCCGTGGGTATTCACCTCAT
Source organism: Rikenellaceae bacterium (assembly GCA_030529085.1). Taxonomy (GTDB): domain Bacteria; phylum Bacteroidota; class Bacteroidia; order Bacteroidales; family Rikenellaceae; genus Alistipes. Next base: position 26,852 of record JAUMXM010000017.1, on the reverse strand, counting down.
CATTGCCACGCAGCGTCCCGATGTGAAGGTCATCACGGGTGGTATCAAGGCCAACTTCCCGGCCCGCATCGCCTTCCGTGTGACGCAGATGATCGACTCGCGTACGATTCTCGACCGCCCGGGTGCTAATCAGCTTATCGGTCGCGGCGATATGCTCTTCTCGAAGGATGGCGATATGACCCGCATCCAGTGCGCGTTGGTCGAGACTGACGAGGTGGAGCGCATCGTGGAGTATGTGGCCGGCCAGCAGGGCTATACCACGGCCTACACGCTGCCTGATTATATTCCCGAGGGGAGCGATGCCCCGATGGGTAGCGACGATGAGGGATCGGCTCCCAAGAAGTACGATGCCCTCTTTGCCGAGATTGCCCGCGATGCGGTGGAGTCGGGCTCGATTTCGACCTCGATGATTCAGCGCAACTACGAGGTGGGCTTCAACCGTGCAGGCCGCATTATGATGCAGCTCGAACGCTCGGGTATCGTGGGTCGTGCTCAGGGTGCCAAGCCGCGCGATGTTTTGTTCCACGACCTCCCTTCGCTCGAGGCTAAGTTGCAGGATTTAGGACTCTTTTAAGACTTTTTCAAACGCATAAAGATGAGACGCAACTATCTTTTGGCCGCTATTTTAGGGACCTTTCTGCTTCTCGGATTGGTCTTTGTGGCGCGTACCCAGTCGGGCGGTCGTGCCGAGCAGTTGGTGAAGACGATGAGTCGTTCGTTCAGCACGATGGGGGGCTACGAGGCTACCTATATGATCGAGGTGGACGGCCAGCGCATGTTGGGTGCTTTTGCCGTCGAGGGTGATAAATATCGCATCGAGATGGCCGACATGGAGGTCTATGGCGATGGCGCTGTGCGCTACGAGGTAGATGGCCGTCGTCGGGAGATTACGCTCACTACGACCGAGGCTGAATCGGCTAATATCCTCTCGAATCCGGCCAATGCCTTCGACCTCTTGACGTCGCTTTATGTGCCGACGTTGCTCAAAGAGGAGTCGGGCGAGGCGTTGGTGAGCCTTCGCACGGAGCGTGACCCCGCCTCGTCGATACGCCTGCGCCTGGATCTAAAGCGCAACCTGCCGACCGAAATTACCTACTACACCGACGAGCTGGCTGTGGTGGTTAAAATCTTGTCGATTAAGTCGTTGGATGCGCCGCTACCGCAATTCGACCGGGCGGCCTACACCGACTACGAAATCATCGATTTCCGCTAAAAAATGATAACGGCGCGAAGGATCACCCCTCGCGCCGTTTTTTTTGTCTTTGCCGCATCTTACGGCCGCACTCCCGATTTGGAATTTAGAATTTCGGATTCCGAATTCCCGAAATACCCGACGGGGTGTCGGGCGAAAATTGAAAGTGGCTAAAATCGGCTAAAAAGGGGCATTAAACGAAAATTTCTCGCGCGCGTGAGTGAAAAAGCCTCTAAAAAATTGCTGAAATCGAAAATAAACGCTATTTTTGTACGTTAATAATTGCATATAAATCGCGTTAGAATGATAACTGAAGAAGAAAAGAATGCAGGTTTGGTCGGTCGTATCGTGCCGGTCAATATCGAGGAGCAGATGAAATCGGCCTACATCGACTATTCGATGTCGGTCATCGTTTCGCGTGCGCTTCCCGACGTGCGTGACGGTCTGAAGCCCGTACACCGCCGTATCTTGTTCGATATGTCGGCCGAGCTGGGTCTGTCGCACGACAAACCGACCCGTAAGTCGGCCCGTATCGTCGGTGACGTGCTCGGTAAGTTCCACCCTCACGGCGATTCGTCGGTCTATGAGGCGATGGTGCGTCTGGCCCAGGAGTGGGCTATGCGCTATCCGCTCGTTGAGGGTCAGGGTAACTTCGGTTCGATGGACGGTGACTCGGCGGCTGCTATGCGTTATACGGAGGCCCGTATGCGCAAGATTACCGACGAGGTGCTGGCCGACATCGACAAGGAGACGATCGATTGGACGCTCAACTTCGACGATACGCTCCAGGAGCCTACGGTGCTCCCCACCAAGATTCCGCTGCTGATTGTCAATGGTGCAAGTGGTATTGCCGTCGGTATGGCTACCAACATGGCACCCCACAACCTCTCGGAGGTGGTTGATGCCTGCTGCGCCTATATCGATAACCCCGAAATCACGGGCGAGGAGATGTTGCAGTATGTCAAGGCTCCCGACTTCCCGACCGGTGCCCAGATCTATGGCTACGAGGGCGTGAAGGAGGCGATGCTGACGGGTCGCGGTCGCGTGGTGATGCGTGCCAAGACCGAGATCGAGACGACCCCTTCGGGCCGCGAGTGCATCGTTGTTACCGAGATCCCCTACATGGTCAATAAGGCGGAGATGATCAAAAAGATCGCCGACATGATCAACGACAAGAAGTTGGAGGGTATCTCCTACATCAACGACGAGTCGGACCGCTCGGGTCTGCGCATCGTGATCATCGTTAAGCAGGATGCCATGGCGAGCGTCGTGCTCAACAACCTCTACAAGAATACTCCGCTGCAGACCTCGTTTGCAGTGAACAATATTGCGCTGGTGAAGGGCCGTCCGCAGCTCCTGCCGATGCGCGACCTGGTGATGCACTTCGTGAACCACCGCCACGACGTGGTGGTACGCCGCAAGCGCAAGGCCGAGGAGCGTCTCCACATCGTCAAGGGTCTGATTGTGGCCCAGGACAACATCGACGAGATTGTGAGCATCATCCGTTCGTCGCGTACGCCCGATGAGGCCAAGCAGCGCATGATGGAGCGTTTTGGTCTCGACGAGTTGCAGACGGCAGCCATCATCGAGATGCGCCTGCGTGCCCTGACGGGTCTGGAGCGCGACAAGCTTGTTGCCGAGCGCGACCAGCTGATGGCCTTCATCGCCCGCATGGAGGAGATTCTGGGCAGCGAGGCCAAGCAGTTCGAGGTGGTCAAGGAGGAGTTGCTCGAGATCAAGGAGAAGTATGGCGACGAGCGCCGCACGGAGATTGTCTATGCCGCCGAGGAGTTCAACCCCGAGGACTTCTATGCCAACGACGATATGGTGATTACCATTTCGCACCTGGGCTACATCAAACGTACCCCGCTGGCCGAGTATCGCGCTCAGCATCGTGGCGGTATCGGTGTGAAGGGCTCGGCGACGCGTGATGCCGACTTTATCGAGCATATCTATGTGGCCAAGATGCACAACACGATGCTCTTCTTCACCGAGCAGGGACGTTGTTTCTGGCTCAAGGTATACGAAATTCCCGAGGGAACACGTTCTTCTAAGGGACGAGCTATTCAAAATGTCATCCAGATTGCCCAAAACGACAAGGTGCGTGCCTATATCAATGTGGAGAATCTCCAGGACGAGGAGTTCTTGAACAACTACTACATTGTGATGTGTACGCGTCGTGGTACGATCAAGAAGACGAAGGTCGAGGCCTACTCGCGTCCGCGTCAGAACGGTATCAACGCCATTGTGGTCCGCGAGGGTGATGAGTTGCTCGATGCTATGCTGACGAGCGGCAATGCCGAGATCCTGATCGCAGCCCGTGAGGGTAAGGCCATCCGCTTCAACGAGCAGACCGTACGCCCGATTGGTCGTGTAGGTGCCGGTGTTCGCGGTATCTCGATCGAGGAGGAGGACGAGGTAGTTGGCATGATCGCCATCGAGCCCGACGACAAGAAGGATGTCCTGGTGGTGAGCGAGAATGGTTTCGGTAAGCGTACCGATCTTGACGAGTACCGCATCACGAATCGTGGTGGTAAGGGTGTCAAGACGATCAACGTCACGGATAAGACCGGTAAGCTCGTCTCGATCCAGGCCGTTTCGGACGACAACGACCTGATGGTCATCAACCGCTCGGGTGTGGTTATCCGCACGGCGGTCGACCAGATTCGTCTCGCAGGCCGCGCTACGCAGGGCGTGAAGGTGATCAACCTGCGCGAGGGCGACCAGATTTCGTCGGTAGTCGTAGCCCCGAAGACCGAGGAGGAGAACGAGCCGCAGGAGGGCGTAGTTGTTGAGGGCGTAGTTACCGAGGGTGCAACGACCGACGCAGCTACGGAAAATGTAACCCCGGCCGAGGCATAGGCTTCGAGCCAGCAAAATAAGTGAAACAAACAAAACCTTAAATTCATAAGCGTATGAAAAGAATGATTCTGGTGGCTCTGGCCGCCGTGCTTCTCGCAGCTCCCGCTGCCCAGGCACAGAAGGTAAACAAGTCGGCAATCGTAGCCAAGCTCGAGAAGAGCGACGCTGACATCGCCGATGCAAAGAAGAATGCGAAGGCTGCTACGTGGATCAATCGCGGTAAGGCTTACTACGAGGCCGCTGTTGCTCCCACGAAGGATGTGTTCGTTGGTATGGAGACGATGATGCTCAAGCTCTCGGTGGGCGAGCCTCAGTCGGTAGGTCAGGAGACGCTGGCCGGTGTTGCTTACGAGTCGTGGGTATATCCCTATTTTACGGCTTATATTGCGAACGGCAAGGTGGTAACCTGGGTTGAGACGCAGACCGTATATGTAGGTGCCGGTGAGAAGGCCAAGGAGGCCTATCTGAAGGCGCTCGAGATCGATGCCAAGCAGGCTGAGAAGGTAAAGGAGGGTATGAATCAGCTGGGTAACTACTACTCGCAGCTGGGTAACACGTCGCTCGACGCTGCCCGCTATGCTGATGCTGCCGATGCTTATCTGGCTGCCTACTATGTTGTTCAGCACCCCGTGATGGGCAACGAGAAGGACGCTACGCTGCTCTACTATGCCGGTTATCTCCGCACGATGGACGGTGCTACGAATCCTGCATCGTTTGTAATGGGTGGCGAGCTGCTCGAGAAGGCTCTCGAGGCCGGTTATGCCGACGAGGAAGGTAATATCTACTACTACCTCTTCCACTGCTACTATGGCCAGAAGGAGGCCGATAAGGCCAACGTGCTGAAGGCTCGCGACTACCTCTTGGCAGGTAT